>CANBSH010000049.1 GCA_947372105.1 Chitinophagaceae bacterium
CATCATGATCGTTTACATAAATCAACGATTATCTAATCTAAAACATGCTTAAACTAACATTCGTGTTAAGGTTAAGAAAAAAAACAAGCCTAATTTTATCAACTGCTTTTTAACGTAACAAATATGGAACTCAATAAATATTCAAAAACTATCACACTGGATCCCACTCAGCCTGCAGCGCAAGCTATGTTTTATGGGATAGGATTAACAGATGCTGATTTGCATAAAGCACAAGTGGGTATTGTGAGTATGGGTTATGATGGCAACACTTGCAATATGCATTTGAATGCATTGGCAGCGAATGTAAAAACCAGTGTGTGGGAAAATGATTTAGTGGGTTTAGTGTTTCATACCATAGGCGTGAGTGATGGAATGAGTAACGGAACAGATGGAATGCGATATTCATTAGTAAGTCGTGATGTGATTGCAGATTCTATTGAAACAGTTTGTGGTGCACAATATTATGATGCTTTAATTACGGTACCGGGTTGTGATAAAAATATGCCAGGATCATTAATTGCAATGGGTCGATTAAATCGTCCATCCATTATGTTATATGGCGGAACAATTGCTCCAGGACATTATAAAGGACAGGATTTAAATATTGTATCTGCATTTGAAGCATTAGGACAAAAAATGGCAGGACAATTAGACGAAGCAGATTTTAAAGGCATCGTGCAACATGCTTGCCCAGGTGCAGGTGCATGTGGTGGTATGTATACGGCAAACACCATGGCAGCAGCGATTGAGGCATTAGGGATGAGTTTACCTTATTCTTCTTCTAACCCAGCATTGAGTGAAGAAAAACAACAAGAATGTCGTGATGCAGGAAAAGCCATTCGCTTGTTATTAGAAAAAGATATTAAGCCCAAAGATATTATGACACGCAAAGCATTTGAAAATGCAGTAGCCGTGATTATGGTATTAGGAGGAAGTACCAATGCAGTATTGCATATGATTGCAATGGCAAAAAGTGTAGGAGTATCCTTTACACAAGATGATTTTCAAACTATCAGTGATAAAATTCCAGTGTTAGCAGATTTTAAACCATCAGGAAAATATTTAATGCAGGACTTACATCAATATGGTGGTGTTCCTGCTGTGATGAAATATATGTTAGCACAAGGATGGTTGCATGGAGATTGTTTAACGGTCACCGGAAAAACAATTGCTGAAAATTTAGCAAGTGCCCCTGATTTAAATTTTGATCAACAAAAAATTATCTATCCTAAAGAAAATCCTATTAAAGCAACAGGCCACTTACAAATATTATACGGCAATTTAGCAACAGGAGGAAGTGTTGCAAAAATTTCAGGAAAGGAAGGAGATTTATTTGTAGGACCAGCAAGAGTATTTGATGGAGAACAATCATTAATCGCTGGTATTAATTCAGGAAAAATACAATCAGGTGATGTGGTAGTCATCAAAAACGTAGGCCCAGTGGGCGCTCCAGGGATGCCTGAAATGTTAAAACCCACATCGGCTATTATAGGTGCAGGCTTAGGAAAGTCAGTGGCTTTAATTACTGATGGAAGATTTAGTGGAGGTACGCACGGATTTGTAGTGGGACATATTACACCCGAAGCCTACAAAGGAGGATTAATTGGATTAGTAGAAGATAATGATATCATAGAATTGAATGTCCCAGAACGTAAAATGACATTACAAGTAGATGAAGCAACAATAGCGAAACGAAGAGCGGCGCAACCTGCACCCGTATTAAAAGTAACTAATGGCGTATTATATAAGTATGCGAAGTTAGTAACAGATGCGAGTGAAGGATGTGTTACAGATTCAAATTAAAAAGATGATTATGGAAACAATAATTGAAAAAACACCTACAACAACCACACTAACGGGATCGCAAGCCGTATTGGAAGCTTGTATTGCCGAAGGTGCCGATACTATTTTTGGTTATCCGGGTGGAGCCATCATGCCTATTTATGATGCATTGTATGATTATAATGATCGCTTAAAACATATATTAGTAAGACACGAGCAAGGTGGAATCCATGCTGGGCAAGGATATGCGCGTACATCGGGAAAAGTGGGTGTCGTATTTGCAACGAGTGGCCCAGGCGCTACTAATTTAGTAACAGGGTTAGCGGATGCCATGATTGATAGTACTCCACTAGTGTGTATTACAGGACAAGTGTTTGCACATTTATTAGGAACAGATGCATTTCAAGAAACCGATATTATTAATATCACCATGCCGGTTACAAAATGGAATTATCAAATTACAGATGCAACTGAAATTCCAACAGTATTAGCAAAAGCATTTTATTTAGCAAGAAGTGGAAGACCGGGTCCCGTGTTAATTGATATTTCTAAAAATGCACAAATACAAAGTTTTGATTACGAAGGATATGCCCCATGTCATCATATACGTAGCTATCGTCCAGCACCAGTGATTCGTAAAAACTTTATTGATGAAGCAGTGGCTTTAATTAATAATGCTAAAAAACCATTGGTCATTTTTGGACAAGGAGTCATATTAGGGCAAGCTGAAAAAGAATTTAAAAAGTTTATAGAAAAGTCGGGAATGCCAGCAGCATGGACCATCTTAGGATTGAGTGCATTACCATCGGATCATCCACAAAATGTGGGTATGTTGGGTATGCACGGAAATTATGGCCCCAATGTTTTAACCAATGAGTGTGATGTATTAATTGCAGTAGGTATGCGATTTGATGATCGTGTCACTGGTCGTTTAGATAAATATGCGAAGCAAGCAAAAGTGATTCATTTGGATATTGATCCTTCAGAGATAGATAAAAATGTAAAAGCAACAGTAGGTGTGTGGGGTGATTGTAAGGAAACATTACCCTTGTTAACCTTAGGCATTGAGCAAAAAGATAGAAGCGAGTGGTTAAAAGTATTTGCCGACTATACGCAAAAAGAATATGATCAATGTATTAAGGATGAAATATATCCAACTACAGATGAAATGACGATGGGAGAAGTAATACGTATAGTGAATGAAATTACGGAAGGAAATGCAGTGATGGTAACCGATGTAGGACAACATCAAATGGTGACATGTCGATATGCAAAATTTAATCAAACGCGCAGTAATATAACTTCAGGTGGATTAGGGACAATGGGATTTGGCTTACCAGCAGCGATTGGTGCTAAGTTTGGCGCATTGGATCGCACGGTGATTGCTGTGATTGGTGATGGTGGTATTCAAATGACCATTCAGGAATTAGGAACCATCATGCAAACAGGAGTAGATGTCAAAATATTAATTCTAAATAATCAGTTTTTAGGAATGGTGCGTCAGTGGCAACAATTATTTAATGATAAGCGCTATTCGTTTGTAGATATTGCAAGCCCCGATTATGTCATGGTTGCAAAAGCTTATGGTATTGAAGGAGCTAAAGTAGAACATCGTAAGGATCTTGCGAATGCCTTAAAAACAATGATCCAACATAAAGGATCTTATTTATTAGAAGTGATGGTAGGAAAGGAAAATAATGTGTTTCCTATGGTACCACAGGGCTGCAGCGTAAGTGAAATAAGATTGAAGTAAATAAATTGAAGTAAAAAGTGAGTGCGAAAATAAAATTGTAGAATAGAATATAAAGGATGGAAATAGAAATGAATATTTGAAAAAATGGATGCTATGGAATTAAATAATGAAAAACAAGAATATACCATTACAGTATATACCGAAAACCAAGTAGGGTTGCTAAATCGTATTGCCATTATTTTTTCGCGCCGAAAAATTAATGTAGAAAGTTTAAATACTTCACCTTCTGAAATTGCGGGTATTCATCGTTTTACGATAGTGATACATGAGTCTAGAGAAGTGGTGATAAAATTGGTGCGTCAAATTGAAAAACAAGTAGAAGTATTAAAAGCTTATTTTAATACCAACGATGAAATAGTATGGCAGGAGTTGGCTTTATATAAAGTATTGTCCGAAGAAATTACAGAGAGAGTAAAAGTAGAAAGACTATTGAGAGAATTTGGAGCAAGGGCAATAGCGATACGCAAGGATTTTATTGTATTTGAAACCACAGGACATCGTGAGGAAACCAATAAATTAATGCAGGCTTTAGAGCCTTTTGGATTGGTAGAATTTGTAAGAAGCGCTAGGGTGGCTATTATTAAGGAGAGCAGTGGTTTTCATGAAAGACTTAAACAATTTGAAAAACAAGAACCTAGTGAGGAAGTAAATGAAAATGAATATTTAGGAAAGAGAGAAAAAATATTCACCATGTAAAGTACATGTGAGTGACTAAGCTAAACTAAGCACTTCATCTACACAACAATCAAAAAAATAAATTAAAAATAGTATACCCTACTTGAAAAAGTAAAGCACACTATAACAACATAAAATAAATAAAAATAAACACAATTAAATTTAAAGTAAAATGGCAAAATTAAATTTTGGAGGAACTGAAGAAAACGTAGTAACACGCGACGAGTTCCCCTTATCAAAAGCACAAGAAGTTTTAAAAAATGAAACAGTTGCTGTGATAGGTTATGGAGTACAAGGTCCAGGACAAGCATTGAACCAAAAAGAAAATGGGGTGAATGTCATAATTGGGCAACGTAAAAATTCAAAAAGTTGGGATAAAGCAGTAGCTGATGGTTTTGTGCCAGGCCAAACTTTATTTGAAATAGAAGAAGCTTTAGAAAAAGGAACTATTATTTGTTACTTATTAAGTGATGCTGCACAAATCGCTATGTGGCCTACCGTTAAAAAACATTTAACGCCAGGTAAAGCATTATACTTCTCTCATGGCTTTGGAATCACATTCAATGAGCAAACAGGTATAATACCTCCAGCTGATGTGGATGTATTTTTAGTAGCACCCAAAGGATCAGGAACTTCTTTACGTAGAATGTTCTTACAAGGTCGCGGATTAAATAGTAGCTATGCTATTTTCCAAGATGCTACAGGAAAAGCATGGGATAGAGTGATTGCATTAGGTATTGCGATTGGAAGTGGTTACTTATTTGAAACCGATTTCAAAAAAGAAGTATTTAGTGATTTAACAGGAGAGCGTGGAACTTTAATGGGAGCGATCCAAGGTATTTTCGCAGCACAATATGAAGTGTTACGTAAAAACGGACATAGCCCATCGGAAGCGTTCAACGAAACAGTGGAAGAATTAACACAATCATTAATGCCATTGGTGGCTGAAAATGGAATGGATTGGATGTATGCCAACTGTTCTACAACAGCACAAAGAGGTGCATTGGATTGGTGGAAGAAATTCCGTGATGCAACTTTACCCGTATTTAGTGACTTATATAATAGTGTTGCAACAGGACAAGAATCTGCACGTTCTATCGATTTAAATAGTAAAGCAGATTATCGTGAAAAATTAGAAGTTGAATTAGCCGAATTACGCGATAGCGAAATGTGGCAAGCAGGTAGAACAGTACGTAGTTTACGTCCTGAGAACCAACCTGGAAAATAACAATGAATGAGTGAAATAAAAACAATACACAACACTGCACTAGATATCGTGGGTGCTGCAGTAAGATTGCAAGATGTGATACATCACACTCCATTGCAATACAATGCAAATTTGTCCCGCAAGTATCAGTGCAGTGTTTATTTAAAAAGAGAAGATTTACAAATTGTACGATCTTATAAATTAAGAGGTGCGTACAATATGATGAGTCAATTAACACCTGCGCAGTTGCAAAAAGGCGTAGTTTGTGCAAGTGCAGGCAATCATGCACAAGGCTTTGCGTATAGCTGTAAAAAGCTACAAGTAAAAGGAGTCGTATTTATGCCGATACCTTCGCCTAAACAAAAAGTTAGTCAAACAAAAATGTTTGGTGATGCTTGGGTAGAAGTAAAATTAGTAGGAGACACATTTGATGACACTGCGATAGCAGCAAAAGCGTATACCCTACAAAACGAAATGACTTTTATTCCTCCATTTGATCATCCTTCAATTGTGGAGGGGCAAGGAACGGTGGGTGTGGAAATATTAAATGACATTCATGAATTAACACAACAACCTATTGACTATATTTTTATTCCAGTAGGCGGTGGTGGATTAAGCGCAGGGGTGGGAAAATATTTTAAGCAACATTCACCACATACAAAAATTATTGGATTAGAACCAGAAGGTGCACCCAGTATGCTAACCGCAATGGAGCAAGGGCATCCGGTAGAATTGGAACATATAGATAAATTTGTTGATGGGGCAGCGTTAAAGCGCATTGGTGATTATACTTTTTCAATTTGCAAGGATGTCATAGATGAAATGAGATTGGTGCCAGAAGGAAAAATATGCACTTCAATTTTACAAATGTATAATGAAGAAGCTATAGTAGTTGAACCTGCGGGTGCAATGTCGGTAGCTATTTTAGATGAATATGCCGAACAAATCAAAGGTAAAAACGTTGTATGTATTGTAAGTGGAGGTAATAATGATATAGATCGTATGCAAGAAATTAAAGAACGATCTTTGATCTATGAAGGATTGAAACATTATTTTCTGATTGGATTTGCACAAAGACCAGGAGCCTTAAAGGAATTCGTAAATAAAGTATTAGGTCCCGAAGATGATATCACTCGATTTGAGTATATGCAAAAACATAATAAGGAAGCAGGTCCTGCTCTAGTGGGCTTAGAATTAAAAACGAAAGAAGCATATGAAGTGTTATTGCAAAACATGAAACACTATCATATTAACTATACGGAAATAAATAAGAATGATAATATCTACGGATATTTAATATAATGGATGCGTTAAATAAATTTGGTTATGCAGGTTTTAAAATTTGGAGGAAGTTCGGTAGGAAATGCAGAAGCGATAGAAAAAGTCGTGGGCATTGTTACTAATAGTATAAAAAAGCAGCAGGCTATTGTAGTAGTATCTGCTATGAGTGGTGTGACGGATCAATTATTAATGTTGGCACAAACGGCAGCGCAAGGAAATGAAGCCTACAAAACCATCATTCAAAATATAGAGCAAAAACATTTGGAAGCAGTGCGAGCCTTGCTTCCCATACAACATCAAAGTGCTACATTAAGTTTGGTGAAACAATTGATCAATGAAATTGAAAGTAATGGGGAAGGTTTGTTTATGTTGAGAGAACTTACGCCTCGTATGAAAGATAAGATGGTGAGTTATGGTGAAATATTATCTTCTAAAATTATTGTTGCCACATTTGCTGCTAAAGGAATTAATGTTACTTGGTTAGATGCTCGTGATATTATTAAAACGAATTCTAATTATGTAAATGCTACGGTGGATCGTGCATTGACACACCAAAAAGTAAATGATTATTTGAATCAAGCGTCCAATAAGTTTGATCTTTATATCGCACCCGGATTTATTGCGAGCGACATTGAAGGGAATACCACTACATTGGGTCGAGGAGGTTCAGATTATTCTGCAGCTATCTTAGCTTCAAGTGTGCAATCGGCGGTGTTAGAAATTTGGACAGATGTAAGTGGAATGATGACAGCCGATCCTAGAATTGTACAAAATGCAAAAGAGATACCTACTATTTCTTATCAGGAAGCTATGGAGTTATCCCATTTTGGCGCGAAAGTTATATATCCTCCCACCATTCAACCGGTGATGCATAAAAACATACCGGTCCTTATCAAAAATACATTTGATCCAACTCATCCAGGAACCATTATTCAAAATGAATCACCCGAAGATGAAAACTTTATAAGAGGAATATCAAGTATACAAGATATCTGCTTATTAAGTTTGGAAGGAAGTGGCATGGTGGGGATACCCGGATTTTCAAAAAGATTGTTTGAAGCATTGGCTAAAAAACAAATCAATATTATTTTAATTACACAAAGTTCATCCGAACATTCTATATGTGTAGGTGTAAATGTGCAGGATGCGCATCAGGCTAAACTGTCGGTGGATGAAGAGTTTGAGCATGAAATTAATACACAAAAAGTAGAACCTTTAATTATAGAAAAAGATGTTTCTATTTTAGCCTTGGTAGGAGAACAAATGAAGAGTCATCCAGGGGTGAGTGGAAAAATGTTTGGTGTCTTGGGACGTAATGGAATTAATGTACGTGCCATCGCGCAAGGATCTTCCGAAAAAAATATTACTGCAGTCATTGCAGCTAAGGATGTACGTAAAGCCATCAACGTTTTACACGAAGCTTTTTTTGAAACATCTTATAAACAAGTCAATGTATATATTGCAGGCGCAGGAAATGTAGGTGGTAAATTAATAGAGCAAATTAAAAAGCAGGTTGTTTATTTACAGGACAATTTACGATTACAAGTTAAAATAGTAGGGATTGCTAATAGTAAAAGACAATTAATACATCCCGAAGGGATTGATCTGAATTCATGGAGAGAACAATTGCAAAATGCACCATTTGGAGATATCAACCAATACGCCGAATCTATTATCCATAATAACTTACGTAATAGTGTATTCGTGGACGTAACGGCGCATGAAATGGTAGCTAATGTATATGCAGGATTGCTAGGAAAAGCGGTGTCGGTGGTGGCATGTAATAAAATTGCATGTTCTTCCCCTTATGATAACTATATCAAATTAAAATCTTTAGCACGTGAGTACAATGCTTCATTTTTATTTGAAACCAATGTAGGAGCTAGTTTGCCAATAATAGGCACATTAAATAATTTAATATTAAGCGGAGATTCTATCAATAAAATACAAGCTGTTTTATCAGGCACTTTAAACTTTGTATTTAATAATTATGATGGAAAAACACCTTTTGCACAAGTGGTACGTCAAGCGCAGGCCGAAGGATATACCGAACCTGATCCAAGATTGGATTTGGGTGGAACCGATGTGATGCGTAAAATAATGATATTAGCACGTGAGGCAGGTAACAGAATTGAAATGAGCGATATTGACAATGAAGGATTTTTACCAGCTTCCTGTTTTAATGGATCGGTAGAAGATTTTTATGCTGAGATGGAAAAACAAGAAGATCATTTTAAAAAGATATATGAAGCAGCCGCAGCTAAAAATTGCAAATTAAAATTTGTGGCTCATTTTGAAAATGGAAAAGCAAAAGTAGGATTACAACATATTGAACCTAGTTCAGATTTTTATCATTTATATGGTAAGGACAATTTAGTATTATTTTATAGTGCAAGATATCCTGAACTTCCATTAGTGGTAAAAGGAGCCGGTGCAGGAGCTGATGTCACAGCCTCCGGTGTGTTCGCAGATATTATTAGAGCAGCGAGAGTGTAGAAATTTATAAAAACATTTATGAATCATGGTTCCTGTTAATCAATGGATTAAAATAAAAGCCCCTGCTACTGTAGCCAATATGGTGTGCGGATTTGATATTTTGGGCTTTGCTGTTTGCGATCCTTATGACGAAATGGAAATGAGATTAGTGCCTCTTGCAGAAAATGCAACCGCCATCACTATTATAAATATAGACGATTATAATTTACCCACAGATCCCGAAAAAAATGTAGCAGGTGCTGCTTTGTTGGCTTTATTAGAAGAGACACCTAAACAATGGGGCTTTGAAGTAAAAATTAATAAGCTCATCAAACCCGGTAGTGGAGTTGGTTCTAGCGCAGCCAGTTCGGCAGGAGCAGTGGTAGGTGCCAATTATTTATTAGGAAATATTTTTACCAAAGATGATTTAGTACGCTTTGCCATGAATGGAGAAAAAGTAGCATCGGGTGTAAAGCATGCAGATAATATTGCACCTTGTATACATGGTGGTGTTACTTTAGTGCGATCCATATTTCCCTTAGAAGTTATTACGCTTCCTTCTCCCGAATTATATGTAACAATTGTTCATCCACAAATAGAAGTACGTACCTCGGATGCGAGAAGTATATTAAGACAACAGGTTTTATTAAAAGATGCGATTAAACAATGGGGTAATATTGCAGGTTTAGTAGCAGGATTAATTAAATCAGATTATGATTTAATAGGAAGGTCTTTGGAAGATGTGATCATTGAACCAGTGAGATCTATTTTAATACCAGGATTTGATGAACTCAAAAAACAAAGCAAAGAAGCAGGTGCCTTAGGCGGTGGTATTTCAGGATCAGGTCCTTCTATATTTATGTTGAGTAAAACCAAGGAAATTGCATTAGCTGTTCAATCAAGAATGAATACTTTATATGATAGTATTGGATTACCACATCACACTTATGTGACCACTATTAATGGAGCAGGCGTTGAAATAGAAACAAAAAACTAGTATGCAGTATTATAGTTTAAAAAAACAATCTGCTTTAGTAGATTTTAAAACAGCGGCGATTACCGGACAGGCGCCAGATAAAGGATTGTATTTTCCAACACATATTCCTTCATTAGATGCTGCTACTATTCAACGATTTAAAACCTTACCCAAGGAGCAATTGGCATTTGAAGTAATGCGACCCTATGTGGGAGGCGCTATTGATGATAAAAGTTTACAGCAAATTTGTAAGGAAACAATTGCTTTTGATTTTCCCTCTGTATCCATTACAGACCAAATAGATTCTTTGGAACTATTTCATGGCCCAACATTAGCGTTTAAGGATGTAGGTGCAAGATTTATGAGTAGATGTTTAGGGTATTTTGCAAAACAAAATTTACTAGAACAAAGTAACCACCAAATAAATGATGCTAAAAACACCACCGTGTTAGTGGCAACATCAGGAGATACAGGAGGAGCTGTGGCCAATGGATTTTTAGGGGTAGAAGGGGTATCCGTAATTATTTTATATCCTAAAGGGAAAGTAAGTCCCATACAGGAATTGCAATTAACTACCTGTGGTCAAAATATTACAGCATTAGAAGTAGATGGAAGTTTTGACGATTGCCAAGCCATTGTGAAAGAAGCTTTCATGGATGTGGCACTCAATGAAAAATATAATTTAACATCAGCCAATTCTATCAACGTAGCAAGATGGTTGCCACAACAATTATATTATTTTTTTGCTTGGCAGGATTGGGTTGCAAAATATGGTGAAGAAGTGACTATGAATTTAGTAGTACCGAGTGGTAATTTTGGAAATATATGTGCAGGTATGATGGCCAAAGCAAGTGGCTTACCTATTGGGCAATTTGTAGCAGCATGTAATGCCAATGATGTAGTGACTCGATATTTGTCAACACAAAAGTATGAAGTCAAAAAAGCAGTAGCTACTATATCTAATGCGATGGATGTAGGTGATCCGAGTAATTTTGTACGTATCATGGAAATCATGCAACAAAATTTTCAGCAACTCAGTGCACAATTAATAAGTTATCAAATAAGTGATAGTGATACGAAGTCAACTATTGCGCGCGTGTATAAAACATGTAATTATACATTAGATCCACATGGAGCAGTCGCCTTTATCGCAGCGGAGAAATTTATAAAAGAACAAGAATTAACAGCATCTTCTCCTTCTACCATACGTGCGCTTATTCTTGAAACAGCGCATCCAGTTAAGTTTCCAGAAGTAGTGGAGGAGGCCATTGGACAATCTATTCCCATCCCAGCCTCTGTAGCTTATTTGTTGAATCGAGAAAAAGTGTCAATACCATTATCTGCAACCTATGCAGCGTTTAAAGAATGGATGATGCACTAGCTTTTTAAATATTGTAATCATTTTATTTTATCCACGGACTGGTGAAGCCTAATTTTTTGAGTCCTTTTTGAATATCTGGGTCTTGCATAAATAATTTCCAAAGTAAACCAGAACGATAGTTTTCAATCATAACTACAATTGGCCCTTGGTCTATGGCTAAGTAAGAATTTGCAATCCAATTTTTTTCTTCCGAATATGCATCTTTTAAACCGTAGGCACCCCACAGTGATTTCCCTTTTATTTTATAGTCAACACTATCATTAAAATAGCGAAGTGCTTTCATTGAATATTGTGGTGTGTAAGGAAAAGCACTTAAAGCAGCGGTGGGACTAATCACACTTAAATCTTCTAAAGGGGAATGAGCTGCATAGCCTTGGTAACTATCACTAGCGGTAAGTCCCCAAGCATTTTCACTATAACCTTTAAATTTTTTGGGATTATCAATACAGTAAGCGCGATTAATTAAAGTGTGATTTAAATTTTGTTCCCAGTAATCAGCATATTGATCTTTTAAACCGTGTGGATCTAATCCTAAAAAACTATACTGTGAAAAAAATAAAGGTCCACCATAATCAAAACCTAGAGGAAGTGTAATGCCATAAAACTGTTTACCATTTTTAAAAAAGCTACTATTGGTCCAACCATTATGATATACTTTACTTTCAATACCATAACGTGGAGAAGAGGCTGCTAATATATAAGCAATCAAACATTCATTCCATCCACCAATCGCAAAGTTCATGGTCCAACCATTATTAGGACTCCAATGCCAATACAAAACATCTTTACCTGGTTGCACATGCCAATTAAATTCAGCTTCATTCCAAGTCCAAGAAATTTTATTTCTTAATTCTTTTTCTAATGGTGTATTTAAATTAAAATAATTTTTAGCACAAATAAGACCTTCAAATAAATAAGAGGTTTCAACAATATCACCGCCATCATCTTTGCGGCTAAAAGGAATCGTCTTACCCGTTTCGCCATTTAACCAATGCGGAAAAATACCATGATAGTGATCTGCTTTGCGTAAAAAGTTAACCATTTTTAATAAACGCTTTGCTGCAGTATCACGAGTAATCCAATGATGTTCGGCCGCAACAATAATAGACATCACACCAAAACCAGTGCCACCAATGGTTACCACTTCGTCCCCATAATCATAGGATTTATTACTACGCTCACGAGATAAACCCGAAACCGGATGGGCAAAATCCCAAAAGTATTTGAAAGATTCACGTTGCACTTTTTCAAGCAAAGCAGAATCGGAAATCGCAGTACTATTAGAAGAATTAAAAAAGTTATTTGTGCTTGTATTTATTTTTTGAGCATTGATTGTGAAAGAGCTCAATATTAAGAAACCACAAATGATGACTGTTGCTAAAGTTTTATTAAAAGAATATTTCAGACAAGAAGTAGAAAATCTATTTAGATTTTTAATTGAATTTGTTTTAACATCATATTTTTTCATACAAGCTAATTTTACTCAATTTAATTAAATGCTTGCACAAAGTCTCTAAAAAATTAAATACGTATCCAATGAGCGGTTTCAATCAATAGTTTAAAAAATTATTTCAAAGACTATCATACAATAAAAAAGCCCTCCCTTAGAAGGGAAGGCTTAGTCGATTGCTTGCTTAAAACCATCTATGAAAATTATTTTCTAATAATCAACTTTGAGTGATCACGTCTTACTTTTTTAGCGTTTACTAAATAATCGCTAGCAGCATCTCTGTAACCTAATGTGATCGCAACAGCGCTGTGTAAACCAGCTTCTTTTAAACCTAATACTTCATCTACACCAGCTGGAACAAATCCTTCCATTGGAGTGGCATCTACTTCTTCAGAAGCAGCAGCTACTAAAGCAAAACCTAATGCGATGTAAGTTTGTTTCGCAGCCCAAATTTGAAGTTGTTCTGGAGTTAAATTTTTGATAGAACCGTTGATGTAGTTTGAAAAATCTTTCAAACCTTCAACAGGCATTGATCTTTGCTCTGCGATTTCAGCCATGTAATTAGCGACTTCATTTTCAGTAATCGTATTCCATGTAGCAAAAACAATCACAGCAGAAGATTCAGTGATTTGTGGTTGGTTGTAAAAATGAGGCAGCAATTTTTTTCTTGTTTCTTCATCTTCTACTACAATAATATTGTAGGGCGTCAAACCAAAGGAACTAGGAGCCAAACGAGCGGCATCCAAAATAGTATTTAATTTTTCGGCGGGGATTTTATTACCGTTCATTCTTTTAGCGGCATATCTCCAGTTAAGAGCGTCAATTAGTTTCATAAATTCAATGTTTAAACAACAAAATTAAGGGATTAAGTGATGATTTCCAATTAATTATCTGAAAATCAACATACTAAAATAACAGAAAATGTAACAAAAGGTTCAAAATCAATGGATTTTACATAAAACATAATATGGAATTCATGTAAATAGCCTTCCGGAAAAGCAAAATCTTGCCTATTTTGAGCGTATATATAATAAGTATGAACTTAAAAAACTCGTCCGCCCATCTCGCCACTTCAATATGTGTAGCATGTTTTGTCGTTGCCCTATTTTCAACAAATCATGTTCATGCGCAAACAAAAAACACATCTGTAAAAGAAACGACCAATGATGCGCCTAATTTAATTGTAATTACTACCGATGGGTTTAGATGGCAGGAAGTTTTTAATGGAATGGATTTTGAATTAGCGAATCAAAAAGTTTTTAATCATGGAGACAGTTCGTATTTGTATAAAAAATATGGAGCAGCCACTGTGAGTGAACGTCAAAAATTATTACTTCCTTTTTTTTGGAATACAGTAGCAACCCAAGGACAATTATATGGAAACAGATTTAAGGAAAATAAAGTGAACGTTGCTAATCCACATTGGTTTTCCTATCCTGGCTACAATGAAATTTTTACAGGCTATCCAGATAGTATTATTAATAGCAATGATTATCCTCCCAATCCCTATTCCAATTTTTTAGGATACTTACAACAACAAAAAGAATATAAAGGAAAGGTGGTAGCTTTTGCTGCATGGGATGCATACGATCGTATTTTAAACGAAGCTGTGTCAGGGTTTCCGGTGATCAATGGTTTTGAATCGGTGTCCTCTATATTGAAAGATCCTATTTCAGAAAACTTAAGTAATTTATTAAAAGATAGTTATCAGCCCTTTAAAAAAGTAGAATGTTTGGATGTGTTTACGCATTATCAAGCGATGCATTATTTAAAAACTAAACAACCTAAAGTGATGTATATTAGTTATGGCGAAACGGATGAGTGGGCACATCATGGAAACTATAGTAATTATTTAGATGCAGCACATCAAGTGGATGCTTGGTTGAATGATATTTGGAACTATGTACAAAATACAAAGGGATATAAAAATAACACGTATATATTAATCACCACCGATCATGGTAGAGGGTTTGGAAGTGAATGGACCACGCATGGTGCAGATGTAAAAGGGGCCGCAAATATTTGGTTTGCTTTATTAGGACCAGGTTTGTATAAAATTGGACCCTTAGGAGAACAAACCAAAACACAACAGTTGTATCAAAAACAATTAGCAGCCACCATCACAAAACTATTAGGGCATCCATTTAAGGCCGAGCATCCTATAGGAGAAGCGATCTATTAATAAACCCATTATGAAAAATTATTTTAATATAGCTGTTACATTCTTTGCATTAAGTTTTGCATTTTGTTTTAGATATATCATTTCACACGATATTTTATTTTTTATATATACACCAATCAGTTTAGTACTTGCTTTTATTGTAGTAAGGAATAGTATAAAGAAGAAAAAAGTGGATTAATGTATAATAATTATTTTTTTAATTATTAGAAAAATAGCAAATATGCTATAATTAATTTCTGACGGTATAATTTTTTAAATAAAGTTATTCATATGATTTTTTTCGAATTGTTAATACTGTATCTATAATTAGAAATTTTTCTAAACATAATATGTTACAAGAGTATAAATACTTTCCATAATTAATTTAATGATTTTAATTTCACTTTATTGAAAGCGGAATTTTCTGACACAACGCTCAAACTGAAGGTAAGAATCAATTAAATTATAAATCATGAGAAATTATTTACTTACTACTCTTACATTTTCTTTAGTTTTATTCATTAGCTCCTGTACAAAAACAAAATCTGATCAAGTTCAATCTGCGACATCAATTCAGCTAACAACAGATTCTAATTTTATACAATTAGTAAAATTACAAGTTTCTTTAGGTGAATTCTTAACAAGTGTCGCTAATAATAAAGGATATTCTTTTGATCAATTAAAAGACAAAACACTTTCTTTAAAGAATAAAAATTTATCAATAACGCAAACTAGAAATGAAATAGATAAGTTATTTGGAGACGGAGCCAATAATTTTATCAATTCTTACAATAATAATTTCAAAATTAGATGGGATAAATTAAATCAAAAATATAGTAATATTTCAATTGATAATATTGAGAATGCGTGCAGTCAAATTTTTTCACAAAAAGAAATTATAGATTTTGTTCCTTCAAAAAAGCAAAATATAACAATTAATTCTACAACAAAAATTTCTAAAATAGACGGCTGTGGCTTTAGGTATTATGCATGTATCGCAGCTGCGACTTCAGCAGCAATTTTGTGCCATGGTGCTTGTATTGGCGGCACTGCTGGTTTTGGTGCTCCATTATGTGTTGTACTATGTGGAACAGTAAAGATTTCTGCAGGTGTCTATTGTATTGATACTTATTGTCCTATAAATTAATTTAGTATGAAATCAATATTTGATAAAGTCGTTTTTATTTTCGCATGTAGCTTCGTTATTTTTTTTAGATATATTTTATCTCATGATATCTTATTATTTACGTATACTCCAATAAGTATCATTTTGGCATTATTTGTTATTAAGAAAAGCCTTAAGAATTAAACAAGTATTTTTTTGCATTAAATAATATATCGAATTCAATCTTCATATCAATCAAAGAACTGGGTTTGATTCGAGATTTTGCTGTAACTTTGTAGTGTAATTACAAAGGATACATGTTATACCAAAAAACCATACGACACATTGTAGCATCATTGATGCTATTGGTTTTTGCGTTTAGCATTACACCGCAAAAATCAATCCATGATTTAGTGGCTAAGCATACCGATCCTACTCATTGTAATGTTCATCAAGATGCTCCCATAGCGCAGGTTGAAAAATCAAGCATTCATTGTAGTTACGATAATTTAGTCGTGGCTTCTCCCTTTTTAGATTTTTCATTCGCTCTTGAATTAACTGCTCCCCCAGT
>CANBSH010000050.1 GCA_947372105.1 Chitinophagaceae bacterium
TTTAAGACAACCTAAGAAATTAGCAGCGTATTCATTGGTTACTTTTGCCGTATTATTTTTTAGTTATCAACTCGTATTTAATACTGGAAATGCAGGTGCAAGTATTGCTTCCAAAAATTTAAATGAATTAACGATTCATCCTGGTTCAAGATCTAAAATAGTGTTACCTGATGGTTCGCAAGTTTGGGTAAATTCAGGCAGCAAATTAAGTTATGCTTCCAACTTTGATGGAAAAATTAGAGAAGTATATTTAAATGGAGAAGCTTATTTTGAAGTGACTAAAAACCCTCAAAAGCCTTTCATAGTGCATACTTCAGGCATTGACATTAAAGTATTAGGAACCGAATTTAATGTGAAAGCATTTGATTTGGAACCCACTATTGAAGCCACTTTAATTCGTGGTTCTATCGAAGTGTTGAAAAAAGATGATGCGAATGCAGGTTCGGTTTTATTAAAGCCACATGAGAAATTAGTGTATCAAAAATTACTTGAAAAAAATTATTATTCTAAAACAAGCTTGGATAAAGAAATAGTGAAAGCAGCACCTGCTGATTTAAAATCATTAATCATTATTAAGCCCATTAGTTTAAATATTCCAGATAGTGATATCAAAGAAACAGCTTGGTTAAAAAACAAGTTTGTATTTGAAGATGAAACCTTGTCCAATTTAGCAGTAAGATTAGAAAGATGGTATAATATAAAAATCAATATTCAAGATCAAAATTTGAATGCTTATCGTGTGAGTGGGTCCTTTGTAGATGAAACAGCCGAGCAAGCTTTAAATGAGTTGAAATTATTGATCCCTTTTAATTATAAAATTAAAAACAACGAATTTTTTATCATGAAATAAAAAAGGGAAATGTTGGCGCATTTCCCTCAAAAGTTTGCCAACAAATGTTATAACTAACAAATGTTAGCATTATTTTTTAACACAAAACAAATATATGCAAAAAAGTGTATTTCGAAACCACAAAACCTGGTCTCCGATCCTTTTTAAAACTTTGCTTGTTATGAAAATGACCGCTATTTTCTTACTAGTATCTACCTTGACAGTTTCTGCGGGAACTACGATGGGTCAAAAAGTGAATTTGGACTTGAAAAAGACCGAATTAAAAAAGGCGTTTAAGCAAATTGAAAACGATGGTTACTTTCGTTTTCTGTACAATTCAGATTTACCAGCTTTAAAATCTAAGATTGATTTATCAGTGAAGAATGCTTCTATCACTGAATCAATGACTGGATTATTAGTAGGTACTAATTTGAACTACAAAATTTTAGACAACAATGTGGTAGCTGTTTTTTCTAATGTTGAAGCTGAAAATGCTCAAATTAAAATTACTGGTAAAATTATTGGTGAAAATGGAGAAGCTCTTGCGGGAGCATCTATCATTGAAAAAGGAACCAACAACGGAACCTTCACTGATAACAATGGTGTCTATACCATTACAGTGGGCAACAATGCCACTTTAGCGGTAAGTAGTTTAGGTTATGAAGCCACTGAAGTTAAAGTAAACAACAAATCTATCATTGATATCAAACTTAAGCTAGTTGTAGCTAAAGCGGATGAAGTGGTGGTGATTGGTTATGGTACTGCTAGTAAAAGAGACTTAACTGGATCTATTGTTAAAATAGCTGGTAAAGAAATCGCTGACAAACCAAATACAAACCCTATTGCTTCTTTACAAAGTAAGGTAGCTGGTTTATCTGTTGTTAATAATGGTACTCCTGGTGCCGCTCCAGATATTCGTATCCGTGGTACTATCAGTATCGGATCTGTTCACCCTTTATATATTGTGGATGGAGTATTCAATGACAACATTGATTACATCAACCCAAATGATATCGAGTCTATCGAAATCATGAAGGATCCTTCTTCATTAGCCATCTTCGGGGTACGAGGTGCAGCAGGTGTTATCGCACTTACTACTAAACGTGCGAAGTCTGGTCAAATGACTATTAATTTCAATTCTACTTTTGGTACTAAAGTATTAGTAGATAAAATTAAATTAGCAGATGCTGGATTATTCAAAACTTTATACGAGGAAGAAAAAGTAAATATTGGAGCTACTTCTCCTTTTGATTATTCTACTTGGAATGCCAACACTGATTGGATTGATGCCGTTACACGCAGTGGTACTTTCAAAACAAATAACTTATCTATTGCGGCTAGTACCGATAAAAATAAGTTTAACATGGGCATTGGCGCTACTACAGATGAAGGTTTAATCAAAAGAGAAAAATTAGATAAAATAACTTTCTCTTTCAATGACGAAATGAAATTATCTAAGTCTTTGAAAGTAGGTTTTAATATGAATGGTATTCGTCAACAAAATCCATACAATGCTACTTATATTTTAGACCAAGCTCGTAAGGTGATGCCTTTAGTGAGCAGCGGTTTAAAAACGATGTATGCTAAAAATCCTTATGGATTGGATAGCTCTAATCAAAACTTGTATTATGATTTACCTTCAGTTCAAAACTCTGGTGTAGTAAACCCTTTATTACAATTAGAAAATGAATATGATAAAACGCAAAGCATTGAATTCAGAACAGTATCAAGTGTATTTGCCGAAGTGAATTTGTTACCTTCTTTGGTATTCAAAACTACTTTATATGCAGATATCAGTAATGTAAACACAAGACAATATACTCCATTGTACAATGCATATGATGCTTCTTTAAACAAAGCATTTTTATACAGCCGCGATACAAGAGTGTCTGAAGTAGATCAAACTTATCGTAAGTATCAACAAGATTATATCTTGAACTGGAAAAAATCTGTGGGTAATAATAACTTTACCACAATGGCTGGTTGGACAACTTATTATTTTGAGAATTTCAACCGAAACGCTTCATCTAAACAAAGTTCTACTGGTGCTGCTATTCCTAATGATCCAAGATTCTGGTATATTGACAATGGATTTACCGATCCTACATCAAGAGTATCTAGTTCTGATCAAAGAGAAAGAGCTACCGCTTCTGGTTTAATGAGAGTGTTATATAATTATGATGGTAAATACTACTTAAATGCTTCTTTCCGTCGTGATGGTTCTTCTCAAATTTCTCCTAACAATCGCTGGCAGAATTTCTGGGCAGTGGGTGGTGCTTGGGAAATTAGTCGTGAGAAGTTTTTCCAAAAACAAAACATTTTTGACTACGCTAAGTTAAAAGCATCTTATGGTGTATTGGGTAACCAAAATACTTACGGATACGATTATCCTTTCTATCCAGGATTATCTGCGGGTAATGCTGCGGTGTTTGGAAATTTAGTGTACAATGCTTACTCTCAATCTTATTTACCGAATCCTAATTTGAAATGGGAAACTGTAGATGCGAAAGAAGTTGGCTTAGAATTGTCTGCTTTCAAGAGAAGTTTAAGAATTGAATTAAACTACTTTGATAAAGTAACCAACGATTTAATGACTTTCATTCCTGGTTCAAACGGAGCTAGAAATGGTTTAGATAATATTGGTAGTATCCAAAACAGTGGTATTGAAGTAGCTACTTCTTACACGAAGGATATCAACAAAGATTTATCTATCACTGTTAGTGGTAACTTAACTACTTACAAAAACAAAGTACTTTCTTTAGCAACTCCTGAATTCGCTATTCAATCAGGTGTGAATAGAACTCAAGTTGGAATGCCAATTGGTTATTTCTACGGTTATATTGTAGAAGGTATTTATCAAAGTTATGCGGACAAATTATCTTCTCCAGTAAATACGGAGTTTAGCTATGGTCCTGGTGACTTGAAATATAAAGATGTAAATGGTGATGGAAAAATTAACACTGCAGATAGAACCATGATTGGTAATCCAACTCCAGACTTTACGTATGGTGGTGCTATCAGTGTGAAATATAAAAATGTGGATGTTTCTGTTGACTTAGGTGGTGTATATGGTAACGAAGTGTTTAGAAACTGGGGTGGTACAGAGTCTCCTTACCAACGTGTTAACTATGCTGCATTTAAAGCAGACAGATGGCATGGTGCTGGAACTTCTAACTGGGATCCTATCTTAGCACAAGATCACAGAATTAACTATGAAGCTTCAACTTATAATATTGAAGATGGTAGTTACTTCAGATTAAGAAACGTTCAATTGGGTTATAATTTTTCATCTGCTTTAATTTCCAAAGCACACATCAAAAATTTCAGAGCTTTCGTAAACATTCAGAACATGAAAACTTGGAAATACAATTCAGGTTATACAGCTGAATTTGGCGGAGATGCAATTTCTTTTGGTGTAGATAATGCTGGTGGTGCAATACCATTAGTGACTACATTTGGAATTAATGTAACATTTTAATTAAAAGCCTAAAATACTATTGAATATGAAAAAGAATTTTAAAATATTTTACAGCTTACTACTAATGTCATCCATGATGATAGGTATGTATGGTTGTCAAAAATTATTAGATCGAAAACCATTGACCGCAACCTTAGAAGATTTAAATCAAGGTGGTTTAGAAGGTCAGATTTATGGTTTATACTCCAACTTGCGTAACAGTGCCGGTTTCACAACCATCCCTTGGTTAGCGGTACATGATTTTAGATCGGAAGACTCTGAAAAAGGAAGTGATCCTTCTGATGGAGCAGAGTGGGTAGCACCCTTTGATAACTTTGCTTATGTAAAGGATTTATGGGCTACGAATCAATATTGGGATGACCATTATTCTTTAATCAACTTAGCGAATACGGCTATTCAAACTGCGGATTCTTTAAAGTTAGCAGATGCGTCTTCGATGATCAACATTGCAGAAGCTAAGTTTTTAAGAGCTTACTCTTATTTTGACTTAGTGCGTACTTACGGTGATGTTCCTAAAATTGATTTTAGAGTTTATAATGCCAATCAAGCAAATATTGCTAAATCTCCTGCAAGTGCTATCTATGCATTAATTGATGCTGATTTAACTTTTGCTGCTACTTACTTGCCTATTGCTTGGGGTAATCAATATCCTGGTCGTTTAACAAGTGGTGCTGCAAAAACTTTATTAGCCAAAGCACATTTATTTAGAGGAAACTGGTCTCAAGCTTTAGCATTGTCTAACAGTGTGATGAGTAGTGGTACGTATTCTTTATATAACAGTTACTATGGTATTTTCAAGGATGCAGGTGAAAACTGTAGTGAATCTATTTTTGAAATCCAAGCATATGTAAGCCCTAATGGTTCTGTGGATAATGGAATGGGTTTTGCTACTTGTATGGGAGTGAGAGCTTCTTCAGCAAGTGGTTGGAACTTAGGTTGGGGTTGGGATACACCTACTGACAACTTAGTAGGCGCTTATGAAGCAGGTGATGTCAGAAAACAATCAACTATTTTATTCTCAGGTCAATCTGATGATCCAGCAACTGGTGGATACGGTAGAGTACTTCCAGGTTACGTAACAGATCCAGGTGGATTCTTGCCAAGAAAATACTGGAATAAGAAAATTTATGCAGATCCTGCATACAGAACTTCTACAGGATATTCTGATAACCCAAGATGGATTAATAAAAGAGTATTACGTTATGCTGATGTAGTTTTAATGGCTGCAGAATGTATGAATGAAACTGGTAATGGTGCGGGTGCTGTAGGTTTAGTCAACAGTATTCGTAGCAGAGCTGGATTAGCGAATATTACATTTGTCAGTCAAGCACAAATGAGAACTGCCATCAAAAAAGAAAGAAGAGTAGAATTAGCCCTTGAGGGTGAAAGATTCTTTGACTTAGTAAGATGGGGTGATGCAGTATCTGTATTAGGACCTTTAGGTTATTCTAATAAATGCAGATTCTATCCATTACCACAACCAGCTATTGACAAATCTGGTGGCAAGTTGATTCAAAACCCAGAATGGTAATATTCAAATCAAAAACATTATACAATGAAAAATAAATTAATCATTAATGCAAGCGGGTTCTTAGCTCTTGTGTTAATACTTATCTCTTGTCAAAAAATGGATCGTCCAGCTTTAGGAAATTATGCTAAGGATGCGAATGCTCCAGGAGGCCCACTTGCTTTTTATGTAGCATTTGATGGTACTACAAAAGATCCTTTAATGAATGCAGTGGATAGCGTTCGTGCAGCATTTGCAGCGGACAATCCTTTAACTTCCATTGATGGTGCAAAAGGAAAAGCCATTCAAGGCGCTCCTAACAAATTTGTTAGATATGCTAAACCTAATGATTGGGCTAAAAATGCACAAAGCTTTACAGTTTCTTATTGGTATCAAAGAAATGGTCAAACCTTGAACAACAAAGGAACCAATGGTCCTGAGTATATCATGAGTTTCCCATCTAGTAATGGACATTGGTCTGGTGCTAACTTTTTCATCTTGTTGGAAGGTGATAATAAATTATGTGCCGTGAAATGTATGATTGCTGACAAAACAGTAAGTGATAACTGGTTTACTTGGGAAAGTGATACCGAAAAAATCCCTGGTTTGTTAGATAATAAATGGCATCATATGGTATTGTCTTATAGCGCTGCTACAAGCACTATGACACTTTATGTGGATGGTGTAGCAAATCCTAACAAGAAAACTTGGGGTGGTCATGGTAACATCAATATTGATGATACTAAGATCTCTGAAATGAGAGTAGGTCGTGGCCCAGCTAATGGTGACAATAATGATGATTGGTTAGCTTGTTCTTGGAGAGGCGGCATTGACCAAATCAGAATGTACACTACAGCTTTAACAGCATCTGAAGTATCTACTTTATATGCCAATAAACAATAGTGTGTATTTAGATAAAATATAAGATTGAATATTAGGACTGAGCAATTAAATTTGCTCAGTCCTTTTTTTTGAAAATGTTTTTAATTTTTGTTTATAGTTAAATTTTTCTGCTATGTTGAATCGTTTTTTTTGCTTGTTATTGGTATCTAGTATTTTATTGAATAGCTGTCAGCTTTTTAAAAAGGAAACACTTTTCACTTCGCAATCATCCACCAAAACGCATATTGATTTCAATAATCAATTAGTAGAAAAACCAGGCTTGAGTATTTTATACTACTTATATTTTTATAATGGGGGTGGAGTATCAACAGGGGACATTAACAATGATGGTTTACCTGATATTTATTTTACAGCGAATACGAAAGCAGGTAATAAATTATATTTAAACAAAGGCAATTTTGAATTTGAAGACATTACCGAAAAAGCAGGGGTGAAAGGCATTTCAGACTGGGCTTCGGGGGTGACTATGGCCGATGTAAATGGAGATGGCTATTTAGATATTTATGTTTCAACAGTGAGCGGTCGTTATGGACTTACGGGTCATAATGAATTGTATATTAATAATAAGAACAATACTTTTTCTGAAAAATCAGAACAGTATGGTTTGAATACTTCTTGCTTTACAACACAATCTGCCTTTTTTGATTATGATCATGACGGAGATTTAGATTGTTATATTTTAAATCAATCACATAATCCACATGCAAATATTGTGGATACGAGTAAGCGCAGAGCTTATGATCCTTCTGCAGGTGATAGATTGTATCGTAATGATATTGCAACTACGGGCAAGTTTACAGATGTATCTGCTAGTGCAGGTATTTATCAAAGTAATTTAGGGTATGGATTAGGTTTAGCAATTGCCGATTTTAATAATGACGGATGGGATGATATTTATGTGGGGAATGATTTTCATGAAAATGATTATTACTATGTGAACAATGGTAAAGGTGGATTTATCGAAGAAGGTGCACAGCACTTTAAGCATTATAGCCGATTTAGTATGGGCAATGATGCGGCAGATTACAACAACGATGGACAAATGGATTTAATCACGGTAGATATGTTGCCAGATCGCGAAAACATATTGAAAACCTATGGTAGTGATGAAAACCTAGACATATACAGAGCAAAACTTGGATTTAATGGGTATCAAAATCAGTATTCTAAAAATGCCTTACAACGCAATAATGGAAAGGGTACTAGCTTTTCAGAAACTTCCTTAATAAGTGGAGTCGCTGCAACCGATTGGAGTTGGAGTCCTTTATTTGCCGACTTTGATAATGATGGCAACAAAGATTTATTTATTACGAGTGGGATTGTAAAACGTCCTGTGGATTTAGATTACATCAAATTTGTTTCAGCATTACAAAACAAGAAAGGATTAAACACGACCGATAAATATGATCAGGATGCGATTGATGCCATGCCTGATGGAAGTTCACATCCTTTCTTTTTTAAAGGAGACGGACAACTTCAATTTAAAGATGTGAGTGCAGCTTGGGGTACACAAAATATGAAGGGTTATTTTAATGGGGCATCTTATGCCGACTTAGACAATGATGGTGATTTAGATGTAATAGTGAATAACATCAATCAAAAAGCCTTGTTACTTCAAAATAATTCTAAGGCTAAAAACACTTTGCAAGTTTCATTAAAAGGGAAGGATCAAAATACATTTGGAATAGGAGCTAAAGTGTATGTGTTTTCAAAAGGGAATATGCAATATCAGCAAATGATGAGCACTAGAGGGTTTCAATCCTCAGTAGTTCCGGTATTACATTTTGCCTTTAAGGATCAAGACAAAGTGGATAGTATTTTAGTGATATGGCCTACACAAGAATATCAAGTAATGAAAGGGGCGCCAAGTTCTAATAAAATTAAATTTGAGCAAACAAATGCAAGTTCTGTTTTTAATTATGATGCTTTTTTCCCAAGCGCTGCCCCAATATTAACGCCTGTAGCTAATAATGCCGGAGTGAATTGGAAACATGTTGAAAATGATTTTATTGATTTTAATAAACAATATTTAATTCCTCATGAATTATCTACCCAAGGTCCTAAGATGGCAGTGGGGGATATTAATAAAGATGGCTTAGATGATTTTTATGTTTGCGGTGCTTCTGGTCAAGCAGGCGCATTGATGATGCAAACTCAGCAAGGCACATTTGTTTCTATTGATACTGCTTTATTTGCAAAAAATAAGTTTTCGGAGGAAGTAGATGCTGTGTTTTTTGATGCCAATAATGATGGCTTTGATGATTTATATGTCACCAACGGGGGCAATGAAATGAACGACGGATCTATTCCGCTCAAGGATAAATTATATATGAACGATGGCAAAGGTCATTTTACTGATGCTACTTTGAATTTACCTGTCATCCCAAAAAATAAATCCTGTGTCATTGCAGCAGATATTGATCATGATGGCGATATCGATTTATTTGTAGGGGGATTAACGGATGCCACTAAGTATGGTATTGCGCAACGATCTTACATTTTATTAAATAATGGAAAAGGTGTATTTACCATCGCAACGGGACAAGTGATTAATTTAATTGATGTAGGAATGGTGACTGCGGCTCGTTTTGGAGATTTGAACAATGATGGCTGGCCCGATTTAATTGTAACAGGGGAGTGGATGCCCATAAAAATATTTATGAATCAAAAAGGAAAATTTGTTCCTTCAGATATTAAAGCATCTACGGGTTTATGGCAATCTTTAATGGTGACGGACGTTAATGGAGATGGTAAGCTTGATATACTAGCAGGTAATTTAGGATTGAACTCTAAGTTTGCAGCAGGCAAACAAGGTCCGGTTAAATTATATGTGAAGGATTTTGACAACAATGGATCTATTGAACAAATATCAACTTATATGATTGACGGCAAAGAATATCCTTTCTTAGCCAAGGATGAATTAGAACGACCATTGCCCGTTTTAAAGAAAGCCTATTTAAAATACAGTGACGTGGCAGGTCAAACCGTGCAATTTATTTTTTATGATTTATTCAAAGATTTCATTGAATTAAAAGCAGAACAATTGGCTTCAACTTGTTATATAAATGATGGCAAAGGAGGCTTTACTGCACAAGCTTTACCATCAGCAATGCAGTTAGCACCTATTTATAGTTTTACTCCATTACCAGGTAAGAATACATTTTTAGGTATGGGTAATTTATATGGCGTCATTCCTTATGAAGGAAGATATGATGCTTTACAACCTACTGCATTTACATTTGATACACAAGGCAGTCATACTAATAACGCATTTAAGTTAGATGTCAATGGAGAAGTGAGAGATGCGAAGTGGTTGAAAACAAAAGGGGATAAAAAAATATTGGTGGTGAGTAGGAGTAATGATAAATTATTGTTTTTTGAAACTTCTTTAAATTAAGATGCAGTTATGAGAAATATTTTATTTATAGCATTCATTTTTGTGAGTTGTGCAAACGGCAGTGCTAAAGTAGTAGCTACGAATCCTGTAGTAGAAAAAAAAGATACTGTGTTTGCTTTTACAACGAGTGCCGATCAAAATAATCTATTGACAAAATCTTATCTCAGTTTAGCAACTTCCACAATTACAAGTGGGGCTAATAATATTGCATTAGATCCAAGTATTATGTACCAAACCATTGATGGATTTGGATATGCATTAACAGGAGGTTCGGCTCAATTAATCAATCAACTTTCTGCAGCCAAAAAGAACGAACTTTTACAAAACTTATTTAATCCTCAAAATGCAGATGGTATTGCAGTAAGTTATTTAAGAATTAGTATTGGTGCTTCCGACTTAGACAGTGGGGTGTTTAGTTATAATGATTTACCTGTGGGTCAAGAAGATCTTTCTTTATCTAAATTTTCATTAGGACACGATACCCTCAATTTAATTCCTGTTTTAAAACAAATTATTGCAATCCATCCGGCAATTAAAATCATGGCTTCTCCATGGAGTCCACCCACCTGGATGAAATCCAACAAAAATTCGATGGGGGGCATTTTATTAGCTCAATATTATAATGTGTATGCGCAGTATTTAGCGAAGTATATTACCCTGATGAAATCTTATGGTATTACTATTGATGCCATCACTTTACAAAATGAACCTGAGAATGATAAAAACAATCCCAGTTTATTAATGAATGCTAGCGAGCAAGCTAATTTTATTAAAAATAATGTAGGACCTGTTTTTCAGCAACAAAATATTAAAACTAAAATAGTTTTATTTGATCATAATTGTGATCATCCTGAATATCCTATTTCCATTTTAAATGATGCACAAGCCGCAAGCTATGTGGATGGTTCTGCCTTTCATCTTTATGTAGGTGCTGTATCTGCTTTATCTACGGTGAAAGCGGCGCATCCTTCTAAGAATTTATACTTCACAGAACAATGGACTGGCTCTCAAGGAAGTTTTTCGGGAGACTTTATTTGGCATGTTAAAAATGTCATAATAGGTACCATGAATAATTGGAGCAAAACCGCTATAGAATGGAACTTGGCGAATGATCCCAGCTATCAACCCCACACCGTAGGAGGTTGTACGCAATGTAAAGGAGCACTTACCATTAATGGAGATACTTACAGTAAAAATGTAAGCTATTATATTATAGCGCAAGCATCTAAATTCATTCCTGCAGGTTCGATTCGCATTAATAGTAGTGATATTGCCAATGTAGATAATGTTGCTTTTGTAACCCCTCAAGGGAAAAAAGTATTACTCGTGTTAAATAGTAGTAATACTGCTCAAACATTTACGGTAAGTTGTGCAGGTAAAACATTTTCAACTACCTTGGCTGGACAAGCTGCTACTACCTATACATGGTAAAAATTATGAGGACAAAAAATACAATATTTATTTTAGGAGGGTTATTGTTTATAACAGCCTGTCAAAAAAAACAAGATGCTGTTATAGTAGTACCACCATTAGCGGAGGTGTTAACAATATCTAGTTCTTTATTAAATGCAAACTCAATTTCCAATAATGAATCGGTAATTGATATTCCGGCGCAACCCACTTTTACTATCAAATGCAGTAATGCAGTAGATAAGAATGCCGCGGTGAAAGCCATACAACTTACTGAAGCTGCAGGCTCTAGTGCTTCTGTTAATTTGAGTTATCAAAATCATGATAGCGTAGTAGTGATTTCTCCTAGTGGTAAATTAAAATATTTGACTAAATATATTTTATCCATTACCACACAATTATTATCGGTAAAAGGGGGCACTCTAAATACTGACTATCAGTTTCAGTTTCAAACTAGCTTGGATTCATCTGATAAATTTGTACGCATCACAGATGACGCATTATTAGATACGATACAAAGAAGAACCTTTGCTTACTTTTGGGAATTTGGACATCCCGTTTCAGGATTGGCAAGAGAACGTAATTCATCGGCAGACGTTACCACTTCGGGAGGTTCTGGTTTTGGTTTAATGTCTATCCCAGTTGCAGTGAGTCGTAATTTTATAACTCGCACCCAAGGATTAGATCGTTCTAAAAAAGTAGTTTCTTTTTTACTAAATACTGCCAAAAAATTTCATGGTGCTTTTCCGCATTGGATCAATGGAACGACTGGTAACGTTGTTCCTTTTAGTGCGAAGGATGATGGCGCGGATTTAGTGGAGACCTCTTACTTAATGGCGGGCTTATTAACGCTTCGACAATATTTTTCAAATAATACGGTAGATGAAATTGCTTTAAGAAATGACATTAATACTTTATGGAATGGGGTAGAATGGACTTGGTTTCAAAAAGCAAATGAGAATGTATTGTATTGGCATTGGAGTCCTACTTATACTTGGGAAATGAATTTGCCTATTAAAGGATGGAATGAATGTTTGATTACTTATATCATGGCTGCTTCTTCCAATAATTATGCAATTGCTAAATCGGTGTATCAAAATGGATTTGCAACAGGTTCCGGTTATTTGAACGGCGCTAATTTTTATAATTACACTTTACCTCTGGGGCCAAGTTCGGGAGGTCCGTTATTCTTTTCTCACTATTCTTTTTTAGGTATCAATCCTAATGGATTAACCGATGGGAATAATATTAATTATCTAACCCAAGTGACCAATCATACTTTAATTAATTATACTTATTCGGTACAAAATCCTAAAAAATATTATGGGTATAGTGATGCAAGTTGGGGGCTCACTGCTTGTGATATACCAGGTGGCTATACTGCTTGTTCGCCTACCAATGATGTAGGTGTGATTGCGCCCACAGCAGCCATCAGCTCTTTACCCTACACGCCCGATAAAAGTATGAAAGCTTTACGTTTTTATTATTACACATTAGGCGATAAGCTTTTTAAGGAATATGGTTTTATTGATGCTTACTCTTTACAACAATTATGGTTTAGTAATACCACCTTGGCGATTGATCAAGGCCCAATGATTATCATGATTGAAAATTACAGATCCCAATTAATTTGGAACTTACTTTCTAATTGCCCCGAAGTCAAAAGAGGACTTACTACACTAGGATTTAAAGCACCTTATTTGTAGTCTCATCTACTACCCATAAAAAATCCCTATTACATTGATCACAATATAATAGGGAGTATAAGTGGCTGTAGGGGGAGGGTTCGAACCTCCAAGAGGCAGTTAGCTATAACACAAAGTTCAGTGGTCGACCCTGGTCGCCTCGATTGCTCGTGACGGCTCTATGTTACGTTTATCCCGTTATCCTCACCTCCGAGACAAGGAGGCATGTATGCCAAGATTTCATCACCCCACAGTATTAAGAACGTATCATTTGAGTCGTTTTGTCTACTATTTCCCCTCATTTGATATATCAAAACTAAGGTATTGAGTTATATGTTGCAAAATATTTAAGTAATTATTTTAAAATATAGAAATTGTTTAATAAATTGCCTTTATATTTAAAAATATACAAATATGGAGCCTAAAATCACCCCTAAATTAAACATTGACAAAAGCTTAGATAAGCTAGATATGCAAATAATACAAGCCATGATGATGGATGCCGAAATTTCCTATGCCGATTTAGGCAAACAGTTTTTTGTGTCGGGCGGAACCATTCATGTTCGTATTAAAAAATTAGAGGAATTAGGCATCGTACAAGGGAAACGCTTAGCCGTGGACTTGAAAGTGTTGGGGTATGATGTCATTGCTTTTATTGGTATTTATTTAGAGAAGAGTTCCTTATATGATAGTGTTGCTGAAGGACTTCAAAAAATTCCACAAATAGTTCGCTTAAATTATACTACGGGTAACTATAGCATGTTTGCTGAAATTGTTTGCAAGGACATTCAACAACTTCGCTTTGTTTTACATGATGAGTTACAAAAAATTAAAGGAATTGAACGTACCGAAACTTTCATTTCATTGGAAGAAAGCTTTGCTCGTAATGTGAGAATTGTATGATGATATTGTTATAGAATAAGTTCATAGTGAATAGTTCCATTACTTATAGTGTCATAGTCATAGAGTTGATGGTATTGATCACATCATCTTCATCATATTTTCCTGTAAAAATTGCCTTAAAGTCCAAATTTCTGTTTAAATTCAAATTCGCTTTGAAAGTAAAATAAACGATTGCTTGCTTTGCGTAAATATTTGATTGCTAAATAACGCTTTATGAAAACCAACAAAAAAAATGTGAGTCGTCGTGACTTTTTAACCTCTACTACTAAAGTGGCTGCAGGTTCTTTATTCTTAAAAGGATTTCCTACGATTGTGCCTTCTTCCGTTTTTGGAAAAACAGCTCCAAGTAATATTATTAATGTTGCTTCTATTGGATGTGGTCGTATTTCAACCAGCCATGATATGACTTGTATTGCGCAATATGCGGGTGCTAGAATTGTTGCAGTTTGTGACGTTGATAAAAATCGCGCAGATGCAGGCCCTGCTGCAGTGAAGAATAATTATATGCGCGCACAATCTATGAATGGAGGATTAAAAGGAGATTGGGATATTAAAGTGTATTATGATTATAAAGAACTTTTACAAAATAAAGATATTGATGCCGTTCACATTAGTTTGCCCGATCATCAACACGCCATAGTGGGGGTGCATGCTGTAAATGCAGGTAAGGATGTGTACCTACAAAAACCAGCTTCACTTACTATTGAAGAAGGTCGTATTTTAAGTAATGCGGTAAAAAGAACGGGAAGAATTTTACAAATGGGAAGTCAACAAAGATCTGCTGATCCATGGCCTCAATTTAAAAAAGCATGTGAGTTAGTGCGTAATGGTCGCATTGGTCAATTAGTGACTATTGAAGTGGGCTTACCTGGAGATCCAGGTGGTGGCGATAAAAAAATAATGCCGGTCCCTGCGAATTTAAATTATGATGCTTGGTTAGGCGCTACACCCGAAGTATATTATACCGAAGACAGAGTACATAATAATGACGCTTCCAATGCAGGTATTGCGAGTCGACCAGGTTGGTTGCGTATGGAACAATTTGGTGCAGGTATGATTACAGGTTGGGGCGCACATCATATTGATGCGGCACATTGGGGTATGGGTATGGAATACAGTGGACCAATTGAAGTGTGGGGCAACGCTAATTTTCCTACTGATGATCCTAATTATAATGGCTTATGGAATGTGCATGGAATTTTTAGAACAGAAGCATTGTATGAAAATGGAGTACACATGATTGTATCCAATGAACTTCCTAATGGTGTTAAATTTATTGGTACCGAAGGATGGATATGGGCGACGCGTGGTAACTATCGCGTAACGGATTCCGATCCTATTGCAGATAAAAGCGGTGTGAAACCAATTGATGCAAGTGATCCAAAAATATTAGGTTCTAAAATTGGCGCGAATGAAATTCATTTATATGAAAGTAGTGAGCAACATGCCAACTGGTTGGATTGTATTAAAACACGCAAAGAACCTATTGCACCTATCGAAGTTGGACATAGATCTTGTAGCGCTTGTTTATTACATCAAATTGCAATGAAAGTAAAACGTAAAATTTATTGGGATCCTAAAACTGAAACCTTTAAAAATAATGACAAGGAAGCAACAGCAATGTTGTCACGTCCTCGTCGTAAGAAGTACGATTTTTAATTTATCAATAATTTTAAATAAAAAAAGGCGACCCATTTTTGGGTCGCCTTTTTTTTAGTTATTCTTTAAAGTTTATATCCATCATCGGCTACGAGGCGCGCGCATATTCTGCGACGCGCTTCTTTGCTATTAAAGGAGTCTACTTTTGTAAATCTCTTTAATCCTATGTTCATCATTCTTAATTCATCTCCATCAGCAAATGAATTAAGTGCGT
>CANBSH010000051.1 GCA_947372105.1 Chitinophagaceae bacterium
CACGCAACGACAGTCTACAAATAAAAAACCACTTACAATCAAATGTAAGTGGTTCATTTACAACACTTTCTAGTGTAGCGAGAACGAGATTTGAACTCGTGACCTCAGGGTTATGAATCCTGTGCTCTAACCAACTGAGCTACCTCGCCTTAGGTTGGTTTTACCCTTTTTAAGGGGTGGCAAATTTAGTTAAAAATTTTGAGAATTAAGCCTTCACTTTAAGGGTAAATACCGATGTTCCTTCAAAAAAGCCCTCAAAATGATCCCCTTTTGCAGTAGGGCCCACACCTACTGGGGTACCTGTATATATTAAGTCACCTGGGTGTATGCTAAAATATTCGGTGATACTTTCCAATATAACAGGCAAAGTAAATATCATTAATGATGAATCTCCCACTTGAACTGCTAGTCCATTTTTATGCAATTCAAAATGGATTGGATTTTCAACTATAGTCGGAGTTAATGTTTGCCATGCACCTAAAACAGCTGAACCGTCAAAAGCTTTTGCTTTTTCCCAAGGCAATCCTTTTTTCTTTAATTCATTTTGTACATCTCTCGCAGTAAAATCTATCCCAACAGTTATAGCATCACAGTAGGATAATACATCAGCCCCTTTTAAATTTTTACCCCCCTTACTTACTCTTAATACCAACTCCCCTTCAAAATGTAAATCCTGTGTAAATGATGGGATTTCAAATTCAGCACCTTGAGGCAATAATGCACCGGTGGGTTTCATAAATATGACTGGAGATGTTGGTATTTCATTTCCCAACTCTTTGGCATGCTCTACATAATTTCTTCCTATACAAAATATACTCATACTATTATTTTATAAAATTATAATGTTATTTCTAAGGCATTTGCATCAGTCATAGTGCGCGATAACCCAATACTTGCGAATGATTCAATCACTTCCACACATTTTTCAATTTTCAAATCAATGACTTTTCTTTCATTAGCTGCCCACTTTCCCAAAACAAATTCTACTTGTTGCCCTTTTTTAAAATCGCTTCCAATTCCAAATCTTAATTTAGGATAAGCATCTGTTCCTAAGGTAAGTTGAATGTCCTTTAATCCATTATGTCCTGCATCAGATCCTGCGGCACGTAATCTAATTTTTGAAGTAGGTAATGCTAAATCATCTACAACAGTAAGCGTATTTTCAATAGCTACTTTTTCTTTATCCATCCAATATTTAAAAGCCTTCCCACTTAAATTCATAAAAGTTGTTGGCTTAATACAGCAAAATATTTTACCCTTCCATTTAACTTCAGCAACTTCAGCTAATCTATCCATTTTAAAAAACCCGCCATTTTTTAATACAAAAGCATCCAACACATCAAACCCAATATTGTGTCGAGTGTGTGCATATTCGGGACCTATATTCCCCAACCCTATGATTAAAAATTTTTGCATATTTAAACCCTGCTTTTGCTGATATCAAAAATAAGATTATTTAAGGCTTCTTATTCAATAAAATGTCCCCCTCAATGGGCTTCCAAAAAAAATCCCTCCCCGAGTTATCGAGAAGGGATGATATTATTCTTAGTAAATAAGATTTTATTTTTTCGCAGCAGCAGCTGGAGCAGCAGCACCAGGTGTAGCAGCAGCAGATTCTTCTTGCTTTAACTGACGAGTTAAAACTACAGAAGCAACTGGGATACGAGGAGGATTCATGATTTCCATGTTAGGTGCTTTTACATCCTGAACACGTATGTTTCCATTTAAATCAAGATTTGTAATATCGCATTCAATAAACTCTCTCAAATCCTTTGGTAAAGCTTTCACTTTTAAAGATTTCATCTTTACGATTAACTTACCACCAGCCTTAACACCTACAGATGTTCCGATCATTTTTAATGGTAATGTAGCAACCACTTTTTTATTGTCTACTAATTCTAATAAATCCACGTGAAGTAACGCATCAGATACTTTGTCAAATTGTAAATCCTTCAAAATACATTTGTACTTTTTTCCATCCACGTTCACATCAGCTAATTGGAATTCACTTGTGTACACTAAAGACTTAAAAGCCTTTGCAGGAGCGTAAAAATTTACCTCCTCAGCACCCCCGTAAATTACACCCAGCACGTTTTCCTGAGAGCGAAGCTGGCGGGCGGCTTTTTTGCCATTTTCGGTCCTCAAGTGGCCTTCGATTGTAATTGTTTTCATTTTTAATTATTTTCTTTGTTAAGAATGTGGTCAGTTTTCACTTTCCACTACCCCTATTCGTTCTCAATAAGGGAAGCAAAGGTAATAAATAGAAAGGAGAAACCAAAGTCTCTCCTTATTATTTAAAAAAATTATGTAAGTAATTGATTATTAGCTTCTTGCCTTTAATTGTGAGTGCACAAATAAGCTCGTGATACTCTTATTTTCATACGCATTTCGGATTGCTATTGCAAACAAATCAGCTACAGTAACCACTTTAATTTTATCGGACGGCTTTCTTAATGGAATAGTATCACAAACCACTAATTCTTCCAATACACTGCTTTCAATATTTTCGTATGCCTTGCCGCTTAATACTGGATGCGTAATCATGGCCCTTACTGATCTTGCTCCTTTTTCTTTTAAAAGGGCAGCAGCTTTTACTAAAGTTCCTCCTGTATCACAAATATCATCTACAATTACAATGTCCTTTCCAGTTACATCTCCTATCACTACCATACTCGCAATTTCATTTGCGCGCTTGCGATGTTTATCACAAATAACCATTTCGGCATTAAAATAATTGGCTACTTCACGTACACGATTGGTACTTCCTACATCGGGTGCAGCAAATGTTAAGTTCTCTAATTTTAACTGCTCAATATATGGAATGAATATAGCCGAACTGTCCAAGTGATCCACTGGAACATCAAAGAAGCCTTGTATTTGAGCTGCGTGTAAATCCATGGTGATGACTCTATGTGCACCTGCCGCTTCTAATAAAGTTGCTATTAATTTGGCTCCTATAGCAACTCTTGGTTTATCCTTACGATCCTGACGCGCAAATCCGTAGTAAGGAACTACTGCAATAATTTTATAAGCACTAGCGCGTTTTGCAGCATCTATCATCATCAACAATTCCATTAGATTTTCGGTGGGAGCGTAAGTGCTTTGCACTAAAAAAACATAATCGCCACGGATACTTTCTAAAAAAATAGGTTGAAATTCTCCGTCACTAAATTTTTGGATATTGATTTTTCCAATAGGTGCACCAAATCGTTGTGCTATTTTTTCAGCCAAGGCTTGTGAGCCTGTTCCTGCGAATATTTTTACGGACGGATTCATGTGTTTAGGATATGCTCCAAAGTTATCATTATCAACTTCAAATTTTAAAAAAAAGGAAGGGTACTTTTCAACAAATCAATGACTTATGCACATATCCTTTGCATTTTCGAAGTATTTATACCTTTTTTTTAGGGCATTTCCGCGCCTAGATTTGAAAAAAAATTGTATGCAAATATCTCATCATATAAAAAATTGGGCTGAAGAGGATCAACCCATATTTAAGATGCTTCAAAAAGGGGCGAAGTATTTAAGTGATGCCGAATTGATTGCAATTTTATTACAACATGGCACGGCACAACAAAATGCGGTAGAATTAGCCAGGACTTTATTACAAAGTACACATCATAATTTAAAACAACTTGCTCAACTTTCTATTGCTGATATTCTTGCATTAAAAATTAATGGCATTGGAAAAGTAAAGGCAGTAAGGGTTTTAGCTGCTATTGAATTAGGTTCTCGTCGTATTCATAAAGGAATAGAGAAAAAAAATATTAGACAAAGCAAAGATGTTGCCGATCATTTAAAATATTTATTACAATTCGAAAACAAAGAATTTTTTATGGTGCTTTTACTCAATCAAGCTAATAAAGTGATTCATGAAGAAATTTTAAGTGAAGGGGGAATCACAGGCACAGTAGCCGACCCACGAATTATTTTCAAGCTTGCCCTAAGTCACCAAGCCACTGGATTTATTATTTGTCACAACCACCCTAGTGGTCAACTTGTGCCTAGCAGAATGGATGATTTATTAACCGAAAAAATTAAAAAAGGCGCCGCTTTTTTTGACATCAAATTGGTGGACCATTTAATTGTTAGCATAGAAGGATATTACAGCTATGCTGAACAAAATAGTAATTGGTAAACCGATCAAAAAAAAGTCTGGTAAATTTTATGCTTGCGCAGTTGGTCCTCCAAAATTCAATGGTATTTCAACAGGAGAAATATCGCCAATAGGCCCATTGGCTTCCTCGTAACGCTCTACATTTTCTACCAATGCCTTCATAAAACGTTTGGCATGCATAGGCGTTAAAATTACCCTTGATTTTACTTTGCTTTTAGGGGTTCCTGGCATCACATTCACAAAATCAATGACAAATTCGGCATTGCTATGTGTGATGATAGCTAAGTTAGCGTAACTGCCTTCGGCAATTTCTTCACTAATTTCAATATTCAAGGGCGGGTTGGGATTTTGTTCCATAGGTTCAATTAAGGCAACAAAGATACAGGGGATGGAATGTTAAAAAAAAATTAGAACCCTGTATTTCAAAGAACTAAATTTGCAGCATGTTAGTATTAGACGGAAAAATAGCCTCAGCAGCTGTAAAAGCAACCTTATTAGTGCAAACACAAGCCTTAAAAGCTGCGGGAAAACGAACTCCTCATTTGGCCGCCATTTTAGTGGGTAATAATGGAGCCAGCGAAACTTATGTTGCCAGTAAAGTAAAAAACTGCGAAGAAACTGGTTTTGAATCCACTTTGGTACGATTAGATGCAGATGTTTCGGAAAAAGTTTTATTGGATACCATTATTGAGTTTAATAACAATCCTTTAGTGGATGGAATTTTAGTGCAGCTTCCTTTACCAAAACATATTGATGAAGCAAAAGTAATTGAGACCATCAACCCTAAAAAAGATGTAGATGGTTTTCATCCTGCGAATGTGGGTCGTTTAGTGCAAGGCCTTTCTACTTTTATTCCTGCAACACCTTATGGTATTTTATTAATGCTAGAACATTTTAATATTCCTACTAAAGGGAAAAATGCCGTGGTGATTGGTCGTAGTAATATTGTGGGTCGTCCAATGAGTATTTTATTAAGTAGTAATATTCCTCAAGGTAATTGTACCGTTACACTTTGTCATAGTCATACCGCTAATTTAAAATCCATTTGCGCACAAGCTGATATTATAGTTGCAGCATTAGGGGCTCCTAATTTTGTGACTGGTGATATGGTAAAACCAGGAGCGGTTATTATTGATGTGGGTATTACTCGTGTAGAAGATGCTACCGCTAAAAAAGGTTTTAGAATTAAAGGAGATGTGAATTATGAAGAAGCTTGCGTGAATGCATCTGCTATCACTCCTGTTCCAGGTGGTGTTGGATTAATGACCATTGCAGGTTTATTAAAAAATACCATGAAAGCTTACGAAGCTTCTCAGCACTCTTAATTTCTAGATTCATAAATATTTATTCCCTTACATTTTTCTAATTTAAATAAAGCCACTTGAATTCATCAACTACTTATCCAGTCATGGAAATGTTTTATTCTCTTCAAGGAGAAGGATACCATCAAGGTAAGGCTGCTTTTTTTATAAGATTGGCAGGATGTAATGTGGGCTGTGTTTGGTGTGATGTCAAAGACAGTTGGGATGCAAGTAAACATCCGCAACTAAGTGTAGATGACATTGTCCATGCAGCTTTAGCTCATCCCAGTAAAATTGCAATTGTAACGGGAGGAGAACCTTTGCTTCACTCTTTAGATACATTAACTACAGCGCTTCATCATGCAGGTTTTCAAACACATTTAGAAACTTCTGGTTCTAGTCCATTATCTGGAAACTGGGATTGGATTTGTTTGTCTCCTAAAAAATTTAAAGCTCCTTTATCTGATTGCTTACCTAGCGCTTCTGAATTAAAAGTAGTGGTGTTTAATAACTCCGATATGGAATGGGCCGAAACTTATGCTGCTCAAGTATCTCCTAAATGTAAACTATACTTACAACCCGAATGGGATAAAGCAGATACGATGACCCCTTTGGCCATTGATTATATTAAAGCAAATCCAAAGTGGGAGCTTAGCGCACAATTACATAAATATATTCAAGTTCCTTAATTCCTTTTTACGCTAATTCTATTAATATGCTCTAATTTTGGAGTCATGATGAGTCGTACTTTTTTTTGTAAAATGGGTTGTTGTATTTTCCTCCTGTTAGGGGGATGTACTATGAGTTTTGCTCAAACAAATACAAGCCCTGCTCAAAAAATTTATCAAAAAGCATTGGTGGCATTGGATGAACAAAAAACAAAAGATTGCATTACTTTATTACAAGAAGCCATTCAAAAAGATTCGCAATTTATAGATCCTTTACTTACTTTATTTCAGGTGTATTTGGATAATAAAAAATATACTTTAGCGATTCCTTTATTTGACCAAGCAAAAAAAATAGATTCCATTACAACGGCTCCTTATGTTATCAAACAAGCAATGGCATATGCAAGCTTAGGTGACTATGGAAAGGCAAAAAATATCATTACTTCTTTTTCATCTACCGAAAAAAAGAATGCAAATATGGCCACTAAAGCTCAACTCACTTTAGAGGCTTGTATTTTTGCTTTATCACATCCCTCTAGCCCCGACATTACAATTCAAAATGCGGGAGATAGTGTGAATACCGAAGCTGCCGAATATTTCCCCTATTTTGCTTCCAAGGACAGCATACTTTATTTTATGCGTCGAAAAAATAGTAGACGAGAGGATTTTTACACCAGCCATTTGCAACCTAATGGCTTTACTCAATCAACTTTACTAGCCGATTCTATTAACGATGCAGACAAAAAAGGGAGTGTGAGTTTTTTACCTGATATGCAAACTTTATATTTTGCTGCAGATTATCCTGAACAAGGTTATGGTCGTTATGATATTTATAAATCTGTTTTTCAAAATCACAAATGGTCTGCTCCCAAAAATTTAGGATACCAAATCAATACCGATTATTGGGACAGCGCTCCTAGCATTTCTCCCGATGGAAAAGCTTTATATTTTGCAAGCAACCGACCTGGAGGCTATGGCGGCATTGACTTATACGTAGCTTACAAAAATGATCAAGGGGTATGGGAAGAAGCTTCTAATGTAGGCGAACAAATTAATACTGCAGGGGATGAGCAAACACCCTTTATTCATGCCGACAATCAAACCTTATATTTTTCATCTACCGGTTGGCCTGGTTTTGGAGGAGCTGATTTTTATGTTTCACGAAAAAAAATAGATGGCACCTGGTCCAAGCCTATCAATTTAGGTTCTCCTATTAATACTTTTGATAATGAAGGAAGTATTGCTGTAGCAAATAATGGTGTGGATGCCTATATCGCAAGTGATCGCTCTGATAGTAGAGGTGGTTTAGATATTTATAAAATAACTTTATCCAAAGAAACACAGGGAAATGTAAAATGGTATGTAAGTGGTGAAATTAGGGATGCTCAAACTAAAAAAGGGATTTCAAGTGACATTGAAATTTTAGACGCTACCGATCATTCAAGTATTTTTAAATTGGGTGCAGATACCACCGGTCAATTAGTATTAGCTCTTCCGCTCATTGATAGTATTTCAGTAAGTATCCAAAGCGCATTTCATGAGAAATTGATTTCTACCATTAGAATGAGTGACTTTAATGAAAATCACACCTCTCATAAAATATTTGAACTACAGCCTATTCAAAATAATTTTACACAAACCTTTAAGAATGTTTTATTTAAATCAGAATCTGATCAATTATTGCTAGGTTCTGAAAAAGAATTAAATGAATTAGCGGCCTATTTATTACAGCTACCTAAAGCAACCATTACTATCGAAGGTCACACCGACAATACAGGTAATGCTATTAAAAACAAAACGCTTTCATTAAAACGCGCCAATGCTATTGCGCAATATCTAACAAAGCAACATATTAGCCCCCTTCGAATTAGCACTTTTGGTTATGGTGACACGAAGCCTATTGCTTCCAACGATACAGAAAATGGTCGTCAACAAAACAGACGCACTAGCTTTACTATTCTTCTTTTAAAATAACTCTTTCTATTTGCGTAGTTAGTTTTTAAAAAAACTGCCGTATTTATACGCAAGTTCAAGATGCTATTATGAGAGACATTCGCGTTATGAATGACTATCCCTTATACACTATTGCCTTTGCAAACATTGTTGGTATAAATGATTTACAGCGTAAAGTTTTATTAGAAGTGTATGGTTCTGCTGAAAATATTTTTAAAGAACGTTTTAATAGTAGCTCCCCTTTTCAAAATCTTCATCCTTCTATCTCCTCTCTATTAATGCAAAATTGGCCATTAGAAGAAGCTGAGAAAGAAGTTTTATTTGCAGCTCAACATGGTATCCATATCGTAAATGTGTTGGAAGAAAATTATCCACGCCGCTTAGCACAATGCGAAGATGCTCCTACTATTTTATATATTAAAGGTGACATGCATTTTCAAAAAAAATATTTAGTAAGTATTGTGGGTACAAGACAATCTAGTTATCAAGCAAAAAAAATAGTTCATGAGTTAGTGGGAGGACTTTCTCATTTGAATATTGGCATTATTAGTGGTATGGCTTTGGGTATTGATGGCATGGCGCATCAATCTGCTTTGGATATTCATATTCCCACTTGGGGCGTATTGGCGCATGGACTAGATCAAATATATCCTCCTCAACATCGTCGATTAGCAATTGATATGATGACAGAAGGTGGTCTTATTACTGAAAATAAAAAAGGCACTAAACCTCTTCCTTATTTTTTTCCTAAACGCAACAGAATTGTCGCAGGTATGAGTGATGCCACAATTGTAATTGAGTCGGATGTAAAAGGAGGTAGTATGATTACGGCTCATTTAGCTGCGGGATATCATCGTTCTGTTTTTGCCGTGCCAGGAAAATTAACCGACAATCAAAGTAAAGGCTGTTTACAACTTATTAAAAATAACGTAGCTCAAATGTTTTTCGACACGACTCACTTTTTAGAATGCATGCAATGGGAACTTCCTTTACCTAATAAAATAACCACCTCCAACCCCCTGACTTTACTTTTTGACCCCCTTACTATTGCTATATTAAATATGATTGAGCAAAAAGGGCCCATTCATCCCGACCAGCTTTCTTATGGTTTACAACTTTCATCTGGCGAGCTTTCAACCCATTTAATGAACTTAGAAATGCAGGAAATGATCCATAAACAAGCAGGCAACACGTATATTAGACTGTAAATCAGTCGAAAAAAAGGATTTTGTCTAAATTACCTAAGGTCCTATCTTTGCCTATGGCAACAAGAAATTCTACAAACAATCCCCGCATTTTTGGTCAAGGCTTAACTTTTGATGACGTATTGTTAATGCCTGCGTATTCTGAAATACTTCCTTCCGAAGTAAATATTCACGCGCATCTTACCAAAAACATACAATTACATGTTCCTATTTTATCTTCTGCAATGGATACCGTTACAGAAGCTAACCTCGCAATTGCTTTAGCACGCGAAGGGGGAATTGGAATTTTGCATAAAAATATGAGTATCGAACGTCAAGCCGAACAAGTACGTAAAGTTAAACGTAGTGAGAGCGGTATGATTGTTGACCCCATCACATTAGAAGTAAATGCCACTATTGGCGATGCTCTAAAGTTGATGAAAGAAAATAAAATTGGAGGTATTCCAATTGTTGACAAAACCAATAAACTAGTGGGTATTTTAACAAACCGTGATTTACGTTTTGAGACTGATCGTAAAAGAAAAGTAAGTGAAGTAATGACTAAAGAAAATTTAGTGATTGCTCCTGAAGGAACGGATTTAAGAAAAGCAGAAAAAATATTACGCCAATATAAAATTGAAAAATTACCTGTCGTTAATAAACAAGGTAAACTGATTGGATTAATTACTTATCGCGATATTTTACAATTAAGTGCTTTCCCGAATGCAGTGAAAGATAAAATTGGTCGTTTATTAGTGGGTGCTGCTTTAGGTATCACTAAAGATTTATTAGATCGTGCTGCGGCACTTCAAAGTGTGGGGGTTGATATTGTTTCTTTAGATAGTGCGCACGGACATAGCAAAGGAGTGATTGAAGCACTTAAATTATTAAAAAAGACATATAAAAATTTACCTGTTATTGCCGGGAATGTAGCGACTTATGAAGGTGCATTAGCTTTAGCAAATGCAGGAGCAGATGCCGTTAAAGTAGGTATTGGACCTGGCTCTATTTGTACCACTCGTATAGTAGCTGGTGCAGGTGTTCCGCAATTAACCGCTGTGATGGAAGCGGCTCGTGCATTAAAAGGAAAAAATATTCCCATCATTGCTGATGGAGGTATTCGTTATACAGGTGATATGGTGAAAGCTTTAGCTGCTGGTGCCAATTGCGTTATGATGGGTAGCATTTTTGCTGGTACCGAAGAAAGTCCTGGTGAAACTATTATTTACGAAGGACGTAAGTTTAAAGGGTATCGCGGAATGGGAAGTATTGGTGCCATGAGTCAAGGAAGTGGTGATAGATATTTTCAAGAAAGCGAATCCGATACCAAAAAATTTGTACCAGAAGGAATTGAAGGTAGAGTTGCATTTAAAGGAAATTTAAATGAAATTATTTACCAATATGTAGGTGGGTTAAAAGCAGGTATGGGTTACTGCGGTGCTAAAACAGTGAAGGATTTACAAAAGGCAACTTTTGTTCAAATCACCAACGCTGGTATGAAAGAAAGTCATGCACATGATGTAGAAGTCACCAAAGAAGCACCTAACTATAGCAGAAAATAATTACTTCTTTTGAAAAAATATATTTTTCTACTCTTATTTGTTTTGTGCTGTTCTAACGCCACAGCATTATTAGCGCAAACATCCACCCCTGCTCGTTTACGCGTGAGCATTTTAACTTGCGATGCAGGCGAAGATATTTATACCGCTTGGGGGCATACAGCCATTCGTATTGTTGATAGCGTGAATGGCACCGACTACGTTTTCAATTACGGCACTTTTGATTTTAATACACCCTTTTTTATAACCAAATTTATAAAAGGAAGTTTGAACTACTTTATGTCGGCGAATTCCTTTCCCGATTTTTACAATGAATATCAATTTGAAAAAAGAGATATCAAGGAACAAGTGTTGCACCTTTCCACTGCTGAAAAAGAAAAATGGTACGCTGCCCTAAGAAACAATATGGTAGGGGATAATCGCTTTTACTTATATAATTTTATTTCGGACAATTGTACCACTCGCATTAAAAATGGCTTAATCACAAACACTTCTTTCTCGCCTGTTCGCCCATTAGTGAACACTTACAGAGAAAAAGTATTAGATGCTCCTTATCGCAAAGGCATTCCTTGGATTGGCTTAGGAATTGATTTATTGCTAGGCGCCTATTCAGACCAAAAGCCCAACGATTTTCAAGCTGCTTTTTTACCTGACTTATTATACGAACAAAATGATAGAACTAGGAAATTAGTAGAAAGCACTGCCACTTATCATTTTAATGACCGACCAGTAACTAATGAAAGAAGCCAATTACCTTTCCAGGTTTTAATTGGATTTTTTATCTTCTATTTTTTTGCAGCGAAAACCAACACTCTTTTATTTCAAAGAATAGCCACAGTAATAGATGTACTATTAATGCTGGTTTGGGGTATAGGAGGCGCGCTTATTTTTTATATGAGTTTTATGTCCATGCACACTGCATGCTATCAGAATTACAACATCATGTGGATGCACCCTTTGTATTTATTAGCGCTCGTATTTTATTTTGTAAAAAATAAAATTATCGGAAAATTAGGTTTATTATTCATGGGTGCTACTGTTGCTCTATTGATAAGTCAATATTGGCTTCCTCAAAATTTTTCTAAAGAAATATTTATACTCATAGGTATTACAATAGTTTTAAATAATCGCTTCATTCAAAAAGGGCGTTATGCAGCATGATTATAATTATGGGTCTGACGCTCTCCAATATTGGGATATAGGGTCAGGCACTACCACTGTATTATTAATCCATGGTTTTTGTGAAGACAATCGTATTTGGGAATCACAAATAACATTTTTATCAAAATATTATCGTGTCATAGCTCCTAATTTACCTGGAGTACATTGTGCCCCTTTGCCCATTCATCATAGCGAACCTCCTAGTATGAGACATTATGTGGAAGTTTTGCATGAACTCATGCATCATTTAGAGATAGACCAATATTATATTATGGGTCATAGCATGGGAGGATATATTGGATTGGCTTTCGCAGATTATTACGTCAATCATGTCATGGGATTAGGACTGATCCATTCCACTACCTATGCGGACAGCGATGCTAAAAAAGAAAGCCGAATGAAAGTGGCTGAATTTTTACAAGAATGGGGCACCGAAAAATATTTACAAATGGCCATTCCCAATTTATTTTCGAGCCGTTTTAAAAAAGAAAATCAAGATGCCATTCAACATGTGATTGAATGGGGTGCCAATATTAGTAATGAAGCCCTCATTCAATTTGTCATGGCCATGCGAAATCGTCCAGCCAACTCCCATTTACTCACTCAAAATCGTATTCCCATTTGGATGATTGTAGGGGAAGAGGACATCGCTATAGCTATTGAAGATTCTTTAGCACAAACTCAACTTTTACCTCCACAAAATGTTATAGTTTTGAAAGAGGTAGGACATATGGGTATGATAGAAGCTTCCGATATCGTGAATCAATCTATCCATCGTTTTCTACAAAATGCTTTATCATAAAAAATATATTATGTCAAAAATTATTCTCATAACAGGTGCTAGTTCTGGTTTTGGAAAAGCCATTGCAGAAAAATTTGCAAAAGGGGGCTGGAATTTAATTTTAACAGCTAGAAGAAAAGAAAAATTAGAATTAGTAGCGTTCGAACTTTCTAAACAATACGGCATTAAAACACATTGTTTGTTTTTTGATGTTCAAGATAAAGAAGCCGTATTTTCTCAATTAAATAATTTACCTGTTGAATGGCAAGCCATTGATTTATTAGTGAATAATGCCGGCTTGGCTTTAGGTCGTGACCCTTTTGATCAAGCAAATTTAGATGATTGGGAAACGATGATTAATACCAACGTAAAAGGTTTATTATATACTTCAAGAGCGGTTCTCCCTTATTTAATAAAACAAAAAGGACATATCATTAATATTGGCAGCACCGCTGGCAAGGAAGTGTATAAAGATGGCAATGTGTATTGTGCCACTAAACATGCAGTGGATGCTATTACGAAAGCACAAAGAATAGATTTATTACCGCATCAAATTAAAGTGACTTCTATTCATCCAGGGGCTAGCGAAACTGAATTTTCAATAGTTCGTTTTAAGGGTGATGCCGCCAAAGCAAATGCAGTGTATGATGGTTACAAAGCATTACAAGCCGAAGATATTGCTGATGTAGCATGGTATGCAGCTAATGTCCCCGCTCATGTTTGTATTAATGATGTAGTACTTACCTGCGTAGCGCAAGCAAATTCAATGTATTTGCATAAGCCTTCAATGTAAAATTTAGTTGCAAGAAAAATGGAGTGAAATAAAAGGAACAAGCTACTAAAGTTAACTTGATGGAATACTAAAATTCAATAAGAAATTTTAAAATTCCTTATTGATAGAAATTGATTTTAAATGATTCACTGCTGCACAAAAATCTTTCCAGATTTCGTGTACAATATCTTTTGCAGGTTGAATTTGCTCTATGAGTGCACTTACTTGTCCTATTTCTAATTCGCCTTCTTGCATATCCCCTTCAAACATTCCTTTTTTTGCACGTCCTTTTCCTAATTGCTCAGAAAGTAGGTTTGATGACGCTCCTTCTTTTTCTAATGCTAAGATGGCATTTGCAAAATCATTTTTTAATAACCTTACAGGCGCCAAGGATTTTAATCCCAACTGTGTATCTCCTTCTTTAGATTGTAGGATGGCATTCTTAAAATGTATATGCGCCGAAGATTCCATAGAACAAACAAATCGACTTCCTATTTGAACTGCTTCGGCACCTAAAGCAAAAGCGGCTAACATCTGTTGTCCTGTTGCAATTCCACCAGCTGCAATAACAGGAATAGAAACCGATTTTTTGATCAATGGCACCAACACCATGGTCGTTGTTTCATCTCTTCCATTATGTCCTCCTGCCTCAAAGCCTTCTGCTACTATTGCATCACATCCTGCGGCTTCTGCTTTTTTTGCAAACAGTGCACTACTTACGACATGCACCACAACGCAACCCGCTGCTTTTAAAGTGGCAGTCCATGTTTTAGGATTGCCTGCACTCATAAATACAATGGGCACTTTTTCTTCTATGATAACATTAATATGTGCTTGCAAATCGGGATACAGCATGGGCACATTTACTGCAAATGGTTTGGAGGTAGCCCTTTTTGTTTTTTGAATATGAGTACGTAATACTTCAGGATACATACTACCTGCACCTATAATACCTAGCCCGCCCGCATTGCTCACCGCAGAAGCTAGTTCCCAACCACTCACCCAAACCATACCGGCTTGAATAATAGGTAATTCAATTTTAAAAAGTTGTGTTATTCTATTGGTAAATGGCATGATTAACCAAAGTCAATTTCTGTATTGTCGCCTATGTTCAATGTTCTACTTAATCCTTTGACAGCTGCATCACTTCCAATTAAGGAATTATCTAACACTACTTCGTCCAATGTGGTGTAAGAACCAATAATGCTTTCTCTCACAATGGAACTTTTAATAGTGGTATTATTTCCAATCGTTACGTGCGGACCAATTATAGCATTCTCAATCACACATCCATCGGCTATACTTACTGGCGGTATAATAATACTATTCACATATAAATTAGGATCTACTGTAATGCCTCCTGTTTTTTTCAACAACAATGCATTGGTTTCTAATAATGATTCTTTTTTACCGCAATCAAACCAATGCTTCACTTTAAAGGATTTAAAAGTAACTCCTTTTTTGATCATACATTCTAGCGCATCTGTTAAATTATATTCGCCTTGTGTTTTGATATTATCATTAAATAACTGTTGAAAGCATTCAAACAATATTTGAGACTCCTTAATTTTATATAAACCCACTAATGCATTATTGCTTTTTGGAATGGATGGTTTTTCTACAGCATGTTCAATAATACCTTCTTCATTCATCTCAACAACACCAAATTGACGAGGGTCATCCACTTTTTTAATTCCCAACATACTACATTCACTCTCCATCACTTCCTTAATATCAAACTCACAAATAGTATCACCTAATGCAATAAACACCTCCTCATCTTTTACAATTGCTTTTGTTAATTCAATAGCATGTGCCGTTCCTAAGCGATCATTTTGATATACAAAATGAGTGTTCAAATTAGGATAAGTAGATTCTACATAATGCTGAATCTTCTCTCCTAAATACCCTACGATAAAAATAAACTCATTGATACCCGCATCTTTTAATTGATCTACGATAAAACTTAAAATAGTTTTACCTGCAATAGGAATAAGTGCCTTTGGTTGCGTATAGGTATGCGGTCTTAATTTTGCACCTGCACCCGCTACTGGAATAATTGCCTTCATTGGTTCTTTATTGGGGTGGGTAAAAGTAGCAAATTAGCGTTAGTTAAAGGCCATTTTTAATTATAATATGACCAAATGGGTGCCAAGGGTTTGTAAATGTGGATATTAGCTCAATAAATGTTGAAACATAGGTTGGGTCAGGCTTAATAATGAATTATTTTTGCAAAAAATATTTGTATGCAAAGAGATACCCTTGTATTTGACATCATCCGCCAAGAATTAGAACGCCAACGTCGTGGCATTGAATTAATTGCTTCTGAAAACTTTACAAGTTTACAAGTGATGCAAGCAATGGGTGGTGTGATGACCAACAAATATGCAGAAGGTTATCCAGGTCGTCGTTATTATGGTGGTTG
>CANBSH010000052.1 GCA_947372105.1 Chitinophagaceae bacterium
CCTAATAATGATGGATTAAATGATATATTGAAAATTGAGTACGGGGCTGGAATCACCAGCTTTAGTACATTTAAGATATTTAATAGATGGGGTAAGTTAGTTTTCCAAACCAATGAAATATCCAAGGGATGGGATGGTAGAGATGCCAACGGGGTATTGCAGGAAATGGATGCTTATACTTATCTTGTGGAGTATAGTTATAATGATTTTTTCAAAAATGTAGTGGTGCCGGTTAAAAAAACGGGTTCTATCATATTGTTTAGATAATTGAGTCAATGAAAAGTGTAAAGCATATATTATTCATATTGTTGTTTGCTGCAAATGCAAAAGGGCAAACTCCTTTTATATCGCAAAGCTTTACTGCAAGTCATTTTTTTAATCCTGCTAGTGTTGGATTAGGAAGTTTTAACAAAGCGCAATCTTTTTTTAGAACACAATTTTCGGGAGTAGGGCAGCCTTATAAAACAGTTGGATTGGGCGTTGATTTTGGTTTTTTAAAGAATGATCAAACCGAGCCTAATAATTTAGGTTTTGGATTACAAGCCGTTTCGGATCAAGTTCTCAATGGGGTGATGAACACTAATTATGTAACAGCATCTGTAGCCGATCGTGTTTTCTTAAATGATGATCGTAATGCATTTTTATCATTGGGTTTAGGAACTACCATAATTTCAAGAACGGTTGATATGTCTTCCTTAGTTTTTGGAGATCAATACTATTCTGGACGTCTGTTAAGCCCAACGAGTATGGAAGTGTTGAATTCCTATAAAACACAATCCACTATTAACGTGGGTATGATGTATTCGTATAATTCCTATACCAGTTATTTTCAATTAGGAGCTAGTTCCTATTTTATCAATCGTGCTTCTGGATTTAATTCAACAGATAGTGTTCGAAAAGTAACTCCCTTAAACGAATTCAATCAATATTTAGGACAACTCAATTTTGAGCATGTCATTAATGATAATAAAACAATCTTAATTCATGCTGATTATCAAAGTAGGTATGAAAATGATTTTTATTATATAGGAGGTGCGGTAGGTCTACCTTTCAATGAAACCTATGATCAAGTTAGTCGATTATATTTAGGATTATTTTATCGTTCTAAAGACGCTATGGTGCCCTATATTGGGTTGATGCGTAATAAATATAAATTCGGGCTTACCTATGATATTTATAGTAATGATTTAACGAGTGCCAATTTAAAACCGCAAACATTTGAGTTTACCTTATCCACTTATTTTGGGAAACGTCGTAATGAAGGAATGAGAAGTTTGTTTGATTAATTTTTTATATGGTAAAGATTTATTTTATTGGCCTGATCATATTAGTAGTCGCTATTTTTCTTAACATTTTAGCCAACAAATTTAACATAATAGGCTGGTATGATTTTTTAACAAGATGGGTGAATGAAGGGCGAGTTATTTTTAGTCAACTAACTTGGAAAGACTATCTATGGTTATTTATATTGTATCCTTTTTTATTAGGATTGACTTGTAATTGGGGTTTGAAATTGATAGGTTAACAACTTCATATATTGTTTTTGATATTTAATTTATATTTTATATATCTTCAGTCTTAAGATGGAAAAGGAAGATATTGATCAATTAAATTTTGAAGAATCAAGGCTCATTTCTCTATTAAATGAAGATAGTGAGTATGCTTTTCAATTAATATATGATAAGCATCGTAATCGTATTTATCAAACTGCCATCAAATTTTTAAAGTCGCCCATTATAGCGCAAGATGTAGTGCAGGATGTTTTTATGAAACTATGGTTTGAGAGGCATAAAATAGAACCCTCAAAACCAGTAGAGGCATGGCTTTATACGGTTGCTAAAAATAATATTCTAAATAAGTTAAGAAAAATTGCGAATGATTGGAAAGCAATTGATTTATTATCACACACCATCTTACAAAGTGAAAACAATACAGACCAAAAATTGACAGAAGGGGAGTTTAAGCAAAAACTACAATCGGCTGTTTCAAAATTACCAGAACAACAGAAAGTAGTGTTTATTCTTTCCAGATTCGAGAAACTTACTTATATCCAAATAGGTGAAAAAATGGGTATTTCTCCATTAACTGTAAAAACCCACCTTTCAAGAGCACTTTATGCAATCAAGAAGCAATTTGAAGCAAATGAGGTGTTTTTTTCAAAATAAGTTTCATTTTCATGTACTCCATCATAGCTTATTAGGTGTATTTTATAAGTACCCTTGTAAATAGGGGTGTTTTTATGAAAGCTAACACTCGTTTGTCTTTATTGTTGGATAAGTATATTAAAGGAGAGATTGATCTTATTGAACAAGATGAACTATTTGAATTAATTGAGCTGGAGAAGTTCGATGATATCATTTTAGATGATATTCAGGCCGATTTATACACCAAAAACGAAAATGCAGCAGCTTCTTTACCACCTTATATAGCGGAGGAAATCATAAGAAAAATTTTGAAATCGGAGCCTGCAGTCAATCAAATCATAGCTTCCAAAAATGGCACTATTTTTTCTTTCAAAAAGATGGCTATGGCAGCTGTTTTTATAGGGGTTATTGCTTTGACTTATTTTGTAGGGTTTAATGTTAAAAATACAAGTTCTAATTTCGCAGCAATTATCCCTAAGAATACCGAATTAAAAATCAATGATAGTAAAAAAGTTCAAATTCTCGTTTTAAGCGATGGGTCTAAAGTTTACCTTAGTCCAGGTAGTACTTTACATTTTGATCATGAATTTAAAGGAGATTCAAGAGAAGTATATTTAGAAGGAGAGGCTTTTTTTAAAATCCAAAAAAATCCAAGTAAACCCTTCTTGGTTTATTATAATAATATAGTCACTAAAGTTTTAGGTACATCCTTTAGGGTAGGTACGAATAAATTAAATGGTCAGCAGGTAGTAGAAGTGAAAACGGGACGTGTTCAAGTATTTGAAAATATTCGATTACTCAAAACTGAAGGTAAAATAACTCCAGTAATTATCACTCCCAATCAAAAAGTGAGTTATGATAAGGATTTTAGACGTTTCGAAACAGCATTAGTGAGTCGTCCTGAACCCGTTTTACAAAATGAAGAATCTAGTAAAATTGAGAATCGAGCCCTCTTTTTTGATCAACAAAAATTAAATCATGTTTTTGATCAATTGAGTAAATATTATTTAATTGATATCACAGTGGAAAACACTGCCATATATAATTGTGTATTTACAGGTGATATATCCAACTTGGATTTATTTTCTGCTTTAAAAATTATATGTATTGCTACCAATGCAGAATATGAAGTGAATGGGACAAAAATTTTAATGAAAGGGAAAGGGTGTAATAATTAAAAATAAATCATCAATTAAAAATAAAATGAATCTTAGTATAAAAAATAAAATAATCAATAAAACAAACAACAACATACCAAACGTAAAATCCTAATTTAATCTTTGAACAAAACAATTTATTTATGAAAAAAAGGCAACCACTAGTTGCTGCAATTATGACAGCTATGAAAATCACAATTATCCAATTCGTCATATCTATCATTTTTGCAGGAACGTTATTTGCAAATGAGGCTAAAAGTCAACCCGTTCTTCAAAAAACAATTTCTATTAATTTAGAAAAAGTAGAATTGAAGTATGTGATAAATGAAATTCAAAAACAAACCAATGTTAAGTTTTCATTTAGTCCCAATTTTATTAATTCTAACAGAATTATGAGCTATCGTGCTGAGTCTAAAACCGTTTTAGATTTTTTAGATTATATTAAAAAAATCTATAGCATTGATTATAAATTGGTGGATGAAAGAGTTATTTTATTCTTACAAAATGAGATAAAAGAAACAACTTCAAACACTGAAATAGCTGCCCCCTTAGAAGTAGCTGACAAAGTAACTTCTGGTAAAGTTTTGAATGAAAAAGGAGAACCTTTAGAGGGCGTATCGGTTCGTGTCAAAGGAAAAAATATTTCAACACAAACTAGTAATGATGGGACCTATTCATTAAAAAATATACCTGAACAAAGCACTTTAGTTTTTTCTTATGTTGGTTTTGTTACAATGGAGGAAAAAGTTACTTCAAGTGGCAAAATTGATATCATTTTAAAACAATCTAGTAATAATTTAGATGAAGTGGTGGTGGTAGGATATGGTACTTCTACAAGAAGATTAAATGTAGGTACTTATAGTACTGTAAAAGGAGATGCCGTTTCTAATTTGCCTATTCAAAGTTTTGAATCTGCCTTAAATGGTAAAGCAACCGGGGTTAACATGATTGCAAACTCTGGGGTGGTGAACCAAGCACCAGTATTCAGAATTAGAGGGGTGAATTCATTGTCACTTAGCTCTTATCCTTTGATAGTAGTAGATGGGGTACCTGTTTATGTGGAAGATATCAACGTAGGAGGTAATGCTTCTAACAATCCATTAGCATTTTTGAATCCCAATGATATCGAATCAATTGATATTGCAAAGGATGCTGCTGCTACAAGTATTTATGGAAGTAGAGCTGCAAATGGAGTCGTATTTATTACAACAAAAAGTGGTAAAGCAGGAAAATCAAAAGTAACCTTAGATGTCACCTTCTCTTCAAGTGAAGCAACTCGATTAGCAGAAGTTTTAAATGGAGATCAATATTTAGAAATTAAAAATGAAGCATTAGTAAATGCAAACACCTATAATGCAGTCACAAATTTTTATGGTAACTCTGTTGGACCTGATGGCAAAATAGTAAGAACCAATTGGTATGATTATATATTCAGAAAAGCCACTGGACAATCTCATACTATCAGTATGTCAGGAGCCAATACCACTACAAAATATTTCTTTTCAGTTTCTTATTCTAGTCAAGAAGGTATTTTAAGAGGGAATGATTATGGTAGAAAGTCGGTAACTTATAATATTGATCACAAAGTGAATAGTTGGTTGTCTATAGGTTCTAAAACCAATTATACTGACAATAAAACAACAGCTATTTTATCTACAGGTAATGGGGTGAGTTCTACAGCTAGTAATTCAGTGGCTTATCGTTTAGCCCTTGTTGCGGCTCCAATTATTGGACCCTACAACAAAGACGGTAGTTATAACGTAAGTGGCTTGAACTTAGCTTTAATGGATAATCAGGGGCATTTAACTTCAACCACCCGTTTAGGTTATACAAACCCAGTGATCACATTAGCTTATAATGATGATAATACTGCCAATAATTTTATTCAATCTAATATTTATGCTCAATTAAAGCCAGCAAAATGGTTGACTTTTAAAACATTATATGGGGTTGATAATATCAGCAGTAGAACCAATAGATATTTTGATCCACGTACCAATGAGGGGAATACTGCATTAGGTAGTGCTACTGGCATCTCTTCTAAAAGAGAAAGCTATACATGGACGAATACTTTAACTGCAGAAAAAAGTTTTAAAGAACATTCTCTTAACTTATTATTAGGTCAAGAATTACAAAGCAAAACGGGAGATCAATTTGGATTAATTAGATCTAACCAATCTGATCCATTTTACTCCAACATACAAGGTGGATTTTCAACAGTAGGTATTTCAAATACTTCAAATCAAGTATTTTATAAATATTTCAATTCTTTATTTAGCAGATTGCAATATAATTTCAAGAAGAAATATTTTGTAACAGGAAGTATTAGAAATGATGAATCTTCTGTTTTAGGTATCAATAACAAATCAGGTTTATTCTATTCTTATTCTGGTGCTTGGGATATGAGTAATGAAGATTTCTTCAAAGATTCCAAAATGGCTAATTTGTTTGAAACTTTTAGATTTAGAGCTAGTTATGGTAAAGTAGGTAATTTAACGGGTATTGGAGATTATGCATCTTTAACCAATTACTCAGCTAACTTATATGGTGGTTTACCTGGCTTGTATTTTTCAACTGCAGGCAATCAAGATTTAGCTTGGGAAACTAGTAAAAAATTAGATATTGGATTCAATTTTTCAATGTTGAAAGGTAGATTATCAGCAGACGTTTCTTATTATAAAAATAATATTGATGGATTAATTTTTGGCGTACCTACACCTGCTTCTGCTGGTTTACCTGGTTCTCCACAAAACTCTGTATTATCGAACGTAGGATCTATGTATAATAAAGGGATAGAAGTTTCATTGAATACCATTCCAATTCAAAAAACAAATTTCACTTGGAATTCTAATTTCAATTTTTCTTTAAATGAAAATATGGTTACCTCACTTTCACCTGATGTACCCAACATTCTTTATGGAAGTATTGGAGGTTCTACCGACTTAGTTTCAATCACATTACCAGGGTATTCTGTCGGTATGATTTATGCTATTAGAACTGCAGGGGTAGATCCAGCAAGTGGTCGAAGAATATTCTTAGATAAAAGTGGTAAGAAGGTTTTATATGAACAAGTTCCAGTATTTGGTAAAAACCAATGGGAATATGAAGATGGCACTAAAGCACCTGCTATTGCAACGGCTTCCGATGCTGTGGTGTATAAAAATACGACTCCTAAAGTTTATGGTGGTTGGTCAAATAAGTTCACTTATAAAAGAGTTTCTTTAGATGCCTTATTTACCTATCAATTTGGTGGTTTCATGTATTATGGTACACAAGGAACTTTAATGGATAATAGATTTGCCAATAACTCTACCATGATTTTACGTCGTTGGAAAAAAGCGGGTGATATTACAGATGTTCCTAAAGTTCAAGATGGCGACTTTACATCATGGGGTTATTCTTTACCACTTACTGCAAATGTGTATTCAAGTGATTATATTAGATTGAAAAATTTGACGATCTCTTATATGTTACCAGAGAAATTCCTTAAGAAAGCTCAAATATCCGATATGAGCTTATTTTTAAGTGGTCAAAACTTGTTATTGTTTACTCCTTATCCTGGAGCTGATCCTGAGGTTACTAGTACCGATAATACATCAGCTACACAAGGTTTTGATCGTAACATGATGCCAAACGCAAAAATTTATACCATTGGATTAAAAGTTAATTTTTAATTATGAAAATCATCTTTAACCAAAATTTAATTAATAGTTTATTTATGAAAAGAATTAAATATTATAGTTTATTGATAATGATATCAATTTACTCTTTCTCTTGTAATAAGACGGATTCTTTAAATCCGATTCCTACTACTTTAATTGCGGATGCTTCTGCTTTTGAAACTTCTGCAAGAATCTCTAACCAAATAAATGGTTTGTATGCCACTTTCAAAGGAACAGGCTTATGGGGTAGTGCTTACATTTTATATAGTGAAGCCAGAGCTGGTGAGTTTATAAGTACCAACCAAAATCCTTTACAAGGTGGTTTGACTTATATGATGTTAACAGATCCGGGTACTTCAGATGTAAATTTAGTTTGGCAACAAGCCTATCAAACCATAAATGCATGTAATGTATTTTTAGATGGGATGGATGCTCAGGGAAAAAAAGTTGTGGGTGATACTTTATATAGTAACTACACAGCTGAAGCAAAAGTTTTAAGAGCGGTAACTTATTATTCTTTGTTGCAATTATATGCAAGACCTTATAGAGAAAATAATGGTAAAAATCCAGGATTGCCTTTACGTTTAAAAGGAAATACGGGCTTGGATAATTATAATTTAGCGAGAAGTTCAGTAGATGAAGTGTACAAACAAATTTTAGCGGATTTGAATTATGCTGAAACAAATTTACCTGCTAAATATGCGACTGCAGCTTTAAATACAACTAGAGTTCAAAAAAATACTGCAATAGCTTTAAAAACAAGAGTTTATTTAGCAATGGGTGATTATACAAATGTGGTGAATGAAGCTAATAAAATTGTTTCTACAGCTGCTCCATTTGTAACAACTAATACATCCAATACTACGCATTCATTGCCAGCGGATATTACTACTGTATTTAAAACTCCATATACTTCTACAGAATCAATTTTCTCTATTGCTTTTGCTTCTGGAGATGCTCCAGGCAATTCTTTGGCTGCTAACTTCTTGCCTAATTCGGCAGATGGAGTAGGTTTAGGTTCGGCTGGTACTGGACAATTTTATGTATTTAGTGCTGGTATAGCAAGTGATGTGAACTGGAAAACAACTGATAAAAGAAGAAGCTTTATTTTCACAACAGCATCTGGAACTAATAAAGGAAGATTATGGTGTTCCAAATTTGCAGTAGGAACTCCTTATACTGATTATATTCCTGTGATTAGATATTCTGAAGTGCTTTTAAATTTAGCTGAAGCCTTAGCTAATTTAAATGGATTAGATGCAAGATCTATCGCAATACTGAATGCAGTAAGAGGAAGATCTGATGCCACTACTATTTTCAAACCAACAGATAAGGCGGACTTATTATCTAAAATAATTACTGAAAGAAGAATAGAGTTTTTTGGAGAAGGAGTTAGAAATGGAGATTTAATGAGATTAGGCTTGCCTATTCCAGCTAAAACACCTGTAGGTTCTACACCTGTTCCAGCTTCAAATCCAACAGATGGTAATTATATTTGGCCAATTCCAAATAATGAATCATTGTATAACAAATTAATCTAATTAAATTGTAGTATTATTTGATTTAAAATTTTTATAAATGAGATTCTTTACCATTCTATTTTTATTAGGGTTTTCAACCATTTTGAATGCACAGAAATTTTCTGCGAATGAAATTGATGCATGGCAAAGACAAGCAAAAGCCATTCAGATTATTAGAGACAAACAGGGGGTGCCTCATGTGTATGCTAAAACTGATGCGGATGCGGTTTTTGGAATGATGTTTGTTCAATGTGAGGATTTTTTTAGTAAAGTAGAAGATGCTATTATTGGTAGAATGGGAAGAGAGTCGGAAGTGCAAGGTAAATCGGCTATATACAAAGATCTATGGTCTAGATTATATATAGATACTATAGCTGCGAATAATTATTATTTACAATGCAATCCTTATTTGAAAAAATTATGTGATGCCTATGCGGCAGGTATTAATTATTATATTTATACACATCCTGAAAAAAAGCCTAAATTATTAAATCGTATTCAGCCTTGGGTTCCTTTGCTAAATAATATACCTTCTATTAATAATTCAAATGTTTCTGAATTGGAAATTAGAAGCATGTATCCTTTGCCTGTAGAGAGAGGCGTGGTTTATAATTTTAATTCTCCCATGAAAGAGGATTTTCATAATGGATCCAATGGTTGGGCGATAAGTGGAAAAAAAACAAAAGATAAAAATCCAATTATTTTAATCAATCCGCATTCTGAATTTTACAATCGAATTGAAGTTCAATTAGTAAGCGATGAAGGTTTAAATGTATATGGGGCTCCTTTTTTAGGGGAGTTTAATATTTTTCAAGGCTTTAATGAGTTTTGTGGATGGATGCATACAGTAACTATGTCTGATGCGAAGGATTTGTATATTGAAAAGACAAAATTAGAAAATGGGTCACTTTTTTATGAATATGATAATAAATGGTTGCCACTGGATTCTAATAAAATAACTATTCAATATAAGAATGGGTTAAAAAATGAAAGTATTACTTTTACCACCTACAGAACACTACATGGGCCTGTGGTTGCTAAAAGAAATAATAATTGGTTAGCTGCTAAAACGATCAATGAAAATATTGAATTATTAAATGTTCATTGGAGTATCACAAAAAGTAAAACCTATAAAGAATTTGTGGGATGGTTAGATAAAAGAGTAATGACTGGAACTAATACTATTTATGCCGACAGATCAGGAAATATTGGATATTGGCATGGTAATTTTGTACCAATAAGAACTAATCCCAATTTAGATTGGTCGGCACCAGTGCCAGGCAATACCTCAGAAACGAATTGGAAGGGGGCGCACTTGTTAAAAGATATTCCAAATTATATCAATCCATCCAATGGGTTTGTTCAAAATTGTAATTCTACACCTTTATATGGTGCAGGATCATTTGACTCCATCATGGCGAAAAAGCCAAGTTATATGTTCCCTGATGGGTATACTCCAAGATCAGTGAATGCGAATAGATTATTGAAAAATATAAAAAATATAACTATTGATTCGGTTCTTGAGAAATGTCATAGTGCCTATTTGGCAAATGCGGCTAAATTTATACCAGCATTAATCCGTTCTTTTGATTCATTAGGTCAGCCATTACAATTAAGAGCTCCCATCAATGTGTTACGTACTTGGAATTTCAATACAGATACTACAAGTATTGCAACAACATTATCCGTTCTTTGGGTAGAGAAAATACTTCAACTCAATTTAGCTAAATCGAAAAAGCCCGTTTCTAATGAAGTTGCCTATGCAATTTCAAATGGTTCCAATATTACTTTGCAAAATATTTCAGCTGCTGTTCAAGTGGCATATTTGGATAGTGTCATTAATGATTTACAAAAAGATTGGGGAACCTGGGCAGTTGAATGGGGCAAATTAAATCGTTTTCAACGTAATGCTTTAGGTGTTGAACCATCTGATTCTTTACCTAGTTTAGCAGTGACGGCGACACCCGCATTTATGGGTTCGCTAAATGCGTATTCAAGTAAAAAATCTAAAAATTCAAAAGTAAGATATGGAGCTACAGGAAATACTTTCGTGGCCGTTGTGTCTTTTGGAAAAACATTAAAAGCAAAATCTATTTTAACAGGGGGTAGTAGTTCCAATCCAAAATCAAAGCATTTCATAGACCAGGCAAATGGATATATCAATCATCAATTTAAAAATGTTAATTTTTATAAGTCAGATGTTTTGAAGAATAAAGAATTGGACTATCATCCGGGGGATAATATTTATTAATTTATTTGGGATGAAAAATTTAATTAGTTGTTTCGTTACCATTTTATGGTGTACGAATTTTATTAGTGCACAACAAGTGACTCCTTGGTTGGGAGCGGGTAAGCCAGTGGATCCTTACCACTATACACAAGTAAAACATGAGATTTATAATAATGCTGCGGTTAGTTGTGCCCATCCATTAGCGAGTTTAGTGGGTGCGCAAATTATGAAGCAAGGGGGTAACGCATTTGATGCAGGTATCGCGGTTCAATTAGCATTGGCAGTGGTGTATCCTGCAGCTGGAAATATAGGAGGTGGGGGTTTTTTAATTGCTCAAAAGTCTAATAAACAGTTATTGGCTATTGATTATAGAGAAGTGGCACCCTTGCAATCTAATAAAAACATGTATTTAGATAAAGAGGGAAATCCTCAATTGGAATTATCTCAAAATGGTAGACTGGCCTCTGGAGTACCAGGTACCATCGCCGGGTTATTCGCCACTTTATCTTCTGCAAAATTAGATTTTAAATTACTAATACAACCTGCAATAGATTTAGCAAAAAATGGTTTTGTTCTTACTGAAAGAGAAGCAAACAGCTTAAACTCCAATAAAAAATATTTTATAAAGTATAATAATTTTTCGCCTGCTTTTGTGAAAGATCAATTGTGGAAAGGCGGTGATACTTTATTTCAACCTGATTTAGCAAAAACCTTAACAAGGATTCAGCAACAAGGCGCTAAAGGTTTTTATGAAGGAGAGACTGCAAAATTCATTGTAGATGAAATGAAGAAGGGTAATGGAATCATAAGTTTAGAAGATTTAAAAAATTATAAAGCCAAATTTAGAACTCCCATTTCTTTTCAATATGGAGATAATACGATCTATGGATTTCCTCCGCCAAGCAGTGGGGGTATTATCTTGCTTCAAATGATGAAAATGGTAGAGAAAAGTACGTTTATTAAAAAAGGGTTTCAATCACCTGAGGCAACCCAGATTATGATTGAGGCGGAAAGAAGAGCATATGCTGATAGAGCAGAACATTTAGGAGATCCTGATTTTTGGAAAGTTCCCTTAAAAGAAATGAGTACTGATATATATATCAGTAAAAGGATGTCTGATTTTATACCAGGCAAGGCTAGTAAAAGTATTGATATCAAAGCAGGTAATGTAAAAGAGAGTGAAGAGACTACGCATATTAGTATTTATGATAAAGAAGGTAATATGGTGAGTATTACGACTACTTTAAATGGAGGTTACGGAAGTAAAACAGTGGTGCAAGGTGCTGGGTTTTTGATGAACAATGAAATGGATGATTTTTCTGTAAAGCCTGGAGTTGCTAATATGTTTGGTGCTGTAGGTGGAGATGCCAATGCGATTGAACCAGGTAAAAGAATGTTAAGTAGTATGTGCCCTGTGATTGTAACTAAAGGAGGAAAGCCTTCTATAGTTGTGGGAACTCCAGGTGGTACGACCATACCTACTTCTGTTTTTCAAGCTTTAATTAATGTTATTGAATTTGGTATGACTCCGGAAGATGCCATTAATCAACCCAAATTTCATCATCAACATTTGCCTGATGAAGTGTATACAGAACCTGATTTCCCAGCTTCATTAAAAAATACATTAGAGTTGATGGGATATAAAATAACCAACAGAGCTTCTATTGGAAAGACTGAGATGATTTATATTCGAAATAAAAAAATTGAAGTAGCTGCTGATAAAAGAGGGGATGATTCAGTAGCAGGATTTTAAATAGTAGATAGTTGCTTTCAGCGATTCCTTGAATGCAAAAGACCTCCCGAATTTCGGGAGGTCTTTGTGACCCCGTCAGGATTCAAACCTGAAACCTTTTGATCCGTAGTCAAATACTCTATTCAGTTGATAAAGAATGAGTTGTGGCTACTTTAAGAGAAGTTCTGCTTTATACTGTAACAAGTTTTCTACTGCCACTGTAACATAGCTGTAACAGCTGCCGTTTTTTAATTAATTTTTAAGTTATGGTAGCTAATGGATACTGAAAACAAATATAGTTTGTTCTATCTTTAAAACTTACAGGTGCAAGATAATAAGTCTATAATATTCTACTCTAGTTGTAAATGTTGTTTGCATTTAGTGCAAAAACTAGTTTCTTCATCTGTTGTGTCTTTTCCATCTGCGTCTCTCATAAAACATGTTTTATTGGAACAGTGGGGTAGTCCCATAGAATGACCTATTTCATGTATAACAACTTTATAGAAGTTAGCCTTATCTTTTAGTCTCAAATATGAAACTACACAAGCTTTGCCTGGTACATAACTTAAACCCATAACTCCCCAGTCATCATGCACGCCTTTAGTTGTACTAATGTCATTACCTGTTATACCAACATATATTTCATTGGGCTTGGCTTTAGAACTTAACCAATGTATTAATGAATCTGCCCTGTATCTGCCCCTAGGTTTATAATATGCGGAAGAAGGTATATTGGTGGTTGGTAGTATTTCAAGATTGGGTAAAAACTTAGCAAGTTTAAGAGAGGTATTATTTACAAGTTTAAAATCTATGTTCCCAAGCGGTAAAAGCTTTATTGTTAAAGTTTTGATATTAGATTCAGGGAGAGAAAATGATTTTTTATACTGTATTGGATTTAAAAATAGGACAAGTAAAAACAGAGTTAATTTATTCATTATTTTAATATTAGAAAAGTCTAAAATGACTAGTTACTTATAAAATGTATAACTAAAATCAGTATTATTGATTTCTAAGTAAAATTCACCTTTAGTTAAGATTTGTTTTTTAAATTCATTTATTATAAGTTCACTGCTTGAGTTTGTTATTGCCTTTATTATAACTGAATCTCCGTCTTCAATATCATTATAAGCCTTTTTACATTTTCTAAATGCTACGTCCATTTTACCTGTTTGAGGTCCACTAGTAAAATGAATTAAGGCTAATATCTCTGTTTCTGTAGATGTTAAAACCCTATTTATTTGTGCATTAAAGAAAGCAATAGTATGATTGGTTGGTATATTATCACTGTTAATTAAATTCAAGTCTATCGTATTTATTTCCGAATTAGATGAATTGTCTTGTGTCGTGTGTTTTTCCTTGATAGACAAAAGCGTACCTTTTGTCAGCGTATTAATAGAATCATAAAACCTTTCAAAAAAGTTGTCTCTCTTACTGAACTTCATTTTACTGCATAAAATAATAAGATCACACATGACCTTTGATAGATCAGCAGCCTTATAACTAAGTATATTGAATTCTGCAGACTCCTTCCAGAAAATGATTAATATTAAACCACCTAAACATAGTTTTTCACTTTTAGCAAACATGAAGTATGAACTAGAAACTAGTAGTGCAGAAACATCAGTTTCATTTGGAAGCCTACCTGACAGTATTAGACTATCAATATACTTGCCTACAGCATCTGCGTAACCAACTTTTGAAGTTATTTCTATTTTAGCAGCTTCACCGAATTCAAATATATATTCACTTGCAAAAGCTTCATAGATCTCGTCAGGTTTTAGAGTTAGCATTTTAGTATATAAATCACTCATATTGAAGAGTTATATCTAGTATATAAAAGTTTGCAAACTAATTACTGCATAGTTATAGTTTGCACCAAGTGAACTAATTGGGTTAGTTGCGGTTGCTTTTAATGTCCCATTTATATATATATTTCCTGTTATAGTTCCTGTACTTTTAGTCCATAATGTAGAAGTATTTATAAGCCTACAAATAATTGGTCTTTGAGTAGAAGTTACGTTTACTGTATAACTCCATGTTTTACCACTAATAAAATCGTTTTTTATTTCTGATTGACCTGTTCCGTTTACAATGTTGATGTCTGCTCCGACGCCTCCTGTAGGAACATAAATGTCAGAACTTGAGATTATTTCATATTTTAAAGTAAATGGACTTTTAACAGTATTATTAGTTGTAATTGTTGTTTCTTTTTTAGAACATGAGTTACAAAACAGTGCAAAAAAGATAAGTATTAGATATTTCATATTAATGAGTGTGCTTATAACATTTTTTTAGGTTTCTAAATACTACAACACATTAAAAATAAGTAATATTTGTGATTTTAGGCATGTATGCCTAAGATTATTTTCTGTTTTAATGCCACTTTGGTGGTAATGAATAACCTTAGAGACAAGGCAGTGCTGATAAAGTTTGGTGAGAGGCTTAAAGAGTTAAGAACAGATAAGAAGCTAACACTAGAACAATTAGCTTTTGCAGCTGATATTGAGCTTAGTCAAGTTCATAGGATTGAAAAAGGGAAGATTAATCCAACATATACCACCTTATTGGCTCTTGCTTCTGGTTTAGAAATCACAGTTAGTGAACTTTTAGCGGAGTAAGCTATACTTTCAACTTTATAATGAAGTGGTTGAAGGCATATAAGTTTCCTCCAATCTTATAAAGTAGCAGATCGTCCTTATCTGGGAATACCTCATCAACATAGACACAAGAGTTTTGATAGATGTGATCTATTGTTTCTGTACACTTTACCATAAAAGGAGTGTAAAGTCTTCTAATCTTTCCATGTGGGTTAATGATTGCTATACTAAAGGAATCAAAGTATATTATTCTTCTTTTACTCATATATCATTTTTTACAGGTGACCTTTTTCTGACATGCTCAAATATTGGTTGTCTGGAGCTAAGATTAGATGGT
>CANBSH010000053.1 GCA_947372105.1 Chitinophagaceae bacterium
GCAGTCAATTTGCCTAACCTTCCAGGAAGAACTTATTTCATGACTCTTAAATATCAAATCAATCACAAAAAATAATTTTTTATGTTAAAGACTATTAAAAAAATCACATTAATCGCTATCGCTTCTATTTCATTTGTGGCTTGTACTAAAAACGAAGATACCGTAGTGGCACCATTAACTGCTACAATAGTAAAGGATTTGGCAGCGGATACTGTGTTAGGTCTTACCAGTAATGGTATGCCCTATAGTGCAGGGAAGTATACTTTTTACAGTTTAGAAAAAAATGCAATTGTACCCAATACAGATAGTGCTTCGACTAAATGGGATATTGCTTTTGTGTCTACTAAAATATTAATCAATGGTGGGACAAGTGGAACAGGGATGGGTGGCGCATTTGTGTATACTGGACTATTTGATGATTTAAAAAATATTCCTACCGATTCAGTTTTTAAAACTGATAATGCATCTGCATCATATGCTATTCCTTATGGTAGTGGTAAGGGTTGGTATACTTATGATCAAGCAACAAGTTTAGTCACTCCATTAGCTGGGAGGGTATTAGTGATTAAAACTGCATCGGGCAAGTATGCTAAACTTGAAATTATTAATTATTATAAAGGGGGTGTTACATTGCCAGTGACAGCATCTGATGCTGATAAATTATCTAAGCAACGTTATTATACATTCCGATTTATTTTTCAATCCAACGGAACTAAAACGTTTTAAATAATATCCTTATTCAAGAATTAGGCTTTAGTAGGCCAAAAAATAGTGTGTAAAATATACAAAAGGGTTTATTGGGTAATACCAGTAAGCCCTTTTTTATTTTGCTTTAAAGCTCCATGTGAAATTAAATTCGGCCACGATTTCATTTTTTTGATTACGTCCAATTGATTTGCTTACTAATGTTTTGCCTTCTCCACTACTAATGGCATCATTAATAGTATTTTGAATTGCTTTGCCATCTTCGCAAGTAAATAAGATGATCCCTGTTGCTTTTTTTATAAAAGATACGTCCATCTTTACTACCAGCATACTTACTTTAGGGGTTCGCTTATATACTTGAGAAAAAGCGAGCATCCCACTGCACATTTCAGCAGCCATAGCTTCTACTGCAAAGTAGATAGACTTAAACGGGTTCATACTAAACCAAGAATAGCGAATGCGTACCACGCATTTATCAGCATCAAAATAATGAATGCGTAAGCCTGCAAAAAAAGCAGCAGGGAGTTTAGTGGCTAAAAAGAACTTAAATAAAATAGGTGAATTTATTTTATTGCTAAACGAAGTGAAATGTGGATTCATAAAATTTAATTAATACTATGAAAGTTACAAAAAAGGAATCTATTTATGACATTAATCATTTGCAGCATTGATATTAGTCAGATTCGTACACAAAAATTAAAACAAATTTTGCAAGTGGAATTAAATCTCTAACAATAAATTGTATATGTATGAAAATTTTTAAAATTTTATCAGTATTTGCCTTTGTAGTGTTGGCATTTATGTATTGCACTAAAACTGATCAAATTGTAGCACCTACTGCTGCCGCTAACACTACCGAATTAACAGCATTAAAAACAGCAAATGCTCCAGTTATGGATGGGGTGATTGATACGACATGGAATAAAGCAATTGCTATATCTTTTACTGCTGCTGTTCCAGATCCAGGAAATGCATTGTTTGCAGGATATGTAGGGGAAAAATATCCAGTTTCTTTAAAAGCAATGTATGATGATCAATATGTTTATTTTTTAGCTCAATATGCAGATGCCGATCAAAGTCAAAAAGTGGCTCCCTGGTATTTTGATCCAACTACTAAATTATGGAATAAAGAACCTAGTAGTCGAACTTTTGATGTCAATGGGGTATTAACACGTGAAGGTTTTGGAGAAGATAAAATTGCCATGTTGTGGAATATTGATAATTCCACTGCAAAATTTGCAACCCAAACTTGTTATGCAAGTTGCCATGTTTTTACTCCTTATATGGATTATACAACAGTAGGCACTTTGGTAAAAAGTATAAAAACTGGTTTAGTAGATAGTTTAGTAACATCACCTACTTATAAGTCAAATTCTGCTAGTGCCAATCATTACACTAATGGTACCTCTGAAAAAATTGATATGTGGTGGATGCAACCAAGTAAGGGTTTAAGTTATGGTAAGATGGATGACAATTATCAAGATTGGGCCGGTGGTCCTGCAATCACGAATATCACAGGAGGAAATGCAAATGGAAGACATGTAGATGATGTTGCTGTTATAAGTACATCCACCACATGGCCCTACAGACCTGGGTATTCAGCTGATGCAACACAAGGATCTTTTTCCAATACCCAAAATTTAAAATTAGATGGCAATGGTGCCAGTGTAGCAGTTCCTTTATATGTGATTCCAGGTGCTACAAGTAGCTATATCAATATTTCAGATACCACTTCTGGTGGTGCTGCAAAAAAAGTGACAGCAGTTAGTTCAACAGGGATATTAACTTATGTGGGCGGAACTATTGATCCTAATGTAGGGACTGAATATCAACGTTTAGGTACTTCTGCCACAAGTTCAATTGGTGCAAAATGTATTCCTTCTGTTATTGTTTCTCCACTTAAAAATGGCAGAGCTGATATTGATTGTGCAACTGTATATACAGGAACAGGATACATTGTTGAATATAAAAGAAGATTAAAAACATCTGATATATTAAAACAAGACGTTGACTTTTCAAGTTTGCAAGATCAACCCTTTGGATTTGCAGTTTGGAATAGATCAAATTATCAACATGCTATTCAACCAGGTCTATTGTTGAAGTTCAAAAAATAAAATGGCTTCCTTAATTGATAAAAAGTAAAAGTATGTCAACTCAAAAAATAGCATTTGTCACAGGCTTCTTTGCAGTCACCATGTTTGCTATTACAGGATGTTATAAAACTTCAACTATTGTGGTGAACCCCGGAAGTAGTATTACCGAAACAATGAGTTTTGAAAAAGATATTACACCTATTTTAACTAATAGTTGTGCAATAAGTGGATGTCATGTTGCTGGCAGTAAAGCTCCCGATTTATCAAGCGCAAATGCGTATAAATCACTTACCGAAGGCAGTTATATCAAAGCTAATGATCCTGATAATAGTGTTTTGATGATGTGGTTGACTGGTAAAAAAAGTCCAGTAATGCCCATCGGAAAAGGCCCTGATGAAAAAATAAATGCAAAAATTTATGCATGGATTAAACAAGGAGCAAAAAACAATTAAATTAATTCCAATGAAAACAATAATCAACACATCCTATTTAAAAGTCATAAAAACTCCTATCATAACAGGGATTTTTGTTTTAATAGTTTCTTCATTGACAGCGCAAGATACTACTCAGCCTATAGTGCCGGCGGTTAAAAAAATATCGTATGTCAAAAATACGTTTGATGGCAATTATATTATAGACAATCAAACTGTGATGGTACCTATTAAAGGGACTTTTGAATTTGATATACAACACCGCTTTGGAACTATCGAAAATGGCTGGAAAGATTTAGCCGGATTATATGCAAGCGCGAATATGCTATTGGGGTTTAGTTATGTTCCAGTAAAAGATTTACAATTAGGATTTGGGGCCACCAATGATAGAATGCAAACAACGGGTAATTTAAAATATTCAATTTTAAAACAAACCAAAAACAATAAAATTCCTGTCAGTGTCACCCTTTTTGCAAATACTGTTATGGATACAAGGAAAAAAAATAGCGCTTTGCCCATTGTGAACGTACAAGACAGGTTTAGTTATTTTTCACAACTCATTATCGCCAGAAAAGTAACTGAAAAATTATCATTGCAAGTAGCTCCTAGTTTGTCCTACTACAATAATGTGGAAGCTTTTTATGATGTTAATAATGTGATACAGCCTAAAACAAATAATGCTCATTTAGCAGTAAGTGTAGCTGGAAAATATGTAATTGCAGATGGGCTTTCTATAATTGCTAATTATGATCAACCACTTACTCAGCATCCCATGAATAATCCTAATCCCAATATTAGTATTGGGTTAGACATGAAAACAAGTGGGCATGATTTTCAATTGTTCTTAGGTAACTATGGCTACTTGCTCCCCCAAACTAATAATGTATTTAATCATAATGATTTTAATAAAAGTCAATTTACCATTGGGTTTAATATCTCTAGATTATGGAATTTTTAGTTGAAAGTAAATAGAGAGTCTTTTTTGTATTTAGATGCTTTTAATGATAAATATCATGTTTTTTGATGATGGCAGTCATTGATGTTTAACGGGTCAAATTTTAATCTTTGTGTCATAAAAATATGTTACAAATGAAAAAATTACCAATCTTAATTTTAATCGTGGTTTTTATATCCACAGCTAGTTTTACGCTATTTCAAACAAAGCCATGGAATGTACCAGCTGACAAAGCAAAGGCTACTAATCCAGTAAAAAACGATGCAGCATCTATAGCAACAGGAAAGTCATTATGGGGCCAACATTGCGCTTCTTGCCATGGCAAATCAGGGCTAGGGGATGGTTCAAAAGCAGCTCAATTAGAAACCACACCTCCCGATTTTAGTAAGGCGGCATTTCAAGGTCAAACTGATGGATCTATATTTTTCAAAACATCAGAAGGACGTGGGGATATGCCTAGCTTCAAAAAGAAAATACCTGATCAAGAAGATATTTGGAATTTAGTCAACTACATGAGAAGTTTTAAAAAGTAATGAATTGAGATAATAAGCCTCACTAGTGTGGCTTATTTTTTTATACATAATGATACTAATTACATAATATGAATAACGATACAAGAAGAAAACTATTGGCAAGTTTGGGTGCATTAAGCTTATTCCCTTTACTTAAATTTAGTTCCTTGACTAAAAAGAAAGACCTTATTAGTTGCGCGCCAGAAGCCGCTTCACAAAAAGTGAAAATGCTGACACAGGAAGGAGTATTGGTGGAAGTAGATATGTCTAAGATAAAAGGCAATAAACAAAAAATCACCAATACAGAATTGCAGGCTTGGGTTAAAAAAGAAATTTAAAAAAGTATTTTAATGAAAACAAACGATAATTCAAGAAGAGAATTTTTGGCCGCTAGTTTATTAGCGGGTGCAGCACTTGCGGGATGTAGTAATAAAAGCCCTTTTACACCCGAAGAGGTAGCAGATATAAAACCTTCTGGAGAAATGGTAAAGCTTTTATCTGTAGATGGAGAAATTATTGAAGTAGATAAAGCATTTTTAAAACCAGTTCCTGAAATGCCTACAGTAACGAATGATGAAGCTAGAATTGGAATTCCAGGCAAAAAGTTTGCCATGGTGATTGATCTTTCAAGATGTAAAAATTTGAAGAAATGTCAATCTGCTTGTAATCATATGCACCACATACATCCGGGTCAAAACTGGATTAAAGTATATCCAATGCAGGAAGCGGATCATACTGCACCTTATTGGCAGCCTACTACATGTATGCATTGTGATGAACCACCTTGTGTAAAAGTATGTCCTGTGGATGCCACTTTTAAACGTAAAGATGGTGCGGTATTAATTGATAGTGATAGATGTGTGGGATGTAGATTTTGTATGGCAGCTTGCCCTTATTCAACGAGAGTATTTAATTGGGAAGAACCTAAAGTAGAAAAAGAAGTGGCTGCATTATCTTATAACTGCGAAACCAGTGTTCCTCAGAAAAAAGGAACGGTGGGTAAATGTGATTTTTGTCCAGATATGGTGCGTCAAGGTAGCTTACCACATTGTGTTTCAGCTTGTCCAAATGGGGTATTCTTTTTTGGAGATATTTTGGAAGATAGCGTGACCAATGGTTCAGAAACATTCCGTTTTAGTGATTTAATTAAGGATAAAGCAGGGTATAGATTAATGGAGGATTTAGGAACTAAACCAAGTGTGTATTATTTACCTCCAGTGAATCGAAATTTCCCTTTTGAAAATCATGAAGCAGAAGAAAAAAAGGACTAAGCACACATTAAGTAATATTAAAAATATTCAACGTGGAAAAATCAGCAGAAAATAAAATTATTCAGGATTTACTTCCTCAGGAATTTGGAAAACAAGGAAAGATTTGGGTCATTGGTTTGTTAGCTATATGCGCCTTGGGTGCATTTGCTTATGGTCGACAATTGTATTATGGTTTAGAAGTTACTGGATTACGTGATTATGTATCTTGGGGAATTTACATTTCTAATTTTGTATTTTTTGTAGCCATTAGTTTAGTAGGTTCCTTAATTACAGCGGTGTTAAGATTAACCAATGTACATTGGAGTACCCCGTTAACTAGAATTGCAGAAATTATCGCAGTTTCAGCAATCACTTTTGCATCCTTGATTATCATAGTAGATATGGGACGACCTGAAAGGTTTTACAATCTATTCCTACACGGACGTTTACAATCACCTATTATTTGGGATGTGATAGTGATCACCACCTACTTTTTTATCAGTTTATTGTTATTGTATTTCCCATTATTACCGGATTTAAAAATCATGATTGCATTTAAAGAACGCAATGGAAAATGGCTTCAAAAATTATATGAATTCTTGGGGTCATTTTGGAAAAACAAACCCGAACAGTTTAAAATTACCGATAAAGCCATTAATATTTTATCTATATCCATCATACCTGTTGCTTTTGCAATTCATACTGTGACTTCATGGTTGTTTGCAACCACCTATCGTCCAGGGTGGGATAGCACTAACTTTGGCGCCTATTTTATTTCAGGTGCATTTTTAGTGGGATCGGGTGGTGTGTTAATTGCAATGTATATATTTAGAACGCACTACAAATTAGAAAAGTATATTACGAATGATCATTTTGATAGAATGGGTAAAGTAGTTGTATTATTAGCTTTATTGTATTTATACTTTAATGTGAATGAATTTTTAGTACCTGCTTTTAAAATGAAGAAATCGGAAGAAGAACATTTATTGGGGTTGTTTACAGGGGAATTTGCACCAGTATTTTGGTTCGCCATTTTTACTGCTATGATTATACCTATAGGAATATTACTATTCAAAAAAGGCCGAAGACCCAAAGCAGCGTTTGTTGCGGGCATATTAGTTGTAGTAGGATCATGGTTTAAAAGATATTTAATTGTCACCCCCACTTTATTGCATCCATTTTTACCTATGCACGATGTTCCAGCAAACTACAAACATTATTTTCCAAGTTGGGAAGAGTGGGCAATAGCAGGTGGATCTTTAGCGGGAGCTTTATTGGTGATAACATTCTTTGCAAGAATATTTCCCATTATACCTATTCATGAAACTATCATCGAAACTGAATCCAATGAAAACAAATAATATTTTACGTTTATTTTTTATTTTAATGGTGGTACTCCCTGAATTATTATTAGCGCAGGCAGTAGAAAAAAATGCACTATCACTCAGTTTAAAATATTTTAATGACAATAATGTCACACATCATTTATTAGTACAAGCAAAATCTAAAATTGATGGAAAGTTTCAAAAAATTGCCCATATTCCAGTTCAATTTTATATCACGAATGACACTGAAAAGAAAAACTTAATTGGCTCAGGCGTGACGAATGAAAAAGGGGAATATGTGGTGGTTATTCCTGCTGCTGCTAAAGAAGAATGGTTAAAATCACCTAATCAAAATTTTGTAGTAGTAGGTGAAGCCACACCTAAGTTTGACGAAGGACGTGCTGAATTACCGATCACAAAGGCGAAATTAAAAATAGATACGGTGGAAGGGAAAATAGTCACTGCAAAATTAATGGCATTGGTAGACACTACTTGGACTGCCATTAGTGCAGTGGATGTAGTGGTGGGTGTAAAACGATTAGGGGGTATTTTAAATGCAAATGAAACGCTTACCTATAGTACAGATTCAAGTGGAACTGTCAAAGCTGAATTTAAAAGAGACAGTATTCCTGGAGATGTTAAAGGGAATATAATTTTAGTGGCTTCTGTCATTGACAATGATGCATATGGAAATTTAAGTGCTGAACTAACTGCTCCATGGGGGGCTAAAACTATTTATACTACAAATTTTGATCACAGATCCTTGTTTGCCCGTAGAGGACATTCACCTATTTGGCTGGAATTATTAGCTTATGGCATTGTGGCGGCAGTATGGGCTATAATTATTTATTTATTATTTCAAATTAGAAATATAAAAAAGTTGGGTTTAGAATAGAGAATAGTAATCTATGTTGGTTTCCCGCGTTAATTCATTTTGGCGCGGGATTTTTGTTTTTAATGACTTATTTTTAAGAAACAATTAATCTTTCTGAAATGAATGCCAAGCCATCCATAAAATATACTATTCAATTGAGTAAGGTATTTGTAACGGTTTTATTCCTGTTCATATTGATAAAAACCTATTCACAACAAAATAGTAGTACACAGCTTATCATTAATGCAATCGTTTATGATGGATCGGGGAAAGCACCTCAAAAAGTCAATGTGAGAATACAAGGCGATAAACTTATTGCCATTGGAAAGTTGTTGCCCCAAAAAAATGAACAAGTTATAGATGCACATGGAGGAGTATTGGCGCCTGGATTTATTGATTCCCATAGCCATCATTTTGGAGATGTTCAAAGAAATCCCAATGCTATTTCTACCGCGAACCAAGGAATTACAACAATTGTGATTGGCCAAGATGGAGAAGGAGATTGGATGGATAGCTTACAGGCCAAATTAAAATCCAATCCAGTTTCGGTGAATGTGGCAAGTTATGCAGGGCATTCGACACTTCGGGAAGAGGTCATGGGGGAAGCACGTTTAATGGAGCAATCATCTCCAGCTGAAATAGAAAAGATGAAACTATTATTAGCGAATGAAATGAAAAAAGGAGCACTGGGTTTATCTACTGGCCTTGAATATGAGCAAGCATTTTATTCCAGTAAGGATGAGGTCATGCAGTTATCCAAACTAGCTGCGTCTTTTAATGGAAGATACATAAGTCATATTCGAAGTGAAGATATTCATATGGAAGAGGCCTTGGATGAAATCATCCAAATTGGTAAGGCAACAAAAATGCCGGTTCAAATATCACATATAAAAATTGCAAAGAAAGAAAATTGGGGGACAGCAAAAGACATTTTATTAAAATTAGAAGTGGCGAGAAAAGAGGGCGTTGATATTACTGCTGACATATATCCTTATGATTATTGGCATTCAACATTAAGGGTCTTATTTCCCGCACATGATTATGAAAATATTAAAAGTGCCGAATTTGCTGTCAATCAATTATTTGACCCTAAGGAATCTTTTTTAGTACAATTTGCACCCAACTTAAGTTATAAAGGAAAAACCATTCATCAAATTGCACTTCTGCGAAATGAAACAGATGCAGTTACGTTAATGAATTTAATTGCTATGGCGAGTAAGTTTAAAGCAGAGCATGCTGATTACAAAGGGTCAATTGAAGCGATTGTTGCTAAATCAATGTCAGAAAGCGATGTCACCCAATTTATTCAATGGAAACACACTAATATATGTTCAGATGGCAATGCTGGTGCACATCCTAGAGGGTATGGATCATTTACTAGAATTTTAGGTAGATACGTGAGAGAGAGGAAGGTGTTGTCTTTAGAAAATGCAATTCATAAAATGACAGGAATGACAGCTGATCATTTAGGGATTAAAGATAGAGGGTATATCAAAGAAGGAAATTTTGCTGATTTAGTATTATTAGATCCCTCCACAGTGATTGACAATGCAATTATTGGGAACAGTAATGCGCTATCTACAGGAATTAAAATGGTATGGGTGAATGGCAAAATAGTTTATCAAAATCAACAATCAACTGGAATACATAGTGGTGTACTAATTCAACGTAAATAAAGTTTTAATAATGAATAATGCAATCATCTTAACGAATGGGCTATTAACTACCTCCGATGCTAAAACGGCACATGGACTCATCAGAGGCACCGAAAAATTTACTATAGTAGGCGTTATTGATGGTATTGAAACTGCGGGAAACGATGCGGGCAACATGCTTGATGGGAAGCATCGAAATATTCCTGTGTTTTCAAGTTTAGAAGAAGCTATGGAGAATATCAATAAAGTGGACTTTTTAATCATTGGAGTTGCAACTGTAGGAGGTAAGTTGCCAGGAAATATGTTGGAAGTAGTTCGAAAGGCAATCCAAAAAGGAATATCAATTGTAAATGGGTTACATGAATATTTAAATGACAAAGAAGACATTGTATTATTGGCGCAAGAAAAAGGGGCTCAACTTATAGATATCAGACAACCTAAAAAAAGAGAACAATTACATTTTTGGAGTGGCGAGATATTTAAAATAAAAACTCCTGTAGTAGCGGTTCTTGGAATGGATTGCGCTATGGGTAAACGAACTACTGCAAGATTATTAAAACAAGCTTGTGAGAAAATTTCATTCAAAGCAGAAATGATTTTTACTGGACAAACCGGCTGGCTTCAAGGTGGTAAATATGGATTTATTTTTGATTCTACTTTGAATGATTTTGTTTCTGGAGAGTTAGAAAATGCTATTGTCACTTGCGCTAAAGAAGCACAACCTGATATTATATTTTTAGAAGGTCAATCCTCCTTACGTAATCCAAGTGGGCCCTGCGGCATTGAATTATTGATATCTGGCAATGCTAAACACGTGGTTTTAATTTTTGCACCAAAAAGGAAATATTTTGATAATGAAGCGCATTGGGGATTCATTCCTAGTGTGGCTTCTGAAATTGAAATCATTGAAAAACTAGGATCTAAAGTGATTGGAGTGGCCATTAATACCGAAAATTGCACGACTCAGGAAGCGTTTGAATTTCAAGCCATGTATAGTCAGCAATTAAATATACCAGTTTTACTCCCATTGGAAGAAGGGGTGGATCCATTATTACCCATCTTACAACAATTAATACATCAACAATGAGAATTGCAGCAGTTCGATCTTATATAAAAAAAATTAAATTAACGCAACCCTATACCATTGCATACAGCACATTTAGTGATGTCGAAATTGTTTTTTTTGAAATTGAATTAAATAATGGAATAGTGGGATATGGCACAGCAAGTCCTGCGGAGGAAGTGGTTGGGGAAAATTCGCAACAAACGTTTTTGAATTTGCAAAGTGATTTTGTACAAAATATGGTGGGTCGTGATATTTGTCATTTTCAATCCATCATACATGAATCAAGATTGCATTTTTTTCATTTACCGGGCACGCAAGCGGCTATTGATTTAGCATTGCATGATGCATTTTGTAAATTCCTCCATATTTCAGTAGCTCAATTTTATGGAATTAAACAGGGTGCATTACCAACATCTATTACAATTGGCATTAAGCCTTTGGATGAAACATTAGAAGATGCTAAAAAATTCGAATCTCAAGGATTTAAAATTATCAAACTTAAAATGGGATTAGAGGTAGAAGAAGATATAGAGAAGATGCTCCAATTGCATGCCCACTTTTCCAATAAAATAAAAATTAGGGTAGATCCCAATCAAGGATATACCCTTCAAGATTTAAAAAAATTTTTAAAAGCCACAAGTCATACTCCCGTAGAACTTATTGAGCAACCCCTTCCTGTTGGGAAAGAATTAGATCTATTAGATGATGATATATATCGCAAAGCTATTTTAATGGCAGATGAATCATTGCAAAATGCGAAATCAGCTTTAGATTTTTCTCAAGCACCTCAACCCTTTGAGGTATTTAATATCAAATTGATGAAATGTGGAGGTATTATAAGTGCGATGGAAATTGCCAATATAGCTCAGCATGGAGGGATTGATTTATTCTGGGGATGTAATGATGAAAGTGTGTTAAGTATTACAGCCGCTTTGCATGCAGCCTATGCTTGCACCAACACAAAATATATTGATTTAGATGGAAGCTTTGATTTACAAGATGATGTAATGAAGGGAGGATTTGTTTTAAAAGATGGCTATATGTATATCAATAACCAGCCTGGGTTTGGCGTTGAATTAAATTAATTCGTTCATTCATTTACTATTCGATCATTCATTATTGGGATTTTTCAAATAGAAACGTACATGGTGTACAAAAATGGAAGGCTTCAAGGGGTATATTTTGTTAAGTAGGTTGTAATTATGAATATCGTTTGTGGGCTTGCGTTTCAAAATACAAAATACTGCTATTATTTCACTAAATTGGGGCATGTTTTATCAATCGAAAAAGTGGAAAATAAGCCTTAAAGGGATCATCACCCTACTAGCTTGTTTTGTATTTTTTTCGACACAAGCACAGTCGGATCGTGAGTTTTGGTTTGCTGCGCCGGAAGTAACTTCTGATCATTCTGATAAACCTGTTTTTTTTAGAGTCACCGCATATTCAAAAGATGCAACTGTCACCATTTCGCAACCTGCAAACCCAAGTTTTACTCCTGTTGTATTCTCAGTTTCAGCGAATCAAACTTATAGTATTGATTTCACTTCCTATTTACCCATTATTGAGAATAAACCAGGGAATACTGCTTTGAATTACGGCATCTTAATTTCTTCTACCGCTTCCATATCTGCTTATTATGAACTTGCTTCTGCAAATAATCCAGAAATATTTCCTCTTAAAGGAAATGTGTCCAAGGGAGTTGATTTCTTAATACCAGCTCAAACAAGATTTAACAATCAGGTATATACTGCATTCCCTGCGCACAATGGATTTGCAATTATCGCAACAGAAGATGATACACAAGTAGATATTACATTAACCAATAAAGACGAAGTGGGTCATTTACCAGGAGTGACTTATACTGTTATTTTAAATAAAGGTCAAACTTACGCGGTAAATGCTGCAAGTGCAAGTGTATCAACACATATAGGCGGTTCGCTTGTAAAATCAAATAAGCCCATATGTGTCACTATTTATGACGACTCCATTGTAATTGGTGGATGGGATTTAATTGGTGATCAAATTGTTCCGATAAATAATACAGGTAAAAAATTTATAGTTGTAAAAGGAGTTTTAAACTTCACTCCCAATTACCCACTTACCGATTTTATTTATATTTGGCCAACCGAGGACAATACTGAAATTACCATTAACGGCACCGCATTAACTACTAAATATAATAAAGGGAAAAGTTATGAACTCTTGCTATCCGATCCCACATCATATATCACAACAGACAAGCCTGTTTATGTATTTCAGTTAACAGGAACAGGCACCGAAGCAGCAGGCACTTCTTTACCAAGTATTGAATGTACAGGATCTCAATCGGTTTCCTTTGTAAGACCTTATGCCACTGAATTTTATTTAAACTTATTTTGTAAAACCGAAGATATCGGTAGCTTTTTAATTAATGGAAATGCGGGCTTAATAAATTCATCTATGTTTAGTCCAGTCAATGGAACTAGTAATGTTTGGCAATATGCAAGAATCAATGTTTCTTCCATTCCTGCATTAAATAATTTAATTAGCACTACGAACGCAACTTCTATAACCAATAGCACTGGTTTATTTCACCTAGGTTTTTTAAATACAAGTGGTGGCGGATCTCGTTTAGGTTATTTTTCAAATTATGCGCAAGTGGCATTAGTGCCTGTGATTGCATCTACTTCTTGTTTTGGTTCGGATATACAATTGCAAGCCACCGATTTATTAAATGTCAAATATAAATGGACAGGCCCTAATAATTTTATGGATTCTATTTCTAATCCAATTATTAAAAATGCAAAATTTGTGGATTCAGGAATGTATGT
>CANBSH010000054.1 GCA_947372105.1 Chitinophagaceae bacterium
GCAGTAACTTCTTGATTTTCATTTGTTAAATAAGGGTTACTTGATTTTTTAGTTAATGCCAACCAAGTAAAACCATCCTCTTCCATCTCCCCTTTTTTCACACCTGTATTAAATATATAGATGCTTTGCTTTTGATAACCAATGGCTCCCAACAAATGAAGCAATTGTATGCTAGTCATATTAAAAGATAAATGGATGTCATTTAGGTATTGTTCCATGACTAATCCTTTCAATTCAGCACTCAAATGCCCCAATTCTTCAGAAAAGGCTTTTTGCAAGCTGGTATCACTTGAAATCAATCGATTTTGCAGGGTATCCGCTAAAGTGATGAATTCTCTAGCTGCCCCGAAAATTTGAATGGTATCACCCCCCGAAACTGATTGTAAAAGCTTAGCGTATTGCGCTATTAATCCATCGCTCGCCTGTTCCAAAAGAGGATCATGTTGACTATTAAAAGACCAATAATTCACTTTTTTCTCACTCCATTTAGAGTCATTACACGATAAAGCCACAAGAACGATGACCACCAGTAGTATTTTTCGCATAAAAATATTTTTCCAAATTTATGCAATATTAGATACGCAATGGCACTAACTTTGCGGTCTGAATTTTTAATATATGCTGATAGGATTACAAAATGTGACTTTTGAATTTGGTGCGCGTGCAATTATAGCGGATGCAACTTGGCATATTCAACCGGGTGAACGTATTGGTTTAATTGGTTATAACGGAACCGGCAAATCCACGATTTTAAAATTATTAGTAGGTCAATATACCCCTAGTAAAGGGACAGTAGAAAAAGGCAAAGACACTTCTATTGGATATTTACACCAGGATTTATTAAGCTTTGACACCAATGAAACCATTACCGAAGTAGCATTGGGAGCCTTTGAACGCGTGAGAGCATTGGAAAAGGAAATAGAAGCGTTGGGTATTGAATTAGAAGCAAATCCCGAAGACAATGACTTACTAATCAAATACACCGATGCCTTACATGAGATTGATGTATTAGATGGCTATAATATTCAACATAAAGCGGAAGAAGTATTACATGGTTTAGGATTTAATAGCGAAGATTTAGCCAGACCTTATAAGGAATTTAGTGGGGGTTGGAGAATGCGTGTTTTATTGACTAAAATGATTTTGCAACAACCTGATGTATTATTATTGGATGAACCTACTAACCACTTAGACTTACCCAGTATTGAGTGGCTTGAAAAATATTTGTTGCATTACAAAGGAAGTGTGGTGATTGTGAGCCATGATAAATACTTCCTAAATAAAATGGTGAATAAGATTGTAGAAGTGTATCAACAACAACTTAATTTTTATACAGGTGATTATGAATATTATGAAGTTGAAAAAGAACAAAGAGTAGAAATTCAGCAACGTGCATTTGAAAATCAACAAGACTATATTCGTCAACAAGAACGTTTTATAGAACGCTTTAAAGCCAAAGCATCCAAAGCCGCTCAAGCACAAAGTATTCAAAAAAGATTAGATCGTTTAGATGTCATTGAAGACGTTCAAATTGAAAGACCTAATATTAAAATCAACTTTGCGGTAGATAAAACACCCGGTAAAGTATTAGTGGATTTGAAAGGTGTCACCAAACGCTACCCTACTTTAACCATTGTTGACAATGCATTTGCAGAGATTGAAAGAGGCGATAAAATTGCCTTGATTGGTGCAAACGGAAAAGGAAAATCTACAATGCTAAGAGTGATTGCTGGCATGGAAACATTTGAAGGAGAAAGAGTTTGGGGACATAATGTAGATGAGAGTTTTTATGCACAGCATCAGTTAGAATCATTGAACTTAAATAATACCGTTTTAGAAGAAGTTCAAGAGTGCGGAAGTAAAAAAACCGACTTAGAATTACGTGCCTTATTAGGATGTTTCTTATTTAGCGGTGATGATGTTGAAAAAAGAATTAAAGTATTAAGTGGAGGTGAAAAAGCACGTGTCGCTTTAACTAAGACCATTATTAGTAAGGCTAACTTTTTAATGTTGGATGAACCTACCAACCACTTAGACATGCATTCGGTAGAATTATTAGCAGATGCTCTTACCAAATATGATGGCACGTTGATTTTAGTAAGCCATGATCGTTTCTTTATTTCTAAAACAGCCAATAAAATTTGGGAAATTGAAGACCATAAAATTGTAGAATTTAAAGGCAATTATAAAGAATGGTTAGAATGGAAGGAAAGAATGGCTAAACAAAAAGCAGCGCAACCAGAAGCTCCTAAAGCTACAAAAGAAGAAAAGAAATCAGCACCTGCTGCAACCTATGCAGCGGCTCCTGCAAAGCCTGCAGAAAGCAATGCTCCTATTGATAAGGATTTGCAAAAACAAATTCAAAAATTACAAAAAGCTTTGGCTCAAATTGAACATAATATTGATACCCTTAAAAAAGAAAAGGAAGCCCTTGAAGTTCAAATGGCAGATCCTACCATTTATACAGATGTATCAAAGTTTCAAGTGATAGAAAAAAACTACCATGATAAAAACGCTCTCATTCGCTCCATGAATAAGGAGTATGAAATGGCATTCAATGACTTGCTTATTTTAGAGAGTAAGTAATTTCATTCTTTAATTATATTAAAAAAGATAAATAATTGGTTTCTATAAAAAAAGGGGGAGTTTTAAACTCCCCCTTTTTTGTATAAAGACACTCCAATATATTTCTACATTAAAAATTTTAAATAATTTATTAAAATTCTTTTTGTCTTCATTTAAAATTACAACCCTATTTTAAATACGTATCCAACCATCTACCTTGTTCATATAAAAGATGTAATAAATTTTCTTTTCCTCTGTAGCTATGCGCTTCATAAGGCAAGTATACAAATCGAACCGTGCCACCATGTCCTTTGATTGCAGCATATAATCTTTCACTATTTATAGGAAAAGTACCCGTGTTATCATCTTGCTCACCATGCGTTAATAAAATAGGCGCTTTAATTTTATCTGCAAAAGCAAAAGGACTCATCTCTAAATACAATTGAGGTGCTTGCCAAAAAGTACGTTCTTCATTTTGAAACCCAAATGGAGTTAGAGTTCTGTTATAAGCCCCACTACGAGCAATTCCTGTTTTAAATAAATTAGTATGTGCTAATAAATTGGCTGTCATAAAAGCACCATAACTATGTCCTCCTACAGCCATTCTTTTACGATCCCCCACACCCATGTCCACTAATTTATCAATCGCTGCTTTTGCATTTAATTCTAATTGATGTACAAAATCATCATTCGGTTTTTTATCTGGACCTGTTGCAATAATGGGCATTTCGGCATTATCTAGAATCGCGTATCCTTGTGTTACATAAAATACGGGAGAAGCCCATGACAACAAAGTAAACTTATGTTGGTTTCCTCTAATTTGACTTGCATCAGCTGCACTCGTAAATTCTCTTGGATAAGCCCAAATTAAAGTAGGTAAAGGGCCATCTTTTACTTTATTATATCCTTTAGGCAAATATAGATCCCCTGTCATATCCACTCCATCTTCACGTTTGTATTTAATTTTTTCTTTGGTCACCCCTACCATACTTGCATAAGGATTTTTAAATTGAGTGATTGCCATCGTATTTTTTAATCCATCCCCCGATTTAATATAGTAATTAGGTACTTCCACTTCAGTTTCTCTTCGAGTAATCACTTTTAAAGGGCTTAATTGAATTACATCTGCAACATATTCAAAACAATCTTCGGAACTTCTCCATAAAATTTCTTTCACCTTTGTATTTAAATTAAAGGAAGCCAAATAAGGCAAATCTCCTTTAGGGGATGCCCCTGTCGTATTATTGTATAAAATAGTTTGGCCATTATTGACAACTGCAATAACCTCTTCCCCATATTTATTTTTTTCTGTCACAGGCGTTCCTGGATTATTATACAAATCGGTACTATTCCCTTCATACAAAGTAGTGAAAGTGTTTGCACTAGCATTATATCTGCTCACCGTATACTGTTGTTTAGAACGCAATGATTCAGCTACTAAAGCCAAAGCATCATTCCCCCAAGTTGTTCTATTGTATCTGGTTTTAGTTTTAAACAATTCCTTAGCAGCGCCAGTAAAGGGAGCTTCTAAAGCAAATACCGCATCGTGAAAGGGCACTTTCTTTTTTATTAACCCACTATCTAATGGCATGGCATACACAATAGTAGCAGCCGCATCATTTTTCCAATCAAAAGCTCTTGGTAAATTTTGCACGTTGTCATACCCCGAAGGTGTATTTTCGGAAGAAGGTAAATCCGCTAGCGTATGAACTTTATTTCCTTTAAAATCTTCTATCGCAATGGTTGAAGCAAATCCTCCTGCAGGTACTAAATAAGAAAATGGTTTATTTAATTTTTTTGTAAGTAGATAATTTTTATCAGGAGATAAGTTTACTGAATATAGAATACTAGGTTTTCCAATAGCTGTTTCTACCCCATTTGTATTTTTTACTAATTGTACGGTTGTGAAAAATTCAAACACATATTCATCATATGGAGATTTAATCATGTCCTGATAAGTGACACTTGGCGCCACTTTACCCAAGTTTTCTTGGATCGTTGGCCCTTTGGGAGTGATAGGTCGTTTTTTTAAAGTAGACAATACATTCATATTGGTCTTGTATAATAATGTATTATCATCTACCCATAATAAAGTACTTCCTAATACGGTATTAGCTTGTTTCGTATTTATTTTTTTACATGTCAACTTTGCAATATCAATAACATACACATCCACTTGTGAAGAAGTGACATTAAAAAATGCAATTTTATTTTCAGATTTATTCCATGTTGGCGATGTCGCAGACATATTGGTTGGGAAACCTGAAATAGACAACACATTTCCCGAATTAATATTTTTAATAGATAATTTATTAATATAGGTTTGACGCGTTAAAGAGGCATTGTTGGGGTTCAATCTTAATCCTGCAATTTTAAATTCAGGCTGCCCTAATTCTTCTACAGTGGGGTAAGAATTTCTTTCCATCACTAACATCCACTGCGCTTTACTTTCTACACTTATAGAAGGTGTAGGTGGTGCTAATAATAGATCTGCAATAACCTTTGGGGGCGTTTTATACTCATATCCATCTTGCGCAAAAGTGAAATTGGATGCAAAAAGAATTGCAACTAATAATGCGATTTTTTGAACTCTATTTTTCATGTGACTTATTTTACTCAAAATAATGATTTTTAGAATCTTAGCCGCTTAAATTAACATACAAACGTTTGCATTCAGAAAAATACCCACATTTAACAATAATCAACCATAAATTGGCGCCAAATGATTAAATTTGGGGCTCCGTTTTGTCACTAACGTATTGATTATTTATTGGTAATCAACGTTTTAAAGTATAATTACTAAGTTTATGTCAGTAAAAAAAGTAAGTAAAATCGCTGTTTTAACCTCTGGTGGAGACGCCCCCGGTATGAATGCCGCTATCAGAGCAGTCGTAAGAACAGGATTATACCATGGTTTAGAGGTTTATGGGGTGGTTCGTGGATATAACGGGATGATTGAAGATGATATCTTCCAAATGGACTCAAAATCGGTTGCTAATATTATTCAAAGAGGTGGGACCATTTTAAAAACGGCTAGAAGTAAAGAGTTTTTTGAACCTGAAGGAAGACAAAAAGCGTATGAAAATTTAAAGAAGAGAGGTATTGATGGTATTGTGGTGATTGGTGGAGATGGAAGTTTTAAAGGAGCACAAAAGTTTAGTAATGAATTTGATATTCCTTGTATTGGTTTACCGGGAACGATTGATAAAGATATTGCAGGAAGCGATTTTACTATTGGATTTGATACTGCGGTAAACACTGCGGTAGAAGCCATCGATAAAATTAGAGATACTGCCGATGCACATGACCGTCTTTTTGTAGTGGAAGTAATGGGCCGTGATGCTGGATATATTGCCTTACATAGTGGCATTGCTACGGGTGCTGAAAATATATTAATCCCAGAATCCAAAACGGATATGAATTTATTGGTGAAAGGATTAACTGAAAAAGAAAAACGTAAAAAATTAGTCAACTTAATCGTAGTGGCTGAAGGGGATGAATTTGGTGGCGGAACCGAAGTGGCTAATTTATTAAAAGAGAAATTACCTAATGCAGATATTCGAGTTTGTATATTAGGACATATTCAAAGAGGTGGAGCACCTAGTTGTTTAGATCGTTTAATCGCCAGCAGAATGGGCTATCATGCAGTTGAATGTTTATTAAATGGCACACATAATGTAATGGTTGGTATTGAAGATAATAAAATGAAGTACACTCCTTTAAACAATGCTGTGAAAGCCAAACAAAAGATTTCTGATGAATGGCTAAAAATCGTAAAAATATTAGCTAGCTAATTTACTAATACAATCAAATATAAAACCCTCCCCAATAATGAGTCAAAGTTTTAAGCATACCCATCACAAAACAAAAATTGTTGCAACAGTAGGCCCGGCTTGCGATCAGTATGATCAATTGAAAAATTTAGTGATAGCAGGTGTGAATGTTTTTAGATTAAATTTTTCACACGGAAGTCATGAAGACAAAAAGAAAATAATTGAACATATTCGCGGCATCAATAAAGAACTAGGTTGTACCGTTGCTATTTTGGGTGATTTACAAGGCCCTAAATTAAGAGTAGGTGAAATTGAAAACAACCGCCTAGATGTAAAAGAAGGCGATATTTTAACCTTCACAAACGTAAAATGTGTTGGTACCCTAGAAAAAATATATGTCTCCTACCCTAATTTGGCAGGTGATGTGGTGGTAGGTAACACTATCATGATTGACGATGGAAAAATTGAAGTGAAGGTGCATAGTGTGGAAAGTAATGGTGACGTAAAAGTAAAAGTGACTTTAGGTGGAATTATTTCTTCTAAAAAAGGAATCAACTTGCCTGACACTAAAATTTCTTTACCTGCATTAACCGAAAAGGATTTGGAAGATGCTCAATTTATTATTGAAGAAAAATTAGACTGGGTCGCTTTAAGTTTCGTAAAAAGAGTCGCTGATATTGAAATGTTAAGAGACTTATTGAACAAGCACCATAGCAAATCAAAAATTATTGCCAAAATTGAAATGCCTGAAGCATTAACCAATATTCGTGATATCATTAATTCAAGTGATGCTATTATGATTGCACGTGGTGACTTAGGTGTTGAATTACCTGTTGAAAAAATACCTTTAATTCAAAAGGAACTTATTAGAAAATGTTTACATCGTGCGAAGCCTGTTATTGTGGCAACACAAATGATGGAGAGCATGATTGATAGAGTGAAGCCCAACAGAAGTGAAATCACAGACGTTGCCAATGCAGTTATTGAAGGTGCAGATGCCGTGATGTTAAGTGGAGAAACTGCTACTGGTCAATTCCCAGTATTAGTGATTGAAACCATGCGTAAAATTATTTCTGAAGTGGAACAAAATGGATATAAATATAATCGTGCTGATGATTTTAAACCTCAACCACATTCCCCTTCTTTCTTAAGTGATGCGGTTTGTTATAATGGTTGTAAACTAGCCGATGACAGTAATGCTCAAGCACTAGTGGGAATGACACAAAGTGGATACACTGCATTTATGTTGAGTAGTTTCCGTCCCAAAGCGCCTTTATTTATTTTCACTAAGGAAAAAACATTAGTAAACCAATTAAGTTTAAGTTGGGGTGTCAAAGCTTTATTCTACAATAAAGAAGAAGGTTTAGATGCTATCATTAATGACCAAATTGAAATTTTAAAGAACCACGGATTTGTTCAAAAAGATGATGTTGTAGTGAATACAGGAAGTACGCCTGTAGAATTACATCTACCTACCAATATGATTAAGATTAATAAAGTTCAATAAATTACAAAGCCTTCCATTTTTTGGAAGGCTTTTTTTTAACTATTTTTACAATATAAATAAAACAATATGCTTGAGTCATTTGAAAAAGTCCCGGTAAAGATTTATAAAAATGTAGCGGAAGGCTCTCATGCAGTTGCTGTTCAAATAGCTCAATTAATAAGAGAAAAACAAGCACAAAACTTACCTTGTATTTTAGGAATGGCTACTGGTGCAACACCTATTTTATTATATAAGGAATTGGTCAGAATGCACAAAGAAGAAGGGTTGAGTTTTAAAAATGTAATTACCATTAATTTAGATGAGTACTACCCCATTGCACAATCTGCTTATCAAAGCTATTGGAGTTTCATGCATCGACATCTTTTTAATTTAATTGATATAGATCCCAAAAATATTCATATCCCCAATGGAGAATGGCCAAAAGAAGGAGTCAAAGAAAGTTGTACTTTTTATGAACAGACGATTGAAAAAGTTGGCGGAATTGATTTGCAAATTTTAGGCATTGGCAAAAATGGTCATATTGGATTTAACGAACCAGGATCTAGTTTTCATTCCAAAACGAGAGTGATTCATTTGGATCAACAAACTCGTATAGCCAACACCTATGAATTTTTAGATTTAAATAAAGTGCCCAAACTAGCTATCACCGTAGGTATTAGCAGTATCATGAAAGCTAAAAAAATTGTATTATTAGCTTGGGGCGATAAAGCATCCATTGTTGCAAAAGCCGTTGAAGGAGAAGTTACAGAACAAGTGCCAGCAAGTGTATTACAAAATCATGATGATTGCACTTTTGTGATTGATGAATTAGCAGCCACTGAACTTACGAGATATAAATCTCCTTGGTTAACTGGCACCCTTGATTGGACTCCTTCCATGATTAAAATGGCAGTCATTGAATTAGCCCTTAAACTGAATAAAACTATTTTAAGTTTAACTGCAAATGATTACACCGAAAATAGTTTGGCTGATTTACTCGTATTAAAGGAGTCTGTATACGATATTAATTTGCAAGTATTTTACATGCTAAGAGATTCAATCACAGGATGGCCTGGCGGAAAACCTAATGCAATTATTCCTGCACATCCTGAACGCAGCAATCCACATCCTAAAACAGTGCTTATCTTTTCCCCTCACCCTGATGATGATATTATAAGCATGGGCGGAACATTTATGCGATTACAAGAACAAGGACATGATGTTCATGTAGGATATCAAACCAGCGGAAATATTGCAGTGACTGACGAATTTGTAACACGATTTTTAGATTTCGCTGTAGGTTTTGAAGATTTATTTGGAATAGACAATCATAAAAGTCAACAAGTATTACAAGAAGCTAGAGCTTTTTTAGCAGAAAAAAAATCGGATCATTTAGATACTGCTGAAATTAGAGCCATCAAAGGATTAATTCGCCGATGTGAGGCAAAAGCCACTTGTAGATATGTAGGCTTAAAAGAAGAAAATCATCATTTCCTTGATTTACCTTTTTATGAAACGGGGGCAATCGAGAAAAAGCCCATGAGTGAAGTGGATATTAAAATCACGATGGATTTATTAACCAAATTAAAACCACAGCAAGTTTATTGTGCAGGTGATTTAGCAGATCCACATGGTACCCATAAAGTTTGTTTAGAAATTGTTTTTGAAAGTTTGAGACGTTTAAAAGCAAGTGGTGCAGAATGGGTGAAAGATTGTTGGGTTTGGTTATACAAAGGAGCTTGGCAGGAATGGGATATTTCAGAAATTGAAATGGCAGTCCCTATGAGCCCCGACCAAGTATTAAAAAAGCGTTTTGGTATATTTATACATCAATCACAAAAGGACAGTGTTCCCTTCCAAGGAAGCGATTCAAGGGAATTTTGGCAAAGAGCTGAAATTCGCAATGCCAACACAGCCGACCTATATGCTAGGCTAGGATTAACCAAATACGCTGCTATTGAGGCCTTTGTACGCTGGCATTATTAGAAATAAGCCCCTTTTTATTTGAATTTTACTTGGGTAAATCAGGTATTTAAAATATATTTGCACCCCCTTATAAAGGGTGAAAATGGCCCCGTAGCTCAACTGAATAGAGTATTTGACTACGGATCAAAAGGTTTCAGGTTTGAATCCTGACGGGGTCACATAAAGAGATTTACTGCAAAGTAGGTCTCTTTTTTTATGCTGTAAATCAAAGAATTAGCGGGTTCCCTGACTCGGCTCTTTTACAGAATCTACACCATTTGTTACACCATTGTTACAGTTAGCCGCTAAAACTCAAAACCTACTGTAACATGAACATTACTTTTAACTTAGAACTCAATAGCGGCAGCTCTTCAGCCGGAGAAAAATCTGTTTTAATCCGTTGTACGCAAGATCGTAAACACAGGCGTATTGGTACTGGAATAAGTGTAGCTGTTACAGCTTGGAATAAGTCAAAACAGCAGATCAAAAAAAGTCATTTTATGGCTACTGAATACAATAATGTCATAAAAAACAAGCTAAAAGCGGTTATAGTAGTATATAATAAGCTTTTAGAAGTTCAAAATCCAGTGACTTTAGAGGAATTGATGACTTCCTTATCACATGATACAATGGTAAATTTTTATGAGTTTGCAAATAGAACAAAGATGGAGGAAATAAAAGCTTCCAATAAATTAGGTACATACAAAAGGTATGAAGCTGTACTAAATAAGTTTAAGGCTTTTACTGGTCATAGCTTGAATATTAAAAAAGTAGACTATAACCTACTTAGGAAATATGAATTGTATTTACTCAACACAATGAGAAACTCAAGAGATACGGTTTCATCAAACTTAAGTGTTCTAAGGACTATCATGAATGAAGCTATCCGTTGTAATGTCTATGACAAGCACAACCCATTTGAGCAGATTCATCTAAAGTATACTGACAATACCAAAGAAAAACTTACTGCTGAAGAGTTACAAAGAATATTTAACACACCACTACCTCCTATTCAATCAGTTTTGTTAGCCAGAGACTTTTTCTTAGCCTGTTTTTTAGCAGAAGGAACAAGAGGTGGAGATATGGTAGCTATGCAAAAGGATAACATTATTAATAAGCATCTTGTTTTTAAGCAACGGAAAACAGGTAAGCAGATGAGTATACCCATAACTGAAGAACTTGAAATGATCTTTAACCGCTACATAAGTGATGAACCATTCATCTTTCCGCTACTAAATAAAGTAAAAGTAGTAAATGAAATTTCTATTAATTCAAAACTTACTTATATAAACAAATATCTTAAAGAGGTCTCCAAATACTGCGGCATATTCAAAAACCTTAGTAGCCATGTATCAAGACATACCTATACAGACTTAGCATTAAAAGTTTCAGGAGGCAATATTTACCAGGTTCAACAGAGTCTAGGTCATGAAAGTGTAAAAACCACAGAGTTGTACAGTAAGAATAGAGTAAATTATGATAAAGTATCATTACTACCTGCTATCATAGAACTTGTAAACAAAGAAAAAACAACGATATAGAACTATTTTACATTTTTCCACATTCTAGCACGAAAAGTGGATATAAAAAAATAGATGCAAAATTTGCATTTTTGGTACAGTTTTTGCAAAACTTTATTCATAGTTATGTAAATAAATCATGAACATATGAACGGAAGTTCAAAAAAGAAGGAAAATGCAGCATCTATAGACACAGCTGCATATGTAAGAAACGGTAGAATTAAAACAATGAAGCAGGTACTTTCCTTACCTGAAAACGCCCAACCGTGGTTAGTAGAAAATTGGATACCAGCAGGTCAATTAACGGCTTTAATAGCTCCTTCTGATGTTGGAAAGTCTATCTTTTGTAGACAATTAGTAGTTTGTACTGTTCTCAAAAGAAAACTTTTTGTAGAACAAGGGCTTAATGCCAAACATGGTCAAGCAATATATGTCTCCACTGAAGACATGGATTATGAGTGGAAACAAAAAATGCAAAATTACCCACTTGATAAACATGAGTTGAAGCTTATTGAAGAAAACATGCTTCTAATAACCAACTTTGGTGATTCATCTGGTGATCTAGTACGACTATTAGATGAAGAGTTAAAACAAACACCTACTGACCTAGTTGTATTAGACGTTTTAACTGATGTATTTACTGGAGATATAAATAATTCAATTTCTGTTAGGTCATTCCTGAAACCATTTAAAGATCTTGCACAGAAACATGGTACAGCATTTCTTTTTGTCCATCATGTATCAAAACGTGGAGAAGTTAGTGCTCAGCATAGTAAACAAAATGTACTTGGTTCACAAGCTATTGAAGCCTCAATGAGATCGGTTTTAGAACTAAGAAAAGATCCAGACAACGTTGATGAAAGAGTATTAAAAATAATTAAAGGAAACTATGTTCCTGAAGTTATAAAAAAACAGAACATCAAACTGTTATTAAAGCCTGACTTAACTTATGATAGAAAAATAGGTTTCATTGAATCTCTAAAATTAAACCCAGCACTAGAAGAGAGAGTTCTTTCACTCCATAACGCTGGGAAAAGCTGTAGAGCAATAACAGCAATACTAGTAAATGAAGGTTTTAAAGTTGGTAAGACCACAGTAAATGAAGTTATAAAAAAACTAAAAGGGGGAAATTCAGAAAGCCCACTAGCAGCTTAGATCACATCTGTCCAAAATAAAATATACTGTGTAGATATGCATTGGACAACTATAAGGGAGGTGTAATACACCTCCCTTATTTTATAAGTAAATAAGGGAAAATTAAGATTATGAATTAAAGCATAGATTAATAGTGTTTTGATAACTTATATCCTTAATATAAGTTATCATTAATTAAGTCTAGTTTAAACCATTTAAGTTCATAAGTAACATTCATAGATTGTCCAATTAAGTCTAACACAGAAAATTAATTTTTGGACAACAATCATCTTTGAGACTATTTACTCTACCTTATATCATTATAAAACATACTCTATTACGTTAGACGCTCAAAAAAATAATGCATTAGATAGCTATAAGTTTAAACTTTAAAAAGTTAAACCTATACATTCTAAACAGACATTAGCATCTGTATACCTACTATACAAATCTCCCACTCTGTTCCGACGGCAACAGTTACCCCCGGTTTATTATTGTTAGACTTACTGTATTAGTGTTCTT
>CANBSH010000055.1 GCA_947372105.1 Chitinophagaceae bacterium
AATTTTTTTGAATGGTTTCACGAACATTTTCATCAATTGGAGGAATGGCATCCAATCCTTCGCAAAATGCTTTAATGTATAAACCCGTCCCTCCCACCATAACTACTGCATGCTGTTTTTCAAATAATTCACTTACTTTTTCAAGTGCATATTTTTCAAAAACAGCGGCATTCACTGTATCATGTATACTATGACTTGCTATAAAATGATGGGGCACTTGATTTAATTCCTCCTGGGAAGGTCGAGCCACCCCAATATTTAATTCCTGATAACATTGGCGTGCGTCAGCGGAAATAATTTCAGTTTGTAAATGTTGTGCCAAAGAAATAGCAAAAGAGGTTTTCCCAACTGCTGTGGGACCTACAATAATATATACTTTCTTAGGCATGAATTATAAATGAAATATGAAGGGAAAGAATAATTTGGGTTATGGATAATATAATTGTGGAAATAGTTATAACATCAATCAACTAAAACTTAAAATTAATTTTAAACTTAAAATAAAACTTAAAATAAAAATAAAGTTGAAAATCTAAAAACAAAGATGGATTAAAATGCTTCGCCTTCAAAAAACGCACCCCCTTCTTCCTGGCTATCTTCATCTTCCGTTTTATCTTCTCCATCTTCGGCATCTTCATCATGCTCTTTCTCTTCCCCTTCTTCTCCAAATCCATCTGCAGCTTCAGATAAGTCATACTTTTCTTCAATATCTGCAAAGGTTTTACCTAATAAACCTTTAGTGCCGTATTGCATGGGTCCTACTCCTTCTATTCTAGACACCATGGGATATTCTATATTCATATCAGCATCTGCATTTTTGATGACTTGAATTAATTGAATTAAGAATGTCCAAGATTTTAAAAAATCATACTCTAAAATAAAATGTTGATTGGTGTCAATGATCTCTGAACCTATTAAAGTTTCGTTCATCAACAAAGGCGGCGCCTGATAGGTTTTATCATACACTTCACAAGAAATTTCACGACCTCTTTTCCAAATATCATTACTTCTATAAAAAGTTCCTTGATGTTTTTGATCAAACTCAAATGATTTTAAAATCACTTGATACAATTCAGTAAAATGTTGGGTATGCTTTACCATGACATCCCTGTAAATGGCATCATCCTCCTCCCAATACACTCTGAATTTTAATATAGCCATGTTGTTATTTTTTGAATTGCTAAAATACTAATTAATTGGCAGTAGGCCTTAACCCAATTTTGGCTGCTTCCTGCAACATAAAAGAATGTGCCGCTTCATATTCATTAGGAATAATCCCATCTAAAATAGCTTCTCTAATAGCATCCTTAATGACCCCCACTTCCTTAGAGGGGGAAAGGCCAAAAATTTGCATAATATATTCTCCAGTAATGGGGGGTTGCCAGTTTCTAATTTTATCTTTTTCTTCCACTTCTTGCAAACGCAATTTCACCATTTCAAAATCCTGCAAATACCTTCTTACTTTATTTTTATTTTTACTCGTGATATCTGCAGCACATAACAACATTAAAAAATCGATATCTTCTCCAGCATCAAACAACAAACGTCTAATAGCACTATCTGTAATATTTTCTTTGGTCACCGAAATAGGACGCAAATGAAGTGCGACTAATTTTTGAACCATTTTCATTTTTTCATTCAAAGGCAATTTAAGTTGCGTAAAAATTTTGGGTACCATACGAGCGCCTACTACTTCATGTCCATGAAAAGTCCAGCCAAACCCTGGTTCAAATTTTTTAGTGCGAGGTTTTGCGATATCATGCAACAAAGCCGCCCATCTTAACCACACATCTTCCGACGTCGCTGCTACATTATCTAATACTTGTAAAGTATGTGAGAAATTATCTTTATGCCCAATGCCATCCAATGTTTCAGCGCCTTCTAATTGTAACAAGACTGGGAAAATATGTGTCAATAAACCAGACTCCTTTAATAAATACCATCCCTTACTGGGCATTGCCGTCATCATTATTTTTTGCAATTCATCCGTGATGCGTTCTTGCGATACGATACTAATACGATCTGCCATTTCCTGAATGCCTTTAAAAGTTTCAGGAGTGATGGTGAAATCAAGTTGAGTTGCAAAACGTATGGCACGCATCATGCGCAAAGGATCATCGCTAAAAGTTTGATGAGGCGCTAATGGTGTTTTTAAAATTTTATGTTGGATATCTTCCATTCCATTAAAAGGATCTACTAACACTCCAAAATTTTCTTCACTAATATCAATCGCCAAAGCATTCACCGTAAAATCTCTTCTATTTTGATCATCTTCAATGGTTCCCGGCTCTACTGTTGGTTTTCTACTTTCACGCGCATAACTTTCTTTTCTTGCACCCACAAATTCCACTTCCACATGGGGGAATTTGATTTGAGCGGTACCAAAAGTTTTAAATAAAGAAACAGGAGGATGCGGCTGAAAACATTTTGCCACTTCCTGTGCTAATTGCATGCCATCTCCCACACAAACAATATCGATATCTTTGGTAGGACGATTCAAAATTTTATCACGCACAAATCCCCCTACAGCAAAAGCAGGCATATTTAATTTTTTTGCAGCTTGAGCAACCACCTTAAAAAGGGCTAATTCGGTATCGGTGAATTCAAATGACATGTTTGCAAAAGTACTAATGTTGTGTCACTTGTAAGTAAGGAGCCACTAATTGCTGTGTTTGAATGGTTTGTGCACAATCAAAATGCTTTAAAGGACACTGTTTTTTACCATGTAACCCGCAGGGTCGACAAGTTAAAGGAGTCGTGGTTTCTACTATAAAAGAGGTATCAGATAAAGGTCCATAACCAAAACTTGGAACCGTAGAAGCATAGACTGCCACTACAGGTGCATTCATGGCAGAAGCAAAATGCATAGGAGCAGAATCATTGACATAATTTAATACAGCCCCTTCTTGTAGCGCAGCAGAAGCTAAAAAATGAAATCTTCCGGATACATTTAAAACTTGCTTACGAGTTATTTTTTGAAGGATTTGATCTCCTAATAATTTATCACCAGGGCCTCCCATGATATAAATAGGTCCTTCGAATGGAATAGCCTGAATAAGGTCAACCCATTTTTGAAGGGGCAATTGTTTGGTAAACCAAACCGAAGCCGGTGCGATACATATATAAGGTGCTTGCTGATAACTTGAAATAGATAATCGGTCTGATGAAGATGGATATAATTTAGGTTTCACTAAAGGCATGGGCGTGATCACTTCTAACAAAGCATGATTGCGATTTATTTCATGCAGACCGGCGCCTATAGATTGATGCTTTATAACATGTGTACATAAAAAAGAAAAAGGATTTTTATCAAAGCCAATTTTCATTTTCGCTTTAGAGAAACCAGTCCACAATCCAGTGGCAGCATATCTTTGCACATTTATCACCCCTTCATATCTCTGCGCACGAATGGCTTTTAAAATAGTCCACCAATTTTGATATTTGTTGTTTTTTTTATCCCAAACCAACACTTTTCTAACAAAGGGATGATGCTCCAATAAACCCTCGTTTCCTTTGCGCACCAACACATCTATGATATCGTTGGGATATTTTTCATGCAATGACTCTACGAGTGAAGTCGCAAGAACTACATCACCAATAAAAGCTGTCTGAATCACCAACCATTTTTGCATGCTTACTAATTAGGGGCGTATGATAATTAAGTTTCCTTCCGCATCCCATTTAATAATGGAAGAAGGTGGTTGTAAAGTAGTTTCTTCTTGACGATGCTTTACGACATAATCCACTCCTTCGGAAATATCTAATGAAATATCACCAAAGCTTAAGGGAGTAGGATAGCCTGAAATATTCGCAGAAGTACTCACAATAGGTTTTCCAAAAAGTTGAATTAATTTTTTACAAAATGGATCTTTACAAATCCGTATTGCAACAGAACCATCCGATGCTATTAAATTGTCTGGTAAATTTTTTGCTCTAGCATAAATCACTGTTGTGGGTTTATGAATCCCTTTGATATAATCAAACACTTGAACAGTGGGATCTTCCACATAATTTAATAACTCCTGTTCATCAGAGATTAATACAATCATTGCCTTGGAATCCTCTCTTTTTTTGAGATGGAATATTCGCGCAATAGCAATAGGATTAGTGGCATCACATCCTATCCCCCAAACCGTATCGGTAGGATATAAAATGAGTCCTCCTTTTTGTAAGGTTTGCAAACAGGTATTAATATCATCTTCCATTAAAAACATGCTGCAAATTAAACAATACCGAGTAATAAATCATAATGTTGAATGTGTAAAACAAAGTCTTATAAATTAGGGGCATCCTTGTATTTTTGCCAAAATTTATATCATGGAATTAAAAGATCAAATACTAGAAGCTTGGTCCAACCGAGAATTGCTTAAAAACGAAACCTATAGCAATGCAGTAAGAGCAGTGATAGAAGAAGTAGACAAAGGACGTTTACGTGTAGCTGCTCCTTCCGAAAATGGATGGGTGGTGAATGAATGGGTGAAGCAAGCAATCCTCATGTACTTCGCCATACAACCTATGCAAACATGGGAATTAGCGCCTTTTGAGTTTCATGATAAAATGTTATTGAAGTCAAACTATGCGGGTTTAGGCGTAAGAGCTGTTCCTCATGCAGTAGCTCGTTATGGTGCTTATTTAGCTAAAAATGTAGTATTAATGCCTAGCTATGTGAATATTGGAGCATTTGTAGATGAAGGAACCATGGTTGATACTTGGGCTACAGTTGGAAGTTGTGCTCAAATTGGTAAGGGCGTACATTTAAGTGGTGGTGTGGGTATTGGAGGTGTATTAGAGCCTTTACAAGCAAGTCCAGTAATTATTGAAGATGGATGTTTTATTGGAAGCAGATGTATTGTGGTGGAAGGGGTTCATGTAGAAAAAGAAGCTGTATTAGGTGCCAATGTGGTTCTCACACAAAGCACCAAAATTATAGATGTAAGTGGTGATACACCCATTGAATATAAAGGACGTGTTCCAGCGCGCAGCGTAGTGATTCCTGGCTCTTACCGAAAGTCATTTCCTGCAGGTGATTACCAAGTTAGCTGTGCTTTAATCATTGGCCAAAGAAAGCCAAGTACCGACCTTAAAACAAGTTTAAACGATGCTTTAAGGGATTTTAATGTAGCTGTATAGAATTAGTTCTAGGAATAGGTTCTAGCAATTGAGAATTGCTTGGATATAGGTTGAATGGAGATGCTGATTGAAAGTAATACCTAGGAAAAAAGATTTGGAAAAAAATTAAAAAGGCCTCGTCCCGATAAATCGGGACGAGGCCTTTTTAATAAGTTGGGGTGACCAGGACGAATCCCAACCACCCCGATTATCCTTCCCCCAAAGGATAATATATTCAATATTTTAATAATATATAAAGTTTGTATTTGTTATTCAAAGCAAATATGCTATATAAAATAATCTAATTCATCATTAAATGCAATAAAATAGTAGAATAATTTATAATGCTGTTTAAATATTGAATATCAAATAATTTATATATTAATAATATATATAATTTGTTAAAATCATATAAGAAATTAACTTAATTCAAATATTTTACTACATTTAGTATATGAATGTAAAGAATTTATTATCATACGCTTTTTGGGTTTTCTTACCAACTACCCTGTTTTCTCAGCAAAATTTCAATGCAACCAAATTTGAAAAACAAGAAATTGCTTTATTAGATCTTATTTCAAAAGACACTATATCCCCATTAAACATACAACTGGATGGAGAAATTTTCAAATTTGGTCAGACGAAACCAGCACTATCCTCCATTGCTTTAATCAAGAATAAAAAAGATATATATGTCCAGGCTTTAGGCACCGGCAGGCTTTTTAAAATTTTAAAAAATGAAGTAGGTGATTATCAACTCCAAAAATTAGACTCTACGTTTTTTAATGGCGCCAACTTCCATGCACTTACTTTTAGTTTTCATGATACTTTATTTCAATTAGGTGGAGATGGCCATTGGCATATTAGAGGAATACTCACTTATTTTAGCAACAAAACGCATGAATGGGAATTGTATTCCACGAACAGACAGGTGAACACCTTTTTTAGTGAAACTTATGGCCTCATGTATAAGGTAGATTATCATAATAACAAATTATATACTTCCAATTCATTCATTCAGGCCAACTTTCCCGCAACCCTAATGGTGGAAAGTATTGATAGTTCCTATGAATTAGATATCCATTCACATAGTTGGAAAACTTTAGGGAAAACCACCCCTGAATTAATGTCTATAATTACTCAAAATAAAGCCTCACTTATTGACATTGGCAAATTTCTTGTTTTTCAAAATTACTTAGACTTTTATTGGTTAGACTTTGCTAATAATAGATACGGAAAATTGAATGCAAAAATAAATAATGAATTAAAAGAAGCATGGTTAAGTTTATATACCACCAATGCCCCTTATAAAAGCTTCCAATTTGCATTTGGTAATACTATTTATTTTATCAAACTAAACAATAACAATGATCTAAGTTATAAAACATATACCATCCCTGAAAACAGTTTCAATTTTGAGAATAATAAAAAAGTGTACACCCCTGTCAATCCCTTCTGGGATAGTATTGTGAATAACTATGAAGAAGCTATCAAATCCATTATCATTGGCTTAGTGAGCATCGGTTTTTTGATATACTTTTTCATTAAATTAAATAAGCGTCAAAAAATACCTAAGCAAGTTGCTGATATTTTAAATCAAAACTTCTTCCATTCTTTATCTGTAATCGAAAAGGAATTACTTGAAGTATTATACCAACATCACTTAAAAGGAGAAACGATATCCACAAAATTGATTAATAAAATTGTTGGTGTGCAGCAAAAGGATGTTATGACACAAAATAAAACACGTAGTGATTATTTTGTAAAAATCAATCAAAAATTTAAACTGGCCACGCAAAAAGACACTTCTCTTATTATTAAGTTTAGAGACAGTGAAGATAAACGACAATATAATTATGGATTACATGAAGAATTTGCAAAAGAATTAGGTGGATTGTTGAAAAACTAGAATCAATTCCTGTAGCAATAAAATGTACCAATTTATATAGAGACTATACTACTAATAAACTGCAACCCCTTCTAGCACTGCTATCTAACCGACCGAGCACTGTGAAAGTGCCATCTTCAAACACTTCGCCAATATCTTCTGTTGCTATAAAGGAGCAGCTATTAATATTCGCTAAATCAATGATATGCAAAATACCTCTTCCTTTAAATTTTACATCTAAAGGATCTTCTTCATCACTCACTAATACTTTCATCCAAGGTGGACATTTAAACACCCCCTCTTTGACTGCATAGGCTTGACTTAGTAATTCTGTCATGCCATATTCGGAATGTATCGTTGATACTCCTAATTGTTGAGTAAGTATAGTATGTAATTCCTGTCTAGTGAGTTCTTGTTTTCTGCCTTTCATCCCTCCTGTTTCAATAATAGTAGTATGTTTTAATTGCTGAGGAAAAGCTGCTGCAAAATCGGTCAATGCAAAACTTACACCTATGAGCCAAACTTTTTGACCTTGTTGCTCTAATGTTTGCAAGACTGTATTTAATGCATCGAAATCATATAAATAAAATCCACTTTGAGCATGGCCTGATTGTTGAATTAATTTTTCGACCATATAAACAAGGGAAGAATGGCTGCGCTCCAGATAAGAAGGCAGTAGCCCTATGATACACCAATCCTTGGGAGAACCATAAAATGATTCAAAACAAGTATTGAAACTTTTTTCATACCAATCTAAATCAGTCACCCAATGTTTACTTTTTGTATCCTGAGTAGTACCACTACTTTCAAAATAAGTTTCGGGCTTATTCCCTACCCATACTTCATGCGTTTTAAAAAAAGAAATGGGTAAGAATGGAATTTGAGCAATGCTATTAGGAGAGGAGGAACTAATATTCCAGGTTTGTATCCATTCTTTATATACTTCATTATGCTGTGCTTGCCAGCTATAATTTTTTTTAGCCTGCTCTAAAAAATGAGCAGGATTCAAGTGTTGAAGTGCTTCCCATTGTAGGGGTGACTGTACAAGCATAAAATGGTAAAATGAGTGTCAAATTGGAGACAAAAGTAGGTATAAATTTTTAGCAATTAGTAGTATCTTGCAGTAGATAATTAAAACACTATTATGGCAAAAGCAGCTACTTCCAAAACAACAAAATCAAGCAAAAAAGACTTGATACAAGCAAGTTCATACGCTTTTTTAACACAATACATTAATAACCCCTCTCCGGTTGGTTTTGAAACCAGTGGACAAAAAATATGGTTAGATTATATTACAAAATATGTGGATGCTACATTCACGGACCCTTATGGTACAGCAGTGGGTGTAATTAATCCTGACGCTCCTTTTAAAGTGGTGATTGAAGCACATGCAGATGAAATTTCATGGTTTGTAAATTATATTAATGATCAAGGATTGATTTATTTAAAAAGAAATGGAGGCGTAGATCATCAAATAGCACCTTCAATGCGTGTTTGGATTCATGGAAAAAAAGGCCCTGTAAAAGCAGTGTTTGGATGGCCGGCTATTCATACCAGATTAAGCAATCCAGAACAAAAAGAACCACAACCCAAAGTGGACAATCTTACATTAGATTGTGGAGCAAGATCTAAAAAAGAAGTAGAAGCTTTAGGAATTCATATTGGATCTGTAGTGACTTATCAAGAAGGAATTGACGAATTAGCAAATAATTTTTTAATTGGACGTGCTTTTGATAATCGTATTGGTGGATTTATGATTGCAGAAGTAGCTCGTTTATTAAAAGAAAATAAAAAGAAATTACCTTTTGGATTATACATTGTGAATGCGGTGCAAGAAGAAATTGGATTAAGAGGAGCCGAAATGATTGCTCGTCGTATTAAACCCAATATTGCAATCATTACAGATGTGACCCATGACACGCACACCCCTATGATTAATAAAGCCATTGAAGGAGACATTCAATGTGGCAAAGGACCTTCTTTAGCCTACGCTCCTGCAATTCATAATAAGTTATTAGCCATCGTGGAAGAAACAGCAAAATCAAAAAAAATACCCGTTCAATTTAGAACCTTAAGTAGAAGTACAGGAACTGATACCGATAGTTTTGCATATGCAAATGACGGATGTCCTTCAGTTTTAATTTCAATGCCATTAAGATATATGCATACTACGGTTGAAATGATTCATAAAAAAGATGTGGTAGATACCATTCAATTAATGTATGAAACATTATTAGTGCTTTCGCCAAAAACAAATTTAAGTTACCTATAATGTCAAAGACGCCCATTGAAGTTGCCATCTTGGACATGAACGATGGGAACCCTAATATGGGTATTGATTGTTTAATTGATATTATCACAAGATGGGGGGATCAAAAAAATAAGGCAATTCAGTATCAGGTATTTGACGTTCGAAAAAAAGGAGAAATTCCTTCGCTTGATTTTGATATCTACCTGTCTAGTGGAGGACCGGGATCTCCTATAGAAAGCAGCCAAGAACAATGGGATCAAGCATATACCTTATGGCTAGACAAAATATTAGCCTCCAACAAACTAGTTTTACTTATTTGTCATAGTTTCCAAATTGCCTGCCGACATTTTAATATTGGAAATGTATGCTTACGAAAATCCAAACAAATTGGAGTCTTACCAGTCCACTTTATAGAAGAAAACCCATTATTTGAGGGTTTGCAAGATCCATTTTATGCTTTGGAAAGTAGATCCTACCAAATTATTGAACCCCATGATGAAAATCTAAAAAAAATAGGTGCAAAAATTATTGCACTAGAAAAGCATCGACCTGAAGTTCCTTTAGAAAGGGCATTGATGGGAATTCAATTTAGCCCCTATATGTATGGCGTTCAATTTCATCCCGAAGGAGATCCAAAAAAATTAATCCCCTACTTTAATCGTAGCGATGTAAAAGATAATATGATCACTGAATTTGGAATTTCAAAATGGCAAAATACCATTGACTTATTAGACCGCCCAGAAACTATTCAAACGACCTACCAAACTTTTATTCCCCATTTTTTAGATAACTTGTTGAAATGATAAATGATACTCGCAGCTATTTTAATGAACAATTTACGGCTCATAAATATGAGTCTTACCTTGATTATTTTAAAAGCAGGTATCCAGGAGCTATCGATTTTAGAATGGCAGAGACCCCTATATTCATTCCAGACAGTTTTAAAAAACAAATGCTATCCACTGGCGAATATATCATTGAGCAAATAAAATCAAAGGATTTTATCGCGAACACAAATCCTGCATTAAATAAAAAATTCATTGTTCCTAATGAGTCTCGATTCCCTTCATGTATAGTGATGGATTTTGCGATTACCTCAAATGAGAATGGAACCTTTAGTCCACAACTCATTGAGTTGCAGGGTTTCCCTTCCCTATTTGGATTAGAAATATTACAGGACATGGCCTTTAGATCTCTTTATGATATACCTAATGACTTTTCTCCCTTTTTTAACGGATATGAACGACCCCAATATTTAGCTCATTTAGAAAAAATGATTAAAGGAGATTCAGATCAACATACCGTTTTATTAGAAATTCATCCAGAACAACAGAAAACTAGAATTGATTTTTACATTACTCGTGATTTAATAAATATTCCCATAGTTTGTTTATCAGAAATTTTTGAAGAAGATAATAATTTATTTTATAAAAGAAATGGCGAGAAAATTCAAATTGATCGTATTTACAATCGAGTTGTTTGGGATGATGTCATAAAAGAAAAAGAGGATATTCAAGTGAAGGCAGCAATTTTTCTAAAGCCATTGAATATAACATGGGTCACTCATCCACATCATTATTATAGAATTAGCAAGTACTTATTGCCTTTCTTAAAACATAAGCATATTCCAAGCACCCATTTTTTAAATAATTTTACCGAGATTCCATCTGATTTAAATGAATGGGTATTGAAACCTCTTTTTTCATATGCAGGTAATGGTGTTAAAATTAATGTCACACAAGATGACATTGAAAATATTACAAATCCGAGTGAATGGATATTACAAAAAAAAGTAAACTATGCATCCGTAATTGAAACACCCAGTGGTCCTGCCAAAGCAGAAATTAGATTATTTTACTTTTGGGATGAACCCACTCAAACCTATACAGCCACTTTAAATTTAACTCGTTTAAGTAAAAATGAGATGATGGGAGTTGGATTTAATAATACTGCCGCCTGGGTGGGCGGAACGATTGCATATTTTAAATAAAAAAATGCATAATTTTGAAATACTGCTATAATAATTAAAAAATGAATGGTAAGTAAGCTAGAGAATGAATGAATGAATAAATAAATAAATAAATAATAATTAATAATGATAAAAATAAAATACCTATTAAGCATCTTGTGTTTATTCATCTTCATAAACACAAAAGCACAAGATGCAAATGAAATTCAAGTATATGGTTCTGCTACCACTCCTAAAAAAATGACTATTATTGAATTACATAGTAACTATACTTTTAAGGGACCTAAAAATAATCAAGTGTACCATCCTTTATTAGAAACCATTGAGATTACTACAGGTATTACTAATGATTTTGAATTTGGATTTTACATTTTTACCTATAATAATAATGGCAAATTGCAATACACCGGAAGTAATATAAGACCTAGAATAAAAGCGCCTGATAGATGGAACTGGCCAATTGGAGTAAGTCTTTCCTCCGAAATTGGATTTTCCATGGATCCCATGAGTGATAATAAAGACTGGGGAGCAGAGATTCGTCCAATATTCGATAAGACCATTGACAAACATTACATTTCTTTTAATCCAAATATTGGAATCTCTTTTACCAATAAAGAGTATCTATTTGAGCCTAATTTTAAATATGCTTATGCAACATCATCCAAAGCAAATTTAGGATTTGAATATTTTGGGAATACTGGGAAAATATTTAACCCCTATAAAATGCCACAACAAGAACATCAATTATATTTAGCAATTGATTTGTTTCTGCACCCTTTATATGAGTTTAATTTTGGAATAGGCAAGGGACTCACCGAAAGCAGTAATGGGTTGACTGCTAAATGCTTTGTGGGTCGTAGAATCAATTGGAAGTAAATTACCCTTTTTTCTTGCGCTTATATTGGCAACATTCATCCAATTTTTTATACGCTTCCGTGCTAGCCTCTTTATTTTCGGTATCATATCCTGCAGCAGCAACAGCGGTTTCAATTTTATCGGTAGAAGTTTTTGCAGCATCAAAAGTGACACTTAAAACTTTAGCAACTTTATCCCATTCTGCTTTTGCAGCTCCCGCTTCTTTAGCTGCTTTTTCGATATGACCTTTACACATACCGCAATTGCCGTCTACTTTAATTTTTTGAGTCGTTTGTGCATTTAAAACAAATACAGACATCAAAGAAAAACAAATGGTTAAGAATACATTTTTCATAAGGATATTTTTATAGTTACAAAGTTAAATTAGTTTTTGGGCTAATTAATTACTAAGCTAATAAATTTGTTGTTAAAATACTCATTTTGGCTAGTTTATAGTAGTAGGTAAAATAGCCCATCTAATAAATGAGCGGGGTAAATGACCCTTTAATTAATAAAGTTCCACCAGATGCCTACCCTGAACCACATGGAATTGGTTGGATAACTTTTGGCACTAAAATTATAGGCAGTCCCCAATGCTGAACTGGTAGGTATCAGCGTGTTTAAATTTTCTAAACGAATATATCCTTTTAGCCTTTTTATCATAAAATGTAAAAAAGCATTGCTGGTAGGTCTATTATGTAAGGTGAAATCGTTTTGAGTATAAAACTGCCCCGTAAATGGCATATACATATCTGCTTTATAATCAGTGTGATAAATAAATTCCAACCCAGTGGACAGGTTTAAATTTTTATAAAAATTGCCTTCAAAAGCAATACGTTGTCTAGTTAGTAC
>CANBSH010000056.1 GCA_947372105.1 Chitinophagaceae bacterium
CATTCAAAAAAATTATGCGCAACAAGGATTGGAATGGTTGCAACATGAAATAGCTCAAAAAGATTCCCTTTTTTGGGATCAATGCGAACAACAAAATCCCCAACGTTTAATGCGCGCCTTAGAAGTGGTGACAGGGACTGGAAATTCCATTTTACATTATCAGCAAAAAAATAAAGTGGAAAGACCTTTTGAAATAGTATTGATAGGACTACAAATGGACCGAAGTTTATTATACGAAAGAATCAATCAAAGGGTATTGAAAATGGTGGAAATGGGATTGGAAAACGAAGTCAGAAATTTACTCCCCTTCCAAGATCTAAATGCGCTCCAAACAGTGGGATATCAGGAATGGCTCCCTTATTTTGAAAAAAAGTGCTCATTAGAGAAAGTAGCTGAAAATATTCAGCAAAATACAAGGCATTATGCTAAAAGACAGATGACTTGGTTTCAAAAAGTAGGAAATATTCAATGGCATGAGTCATTGACGGTAATGCCCGCTCAAATAAGTTTTTAGCCTACCAAAAAATAACCTACAATGAATAACAAAAAAATGTAATTTCATCATCTAGACTTCCTATTTTATAGTACCTATTTCCTATTTTATAGTATGTATTTCAAAAATATAAATGCATCAAAATAAACGTATAAAAACGCATCTCATTAAACATATCTAATTGTATCTCAAAAAATAAAATCATCTTTTAAAAATCAAAAATAAATAATATGCAAAAAAGAATGCTTGTTGCATTAGGTTTTTTGTTTTCAGTGAGTGGTTTGGTGGCTCAAAGTCATACCATTCAATATGAAAAGTATACATTACCTAATGGACTTAAAGTTATTTTACATGAGGATCACAGTGCGCCAGTGGTGGCTGTTACAGCCTTATATCATGTAGGTTCTAAAAATGAAGACACGGCTCGTACTGGGTTTGCTCATTTTTTCGAACATTTATTATTCGAAGGTTCTGACAATATCAAACGTGGCGAATTTGACAAGTATATAACGAACGCTGGAGGTGCTTTAAATGCGAACACTTCACAGGACCGCACTTTTTATTATGAATTACTTCCATCTAATCAATTGGAATTAGGATTATGGTTGGAAAGTGAACGTATGATGCATGCGAAAATTGAACAAATTGGGGTGAACACACAACGCGAAGTAGTCAAGGAAGAAAAAAGAGAACGCATGGACAATCGTCCTTATGGTTCTTTTTTAACCGAAATGTTACGTCGTTCTTTTAAAGTACATCCTTATCGATGGGCACCCATTGGTAGTATGGATCATTTGAATGCTGCCAAATTGGAGGAGTTTATTAATTTTTATAAAACATTTTATGTCCCCAACAATTGTGTTTTATCTATTGCGGGTGATTTTAAAGTAGCAGAATTAAAACAAAAAATTGAAGCTTATTTTGGTCCTATTGCTAAAGGGACGAAGCCTATTCCTCGCCCAACTATACAGGAGCCTGCTTTAGGGGGTGAAGTAAGAGATATTATTTATGACAACATTCAATTGTCAGGCGTGTTTCAAGCGTATCGTGCACCCAAGCAAGGAGGGGATGAGTATTATGCATTCAATGTATTATCCACTATTTTAAGTGGTGGAGAGTCATCTAGAATGACTAAAACCATTGTTGATAAAAAACAACAAGCTGCTTTTGCTGGTTCTCAACCTTTCTTTAATGAAGATGCAGGATTATTTATCACTTTAGCTTTAGCCAACATGGGTGTAGCTCCTGCTACTTTAGAACAAAGTATTGATAGTGTAGTAAATGATTTAAAAACCAATTTGGTGGGAGAGCGTGAATTCCAAAAAGTTAAAAATCAAATTACAACCGACTTAGTTGCTAGCAATGGAACTATGGCGGGTATTGCGGAAAGCTTAGCGAATTATGAAGTGTATTTTGGGGATGCTAATTTAATTAATACTGAATTGGAAAAATATAATAAAGTCACTAGAGAAGATGTATTAAAAGTGGCTCAAAAATATTTGAATAAAGAGAATCGTGTAGTATTATATTATTTACCTAAAGAAAAAACTGCCACGAAATAATTATTTAAAATAAAAATTATGAAAAAATTAATATATATCGCTTTATTAAGTGTACCTCTTGTAACGATGGGGCAAACTTTGGACCGCACTAAAGCACCTGCGCCTGCAAAAGCGCCCGTGATTCAAGTGGCGAATCCAGTACAATTTACTTTACCCAATGGATTAAAAGTATTCGTTGTAAAAAATACAAAATTACCTCGTGTCACTGCTACTTTAGCTTTAGACATTGATGGCTTCGCTGAAGGAGATATTGCGGGGGTTGCTGATATGTCTGGGCAATTAATGAAAAGAGGTACTGCCACTAAATCTAAAGCAGTTTTAGATGAAGCGGTGGAGTTTTTAGGAGGTAATTTATCTACTTCAAGTCAGTCGGCATCTGCTAGCTCTTTAAAAAGTAATTTCCCTAAATTATTTGAATTGATGGCAGAAGTCGTTTTGCATCCTGCTTTTAATAGTGATGAATTAGAGAAAGTGCGTAAACAAAGTTTATCAGGATTGGAATCTAGTAAAGATGATGCCAATGCGATTTCAGGAAATGTATTGAAAAAATTAGTGTACGGTGCCACTCATCCTTTTGGAGAAATGACTACTTCAGCTACTGTGAAAAAAGTAACAGTATCTGATGTTAAAACTTTTTATGCTAAATACTGGAAACCTAATATTGGATTTTTAGTTTTTGTAGGAGATATTGAACCTGCTACTGCCAAATTATTAGCAGAAAAGAATTTTGGAAGCTGGCAGAAAGGAGAAGCAGTAGCACAAAATTTTCCTAAACCTGCTGTTTTAAATAAGCCTATTGTTGCTATTGTAGACCGACCTGCATCAGTTCAAAGTGTTGTTGCTATTGCCTCTACAGTTGAAATTGGACCTGGCAGTCCAAATGTAATTCCTGGTTCGGTGATGAATAACATTTTGGGGGGTGGTTTTTCAGGTCGCTTATTTGCCAATTTGCGCGAAAAACATGGCTTTACTTACGGGGCGTATTCTTCTTTAAATCCCAATCGTCAAATTGGATTTTTCCAAGCAGGAGCTTCCGTAAGAAACGAAAAAACAGATAGTTCTATCCAAGAATTATTATCTGAAATAAATATTATTCGTAATGAGAAAGTGGGAGATACCGAATTGTCAAGAATGAAAAATTATTTAGCAGGTGGTTTTGCTAGATCTTTAGAAAATCCTGCAACTATTGCCAATTTTGCTTTAAATGTGGCTCGCTATAAATTACCAGCAGACTATTATCAAAACTACTTAACCAATTTAGCCGCTGTAAATTCGACTAAGGTGCAAGAAGTGGCAAAATTGATACTCAATCCTTCTCAAATGTATATTGTCGTGGTAGGGAATGCCAAACAAATTGCAAAGGGTTTAGAAAAGTACGGCACTGTTAAATACTATGATATTGAAGGCAATGAAACTGCGGCTCCACAAGAACCTAAAGTAACCATCAACTTTACGCCACAAGCTCTTATGGATAAAGTGGTACAAGGGTATGGTGGAAAAGAGGCGATTGAAAAAATTAAAGATTTAGAATTAAAAGGAACTGCATCTTTGATGGGTCAAAATTTAGATGTTGCACAAACAAGAGTATTACCAGGAAATGCTACTATGACGATGTCCATGGGTGGGATGGTGATGTCTAAGCAAGCTTTAGTGAATGGCAACTATTCTGTTGCCCAACAAGGTCAAGAAGCTCCAATAACTCCTGAAGTAAAAGAAAGCTTAGAAGAATCTACTTTTATTGTCCCTGAAATGATGTACTTACAAAAAGGGTATCAATTAAAAATAGTAGGCGCAGAAAAAGTAGAAGGTAAGGATGCGATTGATGTGGAAATAACAACTCCATCTGGAAAAGTATCTCACCGCTTTTATGATGCTATAACTTATTTATTGTTGAAAACATCTGTCACTCAAGAAGTGCCAGGGCGTGGATCTGTCACTCAACAACAATTTTATAAATCTTATAAAAATATGGAAGGATTGAATGTAGCTTCAGAACAAGTATTAGATTTAGGTCAAATTAAATTAAACATTAATTTTACTTCTATTAAATTAAATCAAGGGTTAAAAGCAACAGATTTGAAATAGAAAGTTGATGGTCGCACTATAAGTTTATGGTCTGATTATTAGCAGATATAAAAAAGCCCCGTCCCGATAAATCGGGACGGGGCTTTTTTATAAGTATTTCTTCTAAATAGTTTCTTCTAAAGAGTTATTTCTGCAGAGTTATATCAATACTGTTTAATTAAAAACGAATTCCGTATCCAATATTAAACATTAAATGATTGCCAGTAGCAGCGCCATACAAACTGTTTTTGTCGCTTAAACGATAAGGAAAAATAGCATCTTTTTGTGTCGTGTTTACAATCGTGAAATCGATAGAACGTTGGTTGGTGCGATATCCAATACCACCACTAAATACAAAATAAGATGCTTTTAATTGGGTGTCAACATAAGGTGATCCGTAGTAACCAGTTCCCAAACGTGCCATCCAATTGCCCGTTAATTTGGCTTCAGCACCCACTCTTACATTAATAGCACTTTTGTAGGTATTTTTTACCACATAGTTTAAATCATTGTAATAGTTGATGACTGATTGGCTATTGTCGTTAGAATAATATTTGGTGCCACCATGATTTACATATTCAACATCTGCACTCACAAAACCTAAGGGTTGTGTAGGCTTGCTGGGAGAAGCAAAAAAGTAACTTGAACTCACCACTAATTTAGAAGGAGTGCTTACAGTATAATCGATGTAGTCAGGGTAGTAATTATTTTTATAGTTTGCCATTAAGTCAAAAGAACTTAATCCATTAGGGAAAGCGTTACTGTACATAGTCGCATTCGCGCCGTCTCTGAAACTAATTAATTGTGGAGTATGGTAAGTGAAACCAAATCTTAAATAAGGCTCTGCTTTATAAATCAAACCAAATTTAGCGCCTAAGCCAAAACCTCTTGAACTGGTGTTTTCGTAAAAATTAAAAAAACTAGCTTCTGAAAAGTTGTTAGTCTTATTGAAATTAATCATAGGCATTGTTAAACTGGCACCTAGATATAATTTGTCTTCAATATTGCCCCCAAAACCAAAAGCTAATTCATTGTATGAGCCGCTAGTAGTGACATCATTATGTTGTTTGATATTAGTCCCAACAGGTAAAGCTGTACGATAATCGGTGATATTTCCATTCACATCATAAATAGGATTCACCAATTTAGAATGAATCGCTAAAGAACTTCCATAAATGAAATTTTGTTGGGCACTTGTTAAATCTGAAGAAGTATTGTACAATTGATCTGCAAATTTTTCGGTAAAGCTGCTGTAGTTATTTGTCCCATTCATGCTGTAATGATTATTATAATCAGCAATTTGATTGAATGAAATAGAGAAAGCGGTGCTCGTCCAATTATTTTTTTTGCGTCCATCTGCAAATACAACTCCTAAATTTCCCAAGCTAAATTTGTTGGAAGTAGTGGTTGTATTAGTATTAAAATAATCAATGCTATTAGATCGGTTATTTAATTTTCCACTAAATAAAAATTCACTATTCTTATAAAATCCTAAACCAGCTGGGTTGATGTGCGCAGAAGATAAATCTCCTCCTAAGGAACCCATGGCACCTCCTAAAGCGTTGCTACGTGGAGTTCCTTGCGCTGTAAACCATGAGTATCTTAATGCATCTTCAGGATCTTGAGCTAATAATTGGAAACTTGATCCAATGAATAACAAGAGTAATAATTTCTTCATATATGAATGCTTTTTTTACAGAATTGAATCAACTTCAACTGCTAATAATGAAATGAATATTTTAATAAATAGGTTTCTATTTTTTACAACTATTTATTATTGACCTCCACCTTTGCGGCCACCACCAATAAATCCACCTCCAGTTGAACTTCCGCTAGAACTGCTTCCAGAACTAACAGGTGCAGAAACCGCAGGAGCAGAAGGAGCACTTCTATTAGAAGAACTGTTATTTGTATTGGAGCTTGAATTATATCTAGATGAACTTCCTTGATTGCTATTATAAGAATTTGAATTAGAACTTCTTGCATTGGAACTAGCAGTGATAGCTCTCATGACTAAGGATCCAAAACTATTGCTTGACCCATTGGAGCCTCTATTCATACTTGTATTTGGTCCTGCGTTGCTATTGGAACTTCTTGCACTAAATCCATTGGAGTTATTGCCATTGGGACCATTTGAGTTGTAACTATTGCTATTCATACTTCTCACACTCACATTCGTGTTGGGTAAGTAGTTGCTGAAGTTTCTGTTATTGCTATTGGAACCCACAAAAGCAGTATTATTATTTTGAATATCTCCACGTCCCTTTAAGCGATTTGCGTTATTAATATAAGGATCTAAACCAGTTCTATTTTGCATAGGAACTCTTTTGTCATAATTTCTAACATTGACGCCTCCGCCATATATTCCACCCATGCCATAATTATATCCATAAGGATTCCAATTACCCATATAATAAGGATTCCATCCATAACCATATCCAAGACCATAACCAAATCCTCCGTATCCAAAACCACCATACCCAAAGGCAAAGTCATCATAAAAACCACCCCATCCTAAGCCATATCCAAAAGAACTATATGGATAATAGCCACCCCATCCCATAGAATAAGAAGGCCCAAAAGGACTGTACCATGATGAACCATAATATCCACTATACCAACTATTCCATCCCATATAAGAAGGGTAGTAAGAATAATTAAAACGAGGATCATTCCAGTAACCCCAATCATCTATTCCAGACCATCTGTTACGATTTGCCACTTTCATTCTTAAGTATCGATCGTCTTGATAGTTTTGATAATCTTGATACCCATCTTCCTCATTTGCAGCCACAGCTTGCGTTTCCGCAACTTGTTTATTGGGAGCATAATATAAATCATCAGTGGCTATAGTAGTTGTTTGTTGTAAACTTGTACAGCTACTCATCAAAAAACTAAGCATCACTATGCCTAGGGCGAAGAGCCTTAAATTAGTGGTAGTTTTTAAAGTGTTCATTTTGTAATGTTTTATGTTTTTTATATGCCCTTGTTTTAGCTTACATTTGCTAGCATAAAGGTACTAAACTTTAAAATATAGAGCGTTTTTCGTACATCATTTGTTACAATATAAATTGTTAAGATTATTAAAAAATGGCAAAGGAACTAACTACACGAGTACAGGATTATTCCCAATGGTATAATGACCTTGTTTTAAAAGGGGAATTAGCAGACTATAGCGCCGTGAGAGGTTGTATGGTAATTAAGCCTTATGGATATGCTTTATGGGAAAACATGCAAGCAGCCTTGGACAAAATGTTTAAGGATACAGGGCATCAAAATGCCTATTTTCCATTATTTGTACCTAAGTCCTTATTTGAGGCGGAAGAGAAAAACGCAGAAGGCTTTGCTAAGGAGTGCGCGATTGTGACCCATTATCGTTTAAAAACGGATCCCAATAATAAGGGGAAGTTAATGGTGGATCCTGAAGCAAAATTAGAAGAAGAATTAATTGTTCGTCCTACGAGTGAGGCGATCATTTGGAGTACTTATAAAACTTGGATTCAATCTTATCGTGACTTACCTATTTTGGTGAATCAATGGGCGAATGTGGTAAGATGGGAAATGAGAACCCGTTTATTTTTACGTACTGCCGAATTTTTATGGCAGGAAGGGCATACTGCACATGCCACTAAGGAAGAAGCGATAGCAGAAACCGTTCAGATGCTAGATGTGTATGCCGACTTTGCAGAAAATTGGATGGCCATGCCAGTGATTAAGGGAATTAAAACAGCAAGTGAACGTTTTGCTGGTGCTGAAGATACATATTGTATTGAGGCTTTGATGCAAGATGGTAAAGCATTGCAAGCAGGTACCTCGCATTTTTTAGGACAAAATTTTGCGAAAGCATTTGATGTTAAGTTTAGCGATAAAAATAACAAATTAGATTATGTGTGGGCCACAAGTTGGGGAGTGAGCACAAGATTAATTGGTGGATTAGTAATGACACATAGTGATGATGAAGGGTTGGTATTACCTCCGCGTATTGCCCCTATTCAAGTGGTGATTGTTCCTATTTATAAAGGAGAAGAACAAAAAGCAGTTTTAGATGAAAAGATAGGAGCGATAGTTGCTTCCTTTAAAGCGGCAGGTATTCGCGTAAAATATGACAACTCTGATAACGCAAGACCAGGATGGAAATTTGCAGAGTATGAATTAAAAGGTGTGCCTATTCGTATTGCAGTAGGAGCTAGAGATTTGGAAAATAATCAAGTAGAATTAGCGCGTCGTGATACCAAAGAAAAATCATCTGTATCTATGGACGGATTAACTGAAACAGTTTCTAATTTACTTTTAGAAATTCAATCTCATTTATTGGAGCGTGCCAAAAAATATCGTGACGAACATATTACAGAAGTAAATTCTTGGGATGAGTTTTTACAAACCTTAGATGGTAAAGCAGGATTTGTTTCAGCACATTGGGATGGAACTGCGGAAACCGAAGAAAAAATTAAAGAATTAAGTAAAGCAACCATTCGTTGCATTCCTTTAAATAATAAATTGGAAGAAGGGAATTGTATCTTAACAGGAAATCCTTCTAAGCAACGTGTTTTATTTGCACGTGCTTATTAAGCGAATATTTATATGCGACAAAAACCAGTTCCAGATGCACTCTTACCTTATTTAGAAGGGAAGGTTTTATTATTAGATAAGCCATTGCGTTGGACCTCCTTTGATATTGTAAAAAAAGTACGAAACCTTACCCGAGTTATTAAAGTGGGGCATGCTGGAACATTAGATCCTTTGGCAACTGGTTTGCTCATTGTTTGTACTGGAAAATTCACCAAACAAATTAATACCTATATGGGAATGGTGAAGGAATATACAGGCAGTTTGGTGCTGGGAGCCACCACCGATTCTTATGATTTAGAAACCACTCCTGAAAATTTTAAATCCATAGATCATCTCACCACGGAACAAATACAACAAGCAACAAAATCATTTATTGGCGAAATATTACAAATGCCGCCACAACATTCTGCTATTAAAAAAGAGGGTAAGCCATTATATTTATCGGCACGCAAAGGCATTGAAGTAAAAGTAGATCCAAGAAAAGTAACCATTGATTGTTTTGAAATCACCAATATTAATTTACCCACTGTTTCGTTTAGAGTGGTTTGTTCTACTGGAACTTATATTAGAAGTTTAGTAAAAGATTTTGGGGAAGCTTTAGGAGTAGGAGCTTATATGAGTGGGTTGCGTCGTACAAAAATTGGCGACTTCCATGTAGATGATGCACAAGGTTGGGAAGATCTTGAAAAAGAAATCAATGAATTATTGACTAAGGCATAATTAGTTTATCATTAAAAAGGCAATCCAATTCCAAACTGTAAGGCGTAATTATTTACTTTGATGCCATTGGGTTTGACTTCGCTCCATTTAAAATTTTGAAGGTCTAACCATCCATTATTATACAATCTTGTAGGATCTTTAAGTTTCATTGCGTAATCTATACGAATGGTAAAATAATTAAAATCAATACGTATTCCAGTACCGACGCCAATAGCTAAGTCATGGTAAAGTCTGTCTAATTTAAAACCAGCATTAGGGTCTTGTTGGGTATCACGCGCATTCCAAATATTTCCCATATCAGTATATAATGCAGAAGCTACTTTATAAGAGCTCACTTGAAATAAAGGGAAACGATATTCAATATTGGCTTCTAATTGTAAATCTCCAAAGCGATCAAAATTTTGACTTTTTGCACTGGTGTCATAAAAATTAGAACTTCCTAGTCCTAATTGTCGTAACCCCCACGCACGCATACTATAAGGTCCACCAGCGGTGAATTGTTTAAAGAAAGGAAGTTGACCGCTTAAGGAACTTTCATTACTATAGTTATTGCCCCAGCCGCCCATTGCTCTCCAGGCTAACTCGGTGTATTCAAATTTGTAAAGTTTGCGTATTTCAGCTTCTAATTTTAAATAACGATATATATTAGATTTCATAGAAGTGAGCCCCAGTAATCCTCCTGCTTCTTCAATCCCTAATCTAACATATGTTTTTTCATTCGCATTGTTTTCTGCATTACCGCTAGAGATATAATTTAAGGATTGACTGATAACATTTCCTTCATTAAAGGAAGACCTTAAAAATGGATTCAATAATAACAAACTATCCAACTTTGAGAATTTGTTGATTTGATAAAATTCAACATTGAGTGGTTTGTAAATTATAGAAATTTCTTTTGCTTTTTTATTCTTTTTCCATTCATATCCCCAGCTAGTCGTAAAAGATTTTAATTGGTAATAATTCAATCGATCAATATAAGCACTGTTTAAGGAAAAGTTAGTTCTTGCGTTATTGTTATTGCTGGTATTTTTATCCTTAAAAGGGATAAGGAGGGAAGGGAAGCTGTAAGTGTGCCCTACATTCCACAATAATGTTTGCGTCAAATTTTCATTGTTATTATTCACATTCAATTCAATCCCAGTTCTAAAACTAGTGATAGAAGGAATTGATTTTTGTAAAACATTTTTATCTCGGTATGTGACATTAGCAGAAAGCCCTAATAAATTACCCGCACTTAATTGTGAAGTATTTCGACTGCCCTCTAGATCAAAACTAAAACTGCGTCTTAGATAGGGAACTAAAAAATAATGTAAGTAAACGCTGTCGTTTTGAATCGTAGTTCTAGCATCTATTTGTTGCCAAGCTCCTAAGTTGCTTAATTTGTTGAGTGTTTGATAAAACTTAGGTTCATTAAATAGTTCTCCCTTTTTTAAAATGGCTTGTTCCGCAAACAAAGATGATTTGAATTTTGGGTGTGTAAATGATTGTGAAATATCATCCAACATTTCAGTTTGCGGCAAAGAGTTAACTAATATACTATCTGGGTTGTCGGATAGTTTTAAATCGCTGTAAAATATTTGTTGACCAATAGGGTACACTTTAGTAGTAGAGGCATTGGTATTTCTAAGTTGAATATTGACTTTCCAACTTGGATTTTTTTCCTTGTTTTGATTTGCGGCTATCAATTGATTCATTTGATCTAATGGATCTAATTTAAGCTGCATGAGTGATTGATCTACGGTATCAATTTCGGCGAATATTTTTTCCTTCGTAAAATAGTAATACCCGTTGGATCTAAAAAGTTCTACCAAGCGATCCAATTCGTTATTTACATTTTCGTTGGAAAAAGCGTCTCCCTTTTTTAAATAAGAATTGACTTTGTTTGCAAGTGCCAATTTTTGAAGAGCCGGTTGATACAAGGCATAAGTGATTGTATCTAAAATGGTTTTCTTATTTAAATTCACCCACATAGTAAGTTTCGTACGCCACTCATTATTAATAGTGTCGGTTGTGACTTGAGGAGATAAAACAGCTTGATTGTATCCTTTAGAGGCTAAAAAAGCTTGCATATACTGCATGGTTCTTGCCATTCGTTCAGGCTGGTATCGAATGGGTTGTATGACTGTACTAAACAAACCAAATTGTCTAATTCGTTTTACTTGCAGGCTGTCATCCCAATAATTGTTCAAGTCCAAAGCTAAATTTTGTTGACTGGCTTTATTATCGGCGTCCTTGATTAAAATTTTATTGTCAAAAACAAAGGGAATTTGCTTGGGGTAATCGTGTATCAGTGCCTTTTTTACATCTGCACAGCTGCTTAAAAAAAATAAAAGGGCCACAAGACCTAATCTTGCCAATAAACTAATATTTTTAAGCTTTAATAACTGCATGGCAACCATGAATAATAATGAGCTCAAATATATTCAATCTTTCGCCCATAAAAAACAATGGGACCAAGAATCTGTATTTATAGTGGAAGGGCCCAAATTATTGGAAGAGGTGATGAAGAGTGATTGGGTGATTGAAAAAATATACGCCACTCAGGAATGGTTAGATGTACAAAGCATATTCGATGCACCACATGAACTCATTGATAGCATTTTATTAGGAAGAATTAGTCATTTGCAACAGCCTAATCAGGTATTGGCTTTAGTACACAAAAAGAAATATAACAGCCCTCTTGTTTTTAAAGATCAATATACATTAATGTTAGATGGGATACAAGATCCCGGAAATGTAGGAACTATCATTAGAACCGCAGATTGGTTTGGTATTCAACAAATCATAGTAAGTCCTGATACTGCACAATTGTATAATCCCAAAGTATTACAAAGTACAATGGGAAGTTTTTTAAGAGTCAGGGTACAGGCACAAAACTTGGAAGAAGTCCTTGCTTCCACAAAACTGCCTGTGTATGGGGCATTATTGAATGGAGAAAATGTATTTCAATCTAAAATGCAAAAGGAAGGCATCTTAGTCATAGGGAATGAATCAAAAGGCATCCGTCCTAATATATTACC
>CANBSH010000057.1 GCA_947372105.1 Chitinophagaceae bacterium
CATTTCCTTTTACAGAAGGCATATTATTTAACATCAATAAACCATCCTTGCTATAAGCTGCTGCCATACCAGCAGAATCGCCTTTTGCCATGAATTCAACTAAAGCTTGATCAGCTGCTTCAATTTCTTTTTTAGCATTTGCTAAATCGAATGCAGGTTTTGTTTCAGATTTGCATGCGAATAAGCTTGATGCAATTAAAGCTGTGAATAGAACTTTTTTCATATTTTTTATTTTAAGTATATGAATTTAAAACTAAATTCAATAAATCTGAATAAAATCTATATTTATTTAGTATCTAAAAGAAAGTATTATTTTGAAAACTTATGTTCCACTTAATTTGCACTTTATAAAAGCAAATGGGCTTCCTATTAATAAATCGTAAATCATTGATTAACAAAGTTTTATATACGGAAACAACTTCCCTCTTTTTAATTAAGATTTAAACCTTTAATTTGGATTTAAATCCAGTACTATGATAGATAAAAAAGTTGCCAACGTAGAAGAAGCCATTATGGACATCAAGGATGGAGACACACTCATGCTAGGTGGATTTGGTTTATGTGGCATCCCCGAAAATTGCATTGCTGCCATTGTTCAAAAAAGAATTAAAAATTTAATTTGTATTTCAAACAATGCTGGAGTAGATGATTTTGGTATTGGCCTCATGTTGCATCAAAAGCAAGTCAAAAAAATGATCTCATCTTATGTGGGCGAAAATGCGGAGTTTGAAAGACAATTACTTTCCGGCGAGCTTGATGTTGAATTGATACCTCAAGGAACTTTAGCTTTTAGATGTATGGCTGCCGGATATGGTATGCCCGCTATTTATACCCCTGCTGGTATTGGAACAGAAGTGGCAATAGGCAAAGAAATTAGAAATTTTAATGGCAAAGACTATTTATTAGAAAATGCGTTCGATGCTAATTTTGCTATTGTAAAAGCTTGGAAAGGGGATACTGCAGGTAATTTAATATTTAAAGCTACTTCCAGAAATTTTAATTCAGTGATGGCCATGGCAGGCAAAATCACAATTGCTGAGGTGGAAGAATTAGTGGAGCCAGGCGTTTTAGATCCTAATCAAATTCATACTCCTGGTGTTTATGTGCATAGAATTTTTCAAGGTAGTCATTATGAAAAAAGAATTGAAAAGAAAACCATTACCGTATAATACATTACTAAATTTATTTTCATGTTAGATAAAGAAGGGATTGCCAAAAGGATTGCACAAGAAATACAAAATAATTCCTACGTGAATTTAGGTATTGGTATTCCTACTTTGGTTGCCAATTACATTCCTAAACATATTCATGTTTGTTTTCAATCAGAAAATGGACTTTTAGGAATGGGGCCTTTTCCAAAGGAGTCAGAAGTGGATCCCGATTTGATTAATGCGGGCAAACAAACGATTACGATGTTACCTGGGGCTGCTATATTTGATTCTGCTATGAGTTTTGGTATGATTCATGCACAAAAAATTGATTTAACTATTTTAGGTGCTATGGAAGTTTCTGAAATGGGAGATATTGCTAATTGGAAGATACCTGGTAAAATGGTAAAGGGTATGGGTGGTGCCATGGATTTAGTAGCCTCTGCAAAAAATATTATTGTAGCGATGCAACATGTAAACAAAGCAGGGGAAAGTAAATTATTACCATCATGTACTTTACCACTCACTGGAATTAGATGTGTGAAAAAAATAGTAACAGAGCTTGCTGTGTTATCGGTACTACCCGAAGGTGGATTTCAATTATTAGAGAGAGCGCCAGGTGTATCGGTAGACACCATAAAAAAAGCCACTCTAGGAAAACTCATCATTGAAGGTGATATTCCAGAAATGGCTTTTAATTAAATATACTTTTTTATAAGTTCCCTCTCAAATCTTGTTCTCTTTCTAAAGCTTCAAATAAAGCCTTAAAGTTCCCTGCACCAAAGGACTTAGCTCCTTTTCTTTGGATGATCTCGAAGAAAAGGGTAGGTCTGTCTTCCACTGGTTTGGTGAAAATTTGTAACAAGTAACCTTCCTCATCTCTGTCTACTAGAATGCCTAATTTTTTAAGAGGTGCTACATCTTCGTCAATGGGTCCAATACGATCTAGCAAGTCGTCATAATAAGTAGAAGGAATATTTAAAAACTCTACCCCACGACTACTTAATTTTTCAACAGTATCTACAATATTATCTGTTGCAATAGCAATATGCTGTACGCCAGCATCTTTATAAAAATCTAAATACTCTTCTACCTGTGATTTCTTTTTTCCTTCTGCTGGTTCATTGATTGGAAATTTTACGAATCCATTTCCATTACTCATTACTTTACTCATGAGCGCAGAGTATTCGGTTGAAATTTGTTTATCATCAAAAGTCAAAATATTTTTAAAACCCATCACCTCTTCGTAAAATTTCACCCAAGTATTCATTTGATTCCACCCCACATTACCCACACAATGATCAATATACTTAAGCCCTACAGAAGCTGGGTTATAGCCGTTTTCTAATTTTCTAAATCCAGGCATAAAAATGCCTTTATAATTTTTTCTTTCAATAAATAAATGCACGGTATCGCCATAAATATGAATACCACTCATTTTAATTTCACCCTCCTCATCTTGAATGGTATGTGGTTGCATATAAGGCTTTGCACCTCTTTTTACGGTTTGTTCAAAAGCGTCATAAGCATCATCTACACTCAGTGCTATCGCTTTCACTCCATCTCCATGTTTGTGAATATGATCTGCAATTGCTGAACTGGAATGCAAAGGCGTAGTTAAAATTAATTTTACTTTATCCTGTATTAAAACGTAAGATACTTTTTCTTTATCGCCCGTTTCAGGACCACTATATGCATAATTTTGATAACCAAAAGCTGTTTTATAATAATGTGCTGCTTGTTTTGCATTACCCACATAAAACTCTACATAATCGGTTCCTAATAAGGGTAAAAAATCCTGATAAATTCCATTGCTTTCCATTGATAATTTTTATGTTTTTTCTAGTGAAGTAATTTTATTTTTCTATCTTAATTTATTCTCTATTATAGTATTCTATTTTATTCTCAGTGATACTATACTATTCTCAGTGATACTATAATATCTCAGTGATATTATAGTATTATATACTCTTCTATTCTAGTTGTTACTATTCTATATTATGTTGCCAACTCTTATGATAACTTTCGTCTTCAATTAACAAAGCCTCTTCTGTAATCATTAAGGGTTTAAAAGGATCTATCATGACTGCTAATTCGTCCGTTCTTTCCTTGCCAATTGATTTCTCTACACTGCCTGGATGTGGGCCATGAGGTATTCCTCCAGGATGTAATGTAATTTGACCTTGTACCACCGATTTTCTGCTCATAAAATCACCATCTACATAATACAACACTTCATCACTATCAACATTGCTATGGTTATAAGGTGCTGGAATAGATAGCGGATGATAATCATATTTTCTGGGGACAAAAGAACAAATCACAAAATTGTTTGCTTCAAATGTTTGATGCACAGGGGGTGGTTGGTGTAGCCTTCCTGTAATGGGTTCGAAATTATGAATTGAAAACGCCCATGGATAATGATATCCATCCCAACCTATAAAATCAAATGGATGTGTTCCATAAGTGTAAGGATAAATTAAACCTTGTTTTTTAATCAAAATTTTAAAGTCACCTTCTTGATCAAAAGTTTCTAAGTCAATAGGTCTTCTTATATCTCTTTCGCAGAATGGCGCGTGCTCCATTAACTGTCCAAATTGATTTTGATAACGCTTAGGAAAACGAATAGGACTATAACTTTCAATAATAAATAAGCGATTATTCTCGTCATCAAATTCCAATTGGTAAATAGTTCCTCTGGGAACCACTAAATAGTCGCCGTAAGAAAATTTAATTTTTCCAAATCCTGTTTTTAATGTACCTGAACCTTTGTGCACGAAAATCACCTCATCTCCTTGACTATTTTTATAAAAATAATCTGTCATTGATTTTTTTGGTGCTGCTAAAGAAATTTGTAAATCGGAATTTACTAAAACAGGTTTTCTGCTTTTCAAATAATCTTCTTCCGGTTTGATATTAAAACCTAACAAACTCGTATGACGTAAATGTTTTTCTTTGGCAATTTTTGGTTCCACAGAATAGGATTCGCCTAATGATTTAACAATGGTTGGCGGATGGGTATGGTAAACCAATGAATACATGCCGGAGAAACCTTCAGTTGAAACCAACTCTTCAGCATATAATTTTCCATTGGGTTGTCTAAATACGGTATGTCTTTTTGCGGGAATCTTTCCCAATGAGTGGTATATTGGCATAAATTAGATTTTCAAGCACCACAATACTAACAATTATTAGCAAAAGATAAAATATTATTTTTAACTTTGATAAGTCATAGACTCAGAAATAATTGCCTCAGTCTTTTAAAAGCATTACACTCTAAAATATTGATAATCAATGAAATTAGTTAGTTATTTACATAATGGGGCAACAAAATTAGGAGCTGTTGTAGAGGAGGAATTATATTCCCTTCAAGCGGTCAATGAACACCTCCCCAATGACCTAATTACTTTCTTACAATTGGAGGATGAAGTAAGGCAAGAAACCGAGAAAAAGCTCTTATCCATGGTAGCAGCTGCTACATTGATTGCTCCTGTGAAAGATTATATTTTATTAGCACCTGTGCCTCGCCCCACTTCTTGTAGAGATGGGTATGCATTTCGTCAACATGTAGAAGCTGCAAGAAGAAATAGAGGTGTAGAAATGATTAAAGAATTTGATCAATATCCCATATTTTATTTTACGAATCACAATGCAATTCAAGGGCCTGGTCCTATTACTTGTATGCCCGATCATTTTCAACAACTAGATTTTGAATTAGAAATTGCAATTGTAATTGGGAAAGAAGGTAGAAATATAAAAGCGAAAGATGCGGATAAGTATATTGCTGGCTATACCATTATGAATGACTTAAGTGCTAGAAAATTACAAATGGAAGAAATGCTATTAAATTTAGGACCCGCTAAAGGAAAAGATTTTTCAACAGTGATAGGCCCATGGTTAGTGACTCCCGATGAATTAGCAAATTTTTTAGTTCCTGCAAAACAGGGGCATGTTGGCAACAACTATAATTTATCTATGAAGTGTTGGGTGAATGATCAACTTGTTTCCTCCGGGAATGTAAAAGACATGGATTGGACATTTGCGGAAATTATTGAAAGATGTTCTTATGGAGTTACCATGTATCCAGGGGATATCATTGGCTCTGGAACCGTTGGTACTGGCTGCTTTTTAGAACTTAATGGTACTGGAAAACTCAATAACCCTAACTATACGGCACAGTGGCTGCAACCTAATGATGTAGTGACTATGCAAATAGATGGGTTAGGGACATTGACCAATACAATGCAAGCGGAAGCGACTGATTGGTCTATACTTTCATTAAAAAAATAATTGAATTAAATTATTCCAAATGCTCACTCTATCAACAGATGAATTAAGTACACAAGAAATACAACAGTATTTACAATATGCTATTGCACCACGACCTATTTGTTTTGCTTCAACAATTGATTTGGAAGGGAATGTGAACTTGAGTCCTTTTAGTTTTTTTAATTTATTTAGTATGAACCCGCCTGTTTGTATTTTTTCTCCTTCTAGAAGAGTTAGAGATAATACAACAAAGCATACACTTGAAAATATTAAACTAGTGCCAGAATGTGTAATCAATATTGTGAACTATGAAATGGTGCAACAAATGTCTTTAGCAAGTTGTGATTATCCAAAGGGCACGAATGAATTTATTAAAGCGGGGTTTACCGAATTAGCATCTGATCTTGTCAAACCTCCAAGGGTGGCAGAAGCTCCTATTCAACTTGAATGTATAGTCCAGGAAGTTATAACGTTAGGAGAAAATGCAGGTGCAGGTAATTTAGTATTAGCATTGATTAAAAAAATACACATCAAAGAGGAAGTGCTAGATGCAAATAAAAATATTGATCAATCTAAATTAGATTTAGTAGCTCGTTTGGGGGGCGATTGGTATGCTAGAATTACTGAAGAAAATTTATTTAAAGTAGAAAAGCCTAACACTAAATTGGGCATTGGGTTTGATCAACTTCCTCTTGGTATTATGAGCTCTACTTTGTTAACTAATAATGAAAAAGCGCAATTAGCCAATTTTAATGTATTGCCTGATGATCTGGTAAAACAAAAGTCTCACTTTTCGGAAGCGACTATTTTAAAAATAAAATCGGCCTTAGCAAATAATTCTGCCGGACATGCTTGGGAAATTATTCAAACTTCAGTTTAGAATCAATAATGCTCAATCCATCATGGATTAATTTATTATATTTTGAATGCTTCTTCATTTGCGCATTTAAATATGCTCTAATCTCATTTGCTAATGCAGTATAATGGGGATTCACATCTGCTAACTCTAATATTTCAAGGGCTCCTAGCCAGTCATCTGAAAATTCTTTTTGCAAGTTTTCCCAAATTATCGAAAGGGAATCATCTTGAATGCCTTGTTCTCTATAGTTTCTTATTTGCTGAAATAAATCCTGATACTTTAGATCCTTAGTGGTATAGTTTTGCTGATAGGTTCTTTGAGTTGAAACATACAATTGGTCTTCAAAAATAATTTTATCAGCGATGCCATTAAAGACAGAAATAATAGTATTCCCAATGGCCATATCGTAATTTCCCCAGGAGGGCTCAAAATAAGAATTACCATCCGTATCAGTCACCGAACAATTTTTAAATGTGATAAGAATTAATTTATCTTCTTTGAAAGTAACGCCAATAAGTGTTCCATTCACCTGTATGCCATTTTCATAGTTCAATTGAACAGTTGCATCTAACACTAAACCCAATTGGTTTAAATCTTCCTTCGTACAATCTTCTAGTTTTTTAGAAATGTTTAATAGTTGACCTACAGGAGCGCCAAAACCAGCTGCATGATAATCAGGCCCATGTCCGTCTAAGAGCTGATCATTAAAACAAAGTGTCGTTGGCCCCATTGTATTGATATACTTAATTTGTTGGTGTTGATCCTTGTGTACTTTACTAAATACACCAGACACTTGCACACCTGAACTAAAAGTAGCAGTACAAATATTTTTACATTCAATTGCTTTTAAAACACTTTCAAGGCCACCTAATCGGAATGCCATACTATTTTCAAACTGTTGTAGCACATCAATTAAATTTTGGAAAGTAGGAGTTACAAATAGTTGCGGTTGTTCTTTAGTAATATCGTATCCATATTGCAAGGCATCAATCGTGTAAGGTATTTTTTTTACTTCTGGTTGCATACAAGAAGCGCTTTCTCCTATGGAGGAAAGCAAGCCAGCGCCGTAAATTTTAGGATGGTCAATATCTCCAATTAATCCATACTCTACCGACCACCACTGCAATCTACTTAAAAGTGCCATTTCGGAAGGGGCACCTAAATTTTGTTGATTATGTAAAACCAATGCTTCTGCATTCGCTAAATCTGCTTGATCCACATTTGCCATTTCTTTTAAAATAGAAAGGGCGCGTATTGATTCATATAGTTCATAATCCTTTGAAGAAAACAATGCCTTTGTCCCCATCTTTCCTAAATAACTTAAGTATTGATTGTATTTGGCATCACTAATAATGGGGGCATGTCCGGCAGATTCGTGAATAATATCAGGGGCTGATGTATATTCAATATGTTCAAGTTGTCTAATGTCAGCTGCAATCACCAAAACACGATAAGCTTGAAACTCCATAAAAGCTGCGGGAGGAATAAATCCATCTACTGTTGCAGCGCCCCATCCAATCTCAGATAAGGCGTCATTGATTTCTTGTAAGCTTGGAATTTTTTCAATAGTAAGTCCCGCTTTTTTTAATCCGGGTATATAAGGGTAATACGCTACATTTTTTAAGTAACTATAATTTTGGCGCATCACATAACGCCATACAGCATGATTTACGGATGTGTATTTATCGTATTCTTGTTCAACAATATATTTTCTTAAATGTAAAGGGAGATTGGCAACTTGTTCATTATTGTAATCAAAAAATGTATTCATATTATGATTTATAAATTTAAATATTTGAATGAGCCAATTACAAATTGGTTATTGAAATTTTAAATAGTTGGCGTCAAAAAGATTTTTTAATTTTTTGGCTTGAGCAACATAAGCATCTTTGTTGGACCAGGCATCAATAGGGTTTAATATAGAATTGGGTATTTCTGGACAACTCTCTGGGATGGATAGATTAAAATAAGGCTCCGTATGAAAAGAAATGTTTTGAAATAAATTTTCATGAATGGCATTAATCATAGCTCTTGTATAAGCTAAATTTATTCTTTTACCTACACCATATCCGCCGCCAATCCATCCCGTATTAATGAGCCAAACTTTAGTTTGGTGTTGATTCATTTTTTCTGCTAATAACTTTGCGTATACTATTGGTTTCCAAACCATGAATGCAGCGCCAAAGCAGGAGGAGAATGTAGCCGATGGTTCCGTTACACCCATTTCAGTACCTGCAACTTTAGCGGTATAGCCACTTATAAAATGATATTGCGCTTGTTCCGAATCTAATGAACTAATAGGAGGTAATACACCAAATGCATCACAGGTTAAAAATATGATATGATTAGGATGCTTGCCAATACATGGGATTTTGGCATTACTAATAAATTCAATAGGATAAGCAGCGCGCGTATTTTCTGTGATGGATTGATTGGTATAATCTACTTTGTTAGATGCAGGATCATACACTACATTTTCTAAAATAGTTCCTTTTCTGATGGCTTGATAAATTTCAGGCTCTTTGGCTGACTCTAAATTAATAACCTTTGCATAACATCCGCCTTCTATATTTGAAATACCATGATCGCTCCAAATATGTTCATCATCTCCAATTAATTTTCGATGAGGATCGGCAGATAAAGTTGTTTTGCCTGTGCCACTCAATCCAAAAAATAAACTTACTTCTCCTTTATCAGATTCATTAGCCGAACAGTGCATAGATAAATTTTGCTTCAATGGCATGAGGTAATTCAGCAATGAAAAAATAGCTTTTTTCATCTCGCCTGCATATTCTGTTCCAAAAATTAAAATTTCTCTTTTTTCAAAAGATAATTGGATTGAAGTATTTGATGTAATGCCTTTAATTGAAAGGTCTGCCACGGTGGCACCTGCATTGTAAAGAATATAATCAGGGGTCCCAAAAGTTTCTAATTCTTGTTGAGAAGGTCTAATAAGCATATTAAACATAAACAATGCATGGTATGCTTTTGTACAAATAATTCTAACTTTAATTCTATTCTCTTTATCCCAAACGGCATAACCATCTACTACAAATAGTTCCTTGCATTGATTGAAAAAATGAATTGCATTTACTTTTGATTGTTCAAAAGACGCAGCGTCAATTGGTTGATTAACTTCACCCCAATTTATATTTTCCTTGGTGCTTTCTTCTAAAACAATTCTTTTGTCTTTTGGACTACGGCCTGTTTTTTTACCAGAATAAACCATCAAAGCCTCCGTATCTGATAGAGCCGAACTTTCATCTGTCTCTAGTGCTAACTTGATTAATTCATCACTTGAATTATTGACATGAATTATTGATGTGTTGATGCCTAGGTTTGATAAAACGCCCATAATGCAATATTTCATGCAATAATACTAACAAATGGTAGCTTTAAAGCCATTACCCATTAGAAATTCAGTAATTTTTTTCCTAGAGGTAGGTTTTAACTGGCCCTTAAGCTCTTTTTAACCCAAAATGGGTCTTATCATGGCATTTAATTTCTCTCAATCACCTCTAATTATTCAGGCTTGAATTCAACTATAAAGGAATTCCTAATTTTACCAACCTTCTGTTTCTCCAAGCTGTGTAATATGGGCAATATGATGCTTACCATGCCATGTGTATATTGCAAAAAAGTCCCATAAACTAATTTGCACATTGTGAGTAGGGTGATAAAATTTCTTTTGCCATTGCTCTTCGGTTAAACTAGACAATAGGTCTGTCCATCTTTGATGTAACGCATCTAATAACGTAATTGAAACACTTATAGGAGTATGCAACACATCGGCTGTAAATGACCAATCATGTTCACTGTAATCTTTGATAGTAGGAATTTCTTCAGTTAAGGCTAATTTAAACACAATAAAAGCATTCATATGACTATCGGCTAAATGGTGTACCACTTGAAGTACAGACCAGCCACCTTCTCTGTAAGGTGTATCTAATTGCTGTTTACTCAAATTTTTAGTTACCAAGTCTAAATTGCCTGGCATACTTTTCATTTCATGCAACCATTCATTTTTAAACTCATTGCTAAAAGGTTTGAATTCAAAATTTCCAATAGGGTAACGTAGATCTTTCATATTTAAATTTTATGAAATAAAAAATTATTCATTTATTTCATAAAATTCAACCAATCAATAATCCCTAATTGGATTTTACCGGCAACTTGATTATGAAAACTAGGTTTCACGATTCTTTTTTCGTCTTCCTCGTTACTTAGGAACGCAATTTCAACTAAGCAATTAGGAAAATCAGTGGGTGCGTTCAAAGCAAAATTGAAATGACCTATGTTTCCAAACTCATCTAGTTTTAATTCAAGCATACGCTTTAAAATGCTTGTAGTTAAAGGTCTAAACCCAATATGTTTATAATAAGTACTTACCCCTTTAATTGTTTCTTTTGAACTAGAGTTTAAGTGCAATGAAATTTCAAAATCGGGGTTTTGTTGTTGCAACCATAAAATACGATCCTTATTATCAAAGCTTGTATCGGATTGTCGCGTCATGATGATATTCTTGACCCCTATTTTTTTCAAGGATTTTTCAAGTGCTTTTGCAAAAAGAAGGGTTTGTTCTTTTTCAGATGCTTTTAATTTAATACCTGATGTTCCACTGTTGCTACCCCCGTGACCCGCATCAATAGCAATCACCATTTTTCGAATATCTAACTTAACGGGTTGGCGTTTTATTCTAACACTTAATAATTTTTCCTTGTAGGAAATGGAATAACCCCAATGTTGTGCATGTTTTAATTCAATGGTAACTCTAACAATGTCATCTTCCACTTGGTTGTAATAAACGTTTTTGACTTCTTTAAGTGAACTTAGTTGTGTAATCCAGTTGGTATTACTTTGAACTCCGTAAATATCAACCATAATTTTACTAGGGTTAATTTCCATCCAAGACTTGTAAGGAAGTTTTTCGTCCATATATATGTTGACGTAATCAAATAAAGAATCCCCTTTTGAAATAAATGAACCAGTTAAATGATAAGGTTTTTTTATGGGAGATGATGAATCAGGCTTAACGTATGATTTTTCAATTAGCGCACTATGAAATTTTGATAATTGAACGGTATACATATCCTTCACTGAATCTACTATCTTCAACAATACATTGGTATCAATATAGCCCATCTTAGCACCTCCTAGGCGGTCTTCACCCATGCCGTAGGATAAAGCAGGCAATTTCCCAGTAGTTCTGCCGTAATAAACGAAGTTGTTAGTATTGTTTTGTGCAATACAGTGAATACTAGTTAAAATACAGATTGTAAGAATGAATTGTTTCATGGTTTGAAGTTAATGAAAACCCTTGAAAAGACTATTTCAATTCTGATCTTAATATTTTTAAAAGTTTATCATTGCTTTTTTTTGCATTTTTTATTGCAAACTGATAAATAAAAATATAGTTATAATATTTTTGTACTTCGTATATGAAATCTTCCGACTGTAAAATATTTTTTG
>CANBSH010000058.1 GCA_947372105.1 Chitinophagaceae bacterium
GCATATTTTAAAACAGGGAAACTAGAATACCCTCCTACTCCAAATACCGCATTAGGTTGAAAAGATTTAAAAATTGATTTTACTTCAAAATAACTTTTCAATAATTTAAAAGGTAAGCTCCAATTTTTGAACCAATTAGATCTATTTAAACCTGCAATGGTTAAGCCTTTAATAGCATAACCCGCTTGCGGCACTTTTTCCATTTCCATTTTACCTTTCGCACCTACAAATAAAATAACTGCTTCAGGCTGTAATGCTTGAATAGCATTCGCCACCGCTATTGCCGGGAAGATATGACCTCCTGTGCCACCACCAGCGATGATGATTCTAATTATTTTATGCGATGGCTGTTGTCCCATTTTCTATTTGACTATTTTCTTCATCAGGTAATTCAATTTCTGTTTCTTCCGGAGCCTTCCCTTCTAGCTGCTCTACATTTCTTGCCACACTTAATATCAATCCTATAGAACAACAAGTAAATATGTAAGAACTTCCGCCCATACTCACCAAGGGTAAAGTAACTCCCGTTACAGGAACCAAGTTTACATTCACCGCCATGTTAGCAACCGCTTGAATGATTAATGTAAAGCTCAATCCCAATGCCATAAAAGCTCCAAAAGCATAAGGGCACCTTCTAAAAATTCGGATACATCTAAATAAAAAAACTAAATAAATAAATATGATAAAGGCAGCGCCTATTAATCCATACTCTTCTATAATCACAGCATAAATGAAATCGTTATAAGCTTGTGGTAAAAAATTTCTTTGTCTACTATTTCCTGGACCTAATCCAAAAAATATACCGCCATTTGCAATTGCAATTTTAGCTTGTTGTACTTGATACGGCACTTCTTTTTCATTCGCATACATAAAATCTTGTACTCTACTTACCCAAGTACCAAATCGCCCAAATCCTTTCATTTTTTCAGCGACTGCTGGTTTATCTACGGGCACCCCTTTTTGATGTGTAGCCATGGCCACACTTATAATGATAACTACCGGAATCATTGCCACCCCAATGGTTAATAGAATATGTTTAAAGCTCACTCTTCCAATAAACATTAACAATAAAGAGGTCGCACCCGTTAATAAAGCATTCGATAAATTTGCAGGCATAATTAATCCGCAAATAATAAAAACAGGAATGATTACAGGCAAGAATCCTTTTTTAAAATCCTTTATCACTTCCTGTTTTTTACTTAGCATGCGAGAGATATACATAAATAAAGCCAACTTGGCTAAATCACTAGTCTGAATTGTCAGATTAATTATTGGAAGACGGATCCATCTGCTTCCCTCATTTATTTTTGCACCAAAAAATAAAGTATAAATTAATAAAGGGATAGAAAGCATGAAAAGAATAGTAGCTATTCTTGAAAAGACTGTATAATTAACTCTATGCAATCCAAAAATGACTACTAAACCAATTAAAGTAAATATCACTTGCTTAAACAAATACACACTCGTATTTCCACGATACATTTTATATGCCAAAGAACCAGTAGCACTATATACGACCAATATAGATATTAACGACAATACAATGACTAACCCCCATATGTATTTATCGCCTCTGGTTCTTTGATCTAAATGTTCTTTCATGCCTCCTATAGAAGGCATTTGAGAAAACAATTTATCCGTGGTTTCGTTAAACATGATTATAGTTCTTTTACAGACTCTTTAAATTGTGCTCCTCTGTCTTCGTAATTTTTAAATAAATCAAAACTTGCACAAGCAGGACTCAACAATACTACGTCCCCTTTTTCTGCCAATTTGAAAGAAGCAGTTACTGCTTTTTTAGCACTATCAGCTTCCACAATCACAGGCACGATATCTTTAAAAAAATCAACAATTTTTTGATTGTCAGTTCCCATGCAAACAATTGCTTTTACCTTGTCTTTCACTAATTCAGCAATTAATGCATAGTCATTTCCTTTATCAATACCGCCTAATATTAAGACAGTTGATTTTTGCATGCTTTCTAAAGCATACCAGGTACTATTTACATTCGTTGCTTTACTATCATTGACAAAGTCAACGCCACGAACAGTTGCAACAAATTCCATTCTGTGTTCTAAGCTGTGAAAATTACTCACTGCCTCGCGAATTTTTTCCTTTCTAATTCCTAATGTAGTAGCTGCAATGCTAGCTGCCATAGAATTGTAAGCATTGTGTTTGCCTTTCAAAGCAAAATCATAAATGCTCATAGTAACACGTTCTTCTTGGATTTTCAACATCATTTGATCGTTTTTGATGTAGCCTCCTTTTTTTACTTCTTGTTTCATAGAAAATGGTAATGGGTTAGTATTAGTAGTTAGTAGTTCTAGATGTTTTACAATGACTTCATCATCTATACAATAAATGAAATAGTCTTGTGCAGTTTGATTTTCGATGATTCTAAATTTGCTTTTGATATAATTCTCAAACTGATAATTATACCTATCTAAATGGTCTTCTGAAATGTTTAATAAAATGGCGATATCTGGTTTGAAATAAACAATGTCATCTAATTGAAAAGAACTTACCTCAATGACATATAAGTCTTTAGGATCCATAGCCACTTGACGTGCAAATGAATATCCTATATTCCCTACCATCGCTACATCCTGTGCTGCCACTTGACAAATATGATATAACAATGCAGTAGTGGTGCTTTTGCCATTACTTCCAGTGATGGCTGCAATTTTACTAGTGCCTTTATATCTGTAGCCAAATTCTATTTCACTAATAACGGGAATTCCTTTGGCACGAATGGCTTTAACTAATTCATTTTTTTCTGGAATACCGGGACTCTTCATAACTTCATCAGCATTCAAAATTCTTTCTACATTATGTGAACCCGATTCAAATTCAATTGCATTGTCTTCTAACTCCTTTAGAAATACGGGCTTAATAGCGCTTGCATCGGACACAAATACTTCATAGCCTTTTTGTTTAGCTAATAAAGCAGTGCCTACTCCACTCTCTCCTGCCCCTAATATGACTAATTTATGCGCCAATTTTTATCGAGTTTTTAAGGTTAATATAGAAGCCACTACTAATAAGATGGTCACAATCCAAAAACGAACAGCAATTTTACTTTCATGGAACCCCTTTTTTTGATAATGATGATGTAAGGGACTCATTAAAAATATTCTTCGGCCTTCTCCATATTTTTTTCGGGTATACTTGAAATAAGCAACTTGCATGATTACACTTAAATTTTCAACTAAAAAAACACCGCAAAAAATAGGTATTAATAATTCTTTTCTTACAATAATGGCAAGAGATGCAATGATGCCCCCTAAGGCCAAACTTCCGGTATCCCCCATGAATACTTGCGCTGGATAAGCATTGTACCATAAAAATCCAATACAAGCTCCTACAAAAGCCCCTACAAAAATGGAAAGCTCCCCCAAGTTGGGAATATACATTACGTTTAAATAATCAGCGAACACATAGTTACCGCTAACATAAATAAAAATACCTAATGCGGCACCTATGATGGCACTTACTCCTGCAGCCAAACCATCTAATCCGTCTGTAATATTTGCTCCATTAGAAACAGCAGTGATAATAAATGTGACAATAAGAATATAAATAATCCAAGTATATTTTTCGGCACCTGGTCCCATCCAAGTAATTAACTTGCTATAATTAAACTCATGATTTTTTACAAAAGGAATAGTCGTGATAGGCGTTTTTACTTTTACAAATCTTCTGTCCACTCCATTGATTTTATGAATAACAACATCGGCACCAGGAGCCACTCTTTCCCCTTTTGCTAAACTTCCAGAAATACTTGCTGATACTATTTCACGCTCAACCGTTACTGCATTACTAAAATACAAAGTCACTCCAATAATGATTCCTAATCCTACTTGACCAATAATTTTAGATACCCCAGCTAATCCGTCACTATTTTGTTTTTTATACGACTCTCCTTTGTTTTGTGCATCCTTACGAGCTTTGATTTTAAAATAATCATCTAAAAATCCAATGGCTCCTAACCAAACTGTACATAATATCATTAAGCGGATATACACTTTGTCCAAATTGGCAAATAATAAAGTGGGAATCAAAATACTCAAAAGAATGATGATGCCTCCCATTGTTGGAGTACCCTTTTTTTGTTGTTCTCCTGCCAATCCTAATTCTCTTACTGTTTCACCTATTTGTTTTCTTTGCAAAAACAAGATCATTTTTTTACCATACACTGTTGCAATAAACAAGGAAAGTAAAATAGCCATTGCTATTCGGAATGTTAAAAACTGAAATGCCCCTAATCCAGGGATATTAAAAGTTTTATCTAACCATGAAAATAATTGATACAGCATAGGAGGTTTATTTGGCTAAATCATTAAATAATTCTTGTATAATTTTCTTGTCATCAAAATCATGTTTAATTCCTTTGATTTCTTGGTATTTTTCATGCCCTTTCCCTGCCACCAAAATAATATCACCTGGTTGCGCAAAACTCACTGCCGCTTTAATGGCTTCCTTACGGTCAACTATATTGATGTATTTTCTTTTTGCAGAACTGCTCAAGCCTTGTTCCATGTCTTTAATTATATCATTAGGATCTTCGGATCTTGGATTGTCGCTGGTTAAAAATACTTTGGTACTTAAATCACAAGCCACCTGCGCCATAATTGGACGTTTGGTTTTATCTCTATCACCACCACAACCTACCACCGTAATTACTTGCTCATTGCCTTTTCTTAGTTTAGCAATGGTAGTTAACACATTCTCTAAAGCGTCTGGTGTATGAGCGTAATCCACAATGCCAATAATTTGATCTGCACTTATGATATAATCAAAACGTCCCTCTGCACCAGTCAACGCACTTAATACCGTCAACACCGCTTCGGAAGTTTCTCCTAATTGGATGGCAATACCATACACTGCCAAAAAATTATAAGCATTAAAAGTTCCTATTAAACGACAATGCACTTCCATTTCATTCACCAATAAAACCAATCCATTTAATTGATTTTCTAAAATTTTTCCTTTGTAATTAGAGGGTGCATGTAAAGCATAGGTTAATTTCTTTGCTTTAGTATCCAATAACATTTGAGCTCCATTTTTATCATCCAAATTGGATAATGCAAATGCACTACTTGGTAAAGCGTCAAAAAATGCTTTTTTAGCTTCTAAATAAGCTTCAAATGTTTTATGATAATCTAAATGATCATGGGTAATATTAGTAAAAGCAGCGCCCACAAATTGCAACCCTGTAATACGATGCTGATGAATCGCATGGCTACTTACTTCCATGAAAACATGCGTACAACCTGCTTGAACCATTTTTTGCAATAATGCATTTAATTGAATGGGATCGGGTGTTGTATGAGTTGCTGGAACTATCGTATCTCCAATATGATTTTCTACTGTGCTTATCAATCCACATGTATATCCTAACCCTTTAAATAATTTAAATAACAAAGTAGCAACAGTTGTTTTCCCGTTGGTTCCGGTTACACCTACTAATTTTATTTGCGTAGAAGGGTTATCATAAAAATGATGCGCCATAACCGCTACCGATTCTTGTGCATTTGCTACGACTATAAATACAACACCATCTTGTAAAGAAGAGGGTAATTGCTCACATACAATAGCGACAGCCCCTTTTTGAATAGCAGTTGCTATAAATTCATGCCCATCAGCTTGAATTCCTTTAATGGCAACAAAAACAGAACCTTCTTGAACTTTACGAGAATCAATTTGGATATCCTTAATAGATAGTTGCGTACTTCCAACTACCTCTCTTAAGGAAACACCAAATAATATGTCTTGTAATAATTTCATTAATTTAATTCAATTTGAATTTGTTGTCCTTTTTGGATATAAGCTCCTTGTGCAATACTTTGTTTTACAACTTTTCCTTTTCCAACACATTTAACTATCAACCCTTTTTTCTCACACATCCATAATGCATCTTGCAATTTTAAACCGCTGATGTCCGGCATTGTACTATCTGATACTACTTGTTGACGCACCATTGCATTCTTGCCAGCACCACTTACTTTCACCCAGTCTGCATTATTTGCAGAGGAATCTTGATAAGAAATAGATAACTGTTTTGCAATTTTTTGTAAGGAAATTTTAGACACTGCATAATTATATGCTTGACTATCCTTTATATTGAAGGAAGGAACTACATTTAATTTATTTTGAATATAGGTAGAGTAAAGTCTGTCAGCTATTTCTTTAAAAACAGGGCCAGCAACAGATGCGCCAAAATGATTAGGTTGATGAGGATGATTAATAATAATAACCGCACAAGTATATTGTGGATTGTCAGCAGGGAAATAACCTATAAATGAAGATTGAAAAATACTTTCTGCATATCCTTTGTTTCCATCAGCGACTAATGCCGTTCCTGTTTTACCCCCTACTTTATATAAACTGTTTACAAATAATTTTTTTGCAGTTCCATTGGTACAAACTCCTTCTAAAGCAATATGCAAATCGCGAATCGTATTTGCTGAACATACTTTTACAGGATAGGCCTTTGGAGAAAAAGATCTTAAAACTTTCCCTTCTTCTTTAATAGCATTAACCAAATAGGGTCGCATCATAGTGCCATCATTCGCTATACTATTATATAATGTTAAAGTTTGAATAGGGGCTATCGCAATATTATAACCAAATGCCATCCAAGGCAAAGTAGTAGGGCCAAATAATGGATCGCCTGGTTTAGTTACTTGTGGACGACCCTCACCCATTAAATCAATGCCCGAAGTTGAATCTAATCTTAATCGAGATAAATGTTTATAATATTGATTTACATTATTAGAAAAACTATTCAATGCAATCTTAGCCATACCAACATTAGAGCTTTCTTCAAATGCTTCTAGTACAGTTGCTTCATGCTTACCATGTGCTTCCGCATCTTTGATATTTCTACCTGCATAAGCCCATAACCCTCCTTCTAAATTTACTTTAGAATCTAATGTGACCTTACCTTCATCTAATGCAGATAAAAGGGTCACCAATTTAAAGGTAGAACCAGGCTCGGTAGCTCTTGTAGCATAATTTAAATCTTCAGCATATTTTCCTTCCCCTACTTTTCCTAAATTAGCAATCGCTTTTATTTTTCCTGTCTTTACTTCCATCACCATAGCCACACCAGATCTAGCGTCTTGCTGAATCATCATTTTCATAAGTGCATTTTCAGCTACTTCCTGAATAAATACATCAATGGTACTCACAATATCCTTTCCTGTTTCAGGGGCAATTTCAAATTCACCTTCTTGAACGGGAACCGTTACTCCGCCTGCAATAGCTCGAACCAACTGCCTTCCATTACGACCACTCAAAACCGTATCATATGACTTTTCTAAGCCTACTTTATTTTCATCTCTTGCTAAACCTATGGTACGATAGCCAATGTTTTCATAAGGATTCAATCTAAAGTTTTTTTCCTGAGCAATCATTCCACTCTTATATCTTCCGAATCTAAAAAGAGGAAATTTTGCTAATAATAAGTAATCAGGATAGCTTATTTTTTTACGTAATTCATAATTTCCTTCACTGGCTTCAAAAGCTTTGGTAAGATTATTTTTATACCACTCTGCTGATTGATCTTTAAATAATCCAGATAAGCAAATACTCAAAGAATCAATATTTTCTCTGAACATTTTACCATTTTTCTCATGCAATGGTTCTACTCTAAAATCGATGTATATATCAAATTGCGGAATATTAGTACTCAACATTTGTCCATCTTCACTATAAATAGTTCCTCTTGCAGCAGGTATGTCTACAATTCTTTGATGTAAACTATCACTTAATCCTCTCCAATATTTTCCTTGCACTTGTTGGATATAAAAGGCTTTTCCTAAAATAGCAATACAAGCTAGAATCACTAGAATGTAGCTTAAATAAACTCTCCATAATATGTCGCGTTTTACGTCCATTATTGAGCAGTATTTTGAGTGGAAGTAATTTTTCTTTCTAAGACCAAGCGCATAGGCATTTCTTTGGAAACCATTAAACCATATGGAGCAACTCCATTTTGTATCTCTATGGCTCTAGTACGACGCATTAAATCTGACTTTACAGTCTTGTATTCAAATTGCAACTCTTTTAATTCACGTTGCGTACTATTTATTTTTCGGATGGTTTTGTCGGTAAGATGCCCGTTAGCAATGTAGAGGATTGCTAAGAGTGCCAAGAACAAAAAGAAACTAATGTTCATGACTATCCATTGATAGTTAAGGATGCTTTTGATAGCACCCTTTGGGTTAGGATTTACGGGTACGGACATACTACTTATAATCTTTCCGCAGCGCGCAATTTTGCGCTTCTGCTTCGATTGTTTTCTTTCATTTCTTTTTCAGAAGCCACTACTGGTTTTTTAGTAATGTTCTTCCAAAATTTTTCTTTCTGGATAGAAAGAAAAGGATTGAACGGATCCTCTTGATCTTCGGGCACTTTAAATGCGTTTTTCACAATTCTATCTTCAATGGAATGGAAAGTAATAATCACCGCTCTCCCTCCCGTTTTTACAACAGGCGTTAACTGTTGCAGAAACTCTTGCAATGCTTCCATTTCAGCATTCACTTCAATTCGAATGGCTTGAAAAACTTGTGCCCAATATTTATTCGGATTTCCTTTGACTGCAGGTGCGATTAGAGATTTAAAATCTTGCACCGTTTGAATTTTTAAATGCTTGCGTTGATTGACAATATGTTTAGCGAGTGTTTTTGAATTAGTCACTTCACCATATTGTTCAAACATTTTATGCAAGGATGTTTCATCATAGGTCTCAATTACTTGCGCCGCCGTTTTAGACTGACGTTGATCCATTCGCATATCAAAAGGGCCTTCAAAACGAATGGAAAAGCCTCTTGAACCTTCATCAAATTGATGGCTGCTCACTCCAAGGTCAGCTAATACACCATCTACTTTTTCGATTTTATGTAAACGAAGGAATCGTTGCAAGTACCTGAAATTTTCAGGTATAAAAACCAAACGATCATCCGCAGGAAGATTATTTTTAGCATCTGCATCTTGGTCAAAAGCAACCAATTTTCCTTTAGGTCCTAATTTTGATAAAATGCCTCTACTATGTCCTCCTCCACCAAAAGTGGCATCTACATATATACCATCAGGTATAATATTTAAATGTTCAATGGTTTCGTGAAATAAGACAGGAATATGATATTCAGAAGAAGGAATGTTTGATGTAGGGTTTGTCATCATTAGTTTCCTTAATCTTGTTTTTTAATTCCGGCCATTACTTCCTGCGCTAGATTACTAAATTCATCTGCAGAGAAATCCTCAAAGAGCTGTTTGTACTTACTTGCATCCCATATTTCGAAACGATCTAAAGCTGCAGCTAACACAATCTCTTTTCCAGGTAAGGCAAACTCACGTAAAGTGGGTGGTAATAAAATACGGCCTGCCGCATCTAATTCCACTTCAGTGGCACCTCCTAAAAATTGACGACGAAACTGTCTCACTTTGGGATCGAAATCGTTCAATTGGCTAATCTTATCTAATATCACTTGCCAGCTATTCAATGGATAAAGTGTCAAGCACTTTTCAAACCCTCTACTTACAATAAAGCGATTCTCCCCTTCTACCAGCTGTTTTTTCAAACTGCCCGGCAAATGGAAGCGCCCTTTAGCGTCGATAGTTGATTGATATTCTCCGTGAAAGCCTTTCATTGTTAATAATTAGAGTGATTTTTACCACTTGTTCACACAAAATAACACTTTTTACCACTTTCTACGTCTAAATAGGCCTATCTAGTTTTCCACAAGTAATAAACCAGCCTGAAAGTCAATGCAGTAAAGAGAAAGATGTGTTTTTTAATCGTTTAGTACCAAAATGGATGTGAATGCCTGTGGAAAACCCTGTTTTTTAGGTGTATAACTGGTTAAAATGGTTCAGAATCAAGGCAAAATGTACCTTTGCCCCCATGGAACAGCCGATTTTGATACCCATCAATGATTTTGATTACGAATTACCTTTGGATCGTATTGCATTCAGTCCACTCTTAAAACGTGACGAAAGCAAATTATTGATATGGAAACAAAACATAGAAGCAGAAAGTACATACGCTTCCATTGAGCAATTTATACCCCAACAGAGTTGTTTGTTTTTTAATAATAGTAAAGTCATTGCTGCAAGAATTTTATTTGAAAAAAAATCAAACTCGATAAATCATAATGCAACAAGCTTCATTGAAATATTTTGTCTAGAACCTACACTTGCATTTAGTCCTGTCAACATCGCTATGCAAGCACAAGGAAAAGTGCAATGGACTTGTTTAGTTGGAAGTGCTAAAAAATGGAAAGAAGAATTTTTAGAAAAAAAAATTTATTGGAATGATCACATCCTACATTTCAAAGCGAAAAAAATAAAACAAGATAACGGAAAATTTGAAATTGAATTTACTTGGGACAACAATCAAGTTAGTTTTTCAGAGATCTTACAAAGTATTGGACAAATTCCATTACCCCCTTATATTGAAAGAGAGGCGAATGAGTCGGACAAAGAAAGATATCAAACTACTTATGCCACTCAAGAAGGATCTGTAGCAGCACCTACAGCTGGCTTACATTTTAGCGAACCCTTATTACAAAAAATAAAAGACAAAGGGATAGATGAAAAATTTATCACTTTGCATGTTGGTGCTGGCACTTTCATGCCTGTTAAAACCGAAAACATCAACGAGCATGTGATGCATGCTGAATTCGTAGACGTCACTAAATTAACTATTGCTTATTTAGCAGAAACAAATAATAGTATTATTGCTGTAGGGACAACGACGCTTAGAACCATTGAATCTTTGTACTGGTTAGGATTAAAACTGATGCAGTCTCCCATGAATCCAAATGCTATTGAACTTTTACAATGGGACGCTTATCAATTAAAGAATGAAAACCTTAGTAAAAAAGAGGTACTCCATTTTTTATTACAATGGATGGAAAATAACCAATTAGAACAACTCATTTTTAAAACACAATTAATGATTGTTCCAGGATATCGCTTTCAACTCATTCAAGGATTGATTACCAATTTTCATCAACCTAAATCTACCTTACTATTAATTATTGCGGCTATTACAGGCGATGACTGGAAAAATATTTACCAACATGCAATTGAGAATGGCTACCGCTTTTTAAGCTACGGTGACGGTTGCTTTTTTAAATTTACTACACTAAAGGAAGACTCACTTCGATAGTAGTACCATGATCTAGCTCACTTTGTACCTTGATGTTGCCTTTGTGCATTTCTACGACCCACTTCACATAACTCATTCCTAAACCAAAGCCTTTTACGTTATGTATATTGCCCGAATGTGCTCGATAAAATTTCTCGAAGATATGTTTACTAGTATCACTACTCATACCAATCCCGTTATCTTCAATAGCAATGACAATTTTATTATTCACATTACTGGTTGTAATTAAAATATCAATAGACTCTTTCGAATATTTAATAGCATTATCTATTAAATTAGACAACACATGTATAACATGCTCCTCATCTACATTAGCTTCAAATATAGAGGCTCTTAAATTATAATTGATACTAGAAGGCTTTCCCTCCAACTGAAGTTTAAAGCTGTCCAATACGCTATGAATTAAATCGTGAATGTCTACCTTTTGTTTGTTTAATTCTAACTCTTTCTTTTCTA
>CANBSH010000059.1 GCA_947372105.1 Chitinophagaceae bacterium
TTTATTATCAAAACAACGCCACAATGGAGTGGCAGCAGCATCATATTGTGTCATAGGAGGCACGCCTAAAATTAACTCCATAGTTCTTAATATGCCAGCCGTAGTATAAGTAGTATGATCTACCATATTACGTTTTACAAAGCCGCCAGCCACATATGCCGGGCTTCTATGCGCATCCACATGGTCTGAGCCATTTTGTGCATCGTCTTCAACAATAAAAACAACAGTCTCATTCCAAATAGGACTTTTGGATAATGCTTCAACAAACAATCCCACCGCATGATCATTATCAGCAACATGCGCATAAGGAGTAGGTCTTCCTATTTTTAAACCTTCGGTATGATCATTTCCTAAACGAACTGTATTAAACTGAGGAAGTTTATTGTTAGCAACCAATGAATCAAATTCTTTTTTCCAAATTTGAACTCTAGAAACATCTGTAATATTTAAATTATAACTAGGGTATTTGGTAGAATAATGATCTTTTAAAATGGATACAGACGGTTTATTTCCAGAAACAAATTCCCCATAAGATCTATAAGAAACACCGTATCTATTACATTGATCCCATAAGAAACCATTTTTATTATTAGCAATTTCTCTTTCACCTTCCCCACCATAAGTGCCACCACGGCCACTATAACTTGTTGGCCAGGTTTTTACTAAATAATCGGTCGCATAACCACCCATAGTCCAATTATGTCCAACAGCACTCACTTCAGCATTCACATAAAAATTATCTAACAAAACAAAGGAAGAAGCAATTTGATGTTGGTTGGGTGTAATTTTTTTACCAAATAAAAGTAAACTCGTATCCCCATTGCCTCCGGGCATATCTGCTAGCACTTGATCATAAGTGCGATTTTCTTTGATCACATAAAAAACATATTTAATGGGAGATTTTTGTTTTAAGGTCATAGGTATAGGAAACCCAGGAGCAGTTGTATCTGCATTCAAAGTTTTTGCAATAGAGTAAGGCACATTAGAGTATACTGCTTTGGTGTAGGTTGCCAATATTTTTTCGGAAGGAACATTAATAACACTCATCGTCCCTCTAAATAAACCTCCAATATATTCCACTTGCGAGCCTGGCTTAAAAGAAGCGCCATGACTAATGACTTCTTCTTTTTTGCGAACAGGTGAAGGACCATATGGATTCGCTTTAGAAGTAAATCCTTTGCCATTAGCCACCCAAAGTTGATTCTTAATGAATCTTACTGAAGTAGGATACCATCCCACCGGAATAAATCCTTTGGCTTCACTTTGACCCGGATGTTCAACATCAAAAACGGCAATACAATTATTGTCAGCATTCGCAATGAATAATTTTTTGTGTATCGCATCTAAGCAAATACTGTTGGTGGTAGAACCACTGGGAGAATTAGGATACAAAGCAGCATCTAAGGTTTCAATGACGTGTTTCGTTTTAGTATCAATCACGGAAACACTATTATCATTAGCATTACATACATATAAATATTTGCCATCAGGTGATACTAACATTTCATTAGGATTATCTCCCACCGTAATTGGAGCATCCCATGTTTGTGTCGCAAGATCCAAGGTGTTTACTTTATCACAACCCCAACAAGAAACGTATAATTTTTTGCTATCAGGACTCATAATACAACTAAATGCTTCAGCGTCTAATCCAAAATATTTGATCACTTTTTTTGTAAGAAGATCTAATACATATAATCGTTTATCCTCTCTTGTCACTACATATAAAAGGTTTCTTTTTTCATCCAAACAAATTCCAGAAGGCCCAATGGCATTAGGCCATGCTTTTCCTAATTCAAAAGTATCTTTATTGATTAAATGCCCGCCTAATAAAGCATATTTAATAATAATATTATCGTGACCCCCAGCTGCATATAAATATTTTTCATCGGATGAAAATTGTAAACCATAAAATGATTTTCCAATGACAATGGAGTCCACTACTTTTTGAGTTGCAGTTTGAATAAGCTGAATGGTTTGAGTACTATATCCATTATTAGTCACGGCCATCCATGTACCTGATTTACTTACTGCAATATTTAAAGGCAAATCCCCCAATGGGAAAGACTTCCCTACTGGGCTTAGTTTCCAACCATTAGGTAAAGTAACAGAAGCTGGAATTAATTGAGCTTGAGTAGTCATTGAAATGACTAATATGAATAAAATTGTAATTTGTTTTTTCATCTTCTTAATTGTATTTTTAAGAAGCCTAAAGTACGACATATTAAGTATAATGAAGATGACTTTAGTGTGAACGAATGTTTAAATTTTTGCCTTATGAAAAAAATGCTCACTTTATTGACATTGGTAATATGGAGTGCTTTAAATGCTCAAGAATCTCCCTTACCCTCACAAGTTTTTAAATGGAATTTAGCCGCCAATTCAACCGCTACTAAAATTCAATCTAGTACCCTATTTGATGGCAAAGGGGGTGTTTTAAATAAACACACCATGAAGGGAATGAGAGTGCCTAGTCATCAAAAAATAAATATCAAAAAATCAAAAGAAGTAGAGCGATTTTATATCGTTAAAAGCGGATTGGCTACTATTCAATTAAATGATCAAAAAATCACCACATTAAACAGAGGATCTGTAGTATGTGTTTTGCCAAACGATATCTTAAACATTGCTAATAAAGAAGACGGCCCCCTCGAAATATACGAAATGAGTTACCAAGCAAATTCATCTATGAATATTGAAAGAGGTGTGAAAGCAGGTGGCTCTTTTATCACGCATTGGGATGATATCACTTTTAAACCTCATGATAAAGGGGGTGTAAGACAATTTTTTGATCGACCAACTGCTATGTTAAACCGTTTTGATATTCATGTAACACAACTTAATGTAGGATTTAAAAGTCACGATCCTCACACTCATGTAAATGAAGAAATCATATTAATGCTAGAAGGTAATGCTGAAATGCAAATTGGAAATGACCATCAAAAAGCAAATCCAGGAGATGCAGTATTATTGGGTTCCAATGTATTGCATAACCTTACCAATATAGGAAACACCCCATGTTTGTATTTTGCAATACAATGGAATTAAAGATTCCACTTTACAATGATGGGTTCTACAAATTTGTTTTTACAAAATTTTCGCAATACTCTTTGATCATATCTCGAGTAGAAGCAAATGATTGCTTTATTTCATCTTCAGATCCTATCGCTTTTGCGGGATCAGGAAAGTTATAATGTAACTTGACAGCATTGCTAGGGAAAAAAGGGCAACGTTCTTTCGCATTATCACAAACTGTAATGACAAAATCAAAATTGACCCCTTGGTATTCTAATATATTATTGGAAGTATGTTGTGAGATATCAATTCCATCGGCTTTCATGGTTTCAATCGCTTTTGGATTGACCCCATGTGTTTCTACCCCAGCACTATAAATAGTTGCTTTATCGCCAGCAAAATGTTTTAAATATCCTTCAGCTATTTGACTTCGACAACTATTGCCTGTGCATAATACAAGTACTTTCTTCATAATCTTTTTATGTTTCAAAAATTAACAACAACCTCCTCCTGGTACACATTTATTTTCAGTCATTGGTTTTTTCGCAAATACGGTCACACTAAAAATGCCTGTATTACCAGTTTTTAAGTCATTGATTTGAGCAGGAGTTAAATAATTGATTAATATATCATCCGGTATCACAATCGCTTTTTCTTTTTGAATTACAACAGCTTCAAACCCATTGGCATGAATGAGTTCCATATATACTTCTTTTTGGATGGCTCCAGATACGCATCCTGCATACATTTCGGCATCCTTACGTAAGCCTTCAGGCAATGCTCCCACCAACACCACATCCGAAATACTAAAATGTCCTCCTGGTTTTAAGACTCTGTAAATTTCTTTAAAAACACCATCTTTATTAGGCACTAAATTTAAAACACAATTACTCACTATCACATCAGCTACATTAGAAGTAATAGGCATTGCTTCAATATCTCCTTGTCTAAATTCAACATTATTAAACCCTCTTACTTCGGCGTTGGCTCTTGCCTTGTCCACCATTGCAGTGGTAAAATCAATACCAATTACTTTTCCAGTTTCGCCTGTTTCATGTCTGGCAATAAAACAATCATTACCTGCGCCACTTCCTAGATCAACTACCACATCTCCTTTTTTAATTTGCGCAAATTGAGTAGGTAAGCCACATCCTAAACCTAGGTCAGCATCCGCATTGTAACCACTTAACGTGGTATAATCTTCAGACATAATATTGTACACATCAGTGGAACATCCCCCAGCTCCACAACAAGACGACATATTGGTTTCTTTATCTTGTAAGGCAATCTCACTGTATTTTTTTCTTACAATTTCTTTTAGTTGTTCATCGGTTGACATAATATATATTTTAAAGGGTTTCTACCAATTTATTTAGCAAGTTTTTATTTTAAGCGGCTTTTATTTTAACAAGATCTCAATTTAATAACACTTCATTTATACAACATATCATTTTAACAACATTTCATTTTTGTACTATTGAATTTTTCAAAAAAATCACTCATATGTTGTTGTGCCTTTTTCCACTCTTTCTCATCAATACAATAGCATACGGAAGCTCCTTCAATATCGCCCTTTATAAGCCCAGCACTTTTTAATTCTTTTAAATGTTGTGAAACTGTAGACTGAGACAAAGGAAGTTCCTCCACAATAGCACCGCAAATACAAGATTGACGTTTTAATAATACGTTTAAAATAGCAATACGTGCTGGATGCGAAAACGCTTTAGCATATTTAGATATGCTCATTTCCTTAACGGAGTAATCTTCTGTTTTAGTAGTTCCCATATTCATCGTAAAATTACGATGAATATTTAATTGTGCAAAATAAATTTAAACCGCTGCTTTAAACCCTAATTTTTGAGGGGTAATAGGTAAATCACGAACACGTTTGCCTGTCGCATTAAATACTGCACTTGATATGGCTGCAGCTAATCCTATAAAAGCAATTTCACCCAGCCCTTTAGCGCCTATAGAATTAATATATGGATCTGGTTTATTCACAAACCAAACATCTGTATTAGGAATATTCTTATGACGAGGTACTTGATACCCACCAAAGCTTGCATTAATAATTTGACCTGATGTATGATCCCATTCCACTTGTTCGGACATCGCCATACCAATTCCTCCAACCACACCACCTAACATTTGACTACGAGCGGTATTTTCACTAATAATTTTACCCGCATCTCCTGTTGAAACAATGTGTTGAATGTCGATTGTTCCTTTTTGAGGATGTACTAAAACTTTCACAAAATGGGCTGAAAAAGAATTCGTTGCATACTTTAAAGGTTGTGCCCCATTACCTGTGGAAGTCACGGTAAGATCAATATTAGATTTGCCCGCTAATTGGAATAATTCTTGTAAAGAAATTTTTTCAGTACCGGTCTTCGATTGCACTAAGTCATTCTTAATTTCTATTGCATCTTCCGTGATTGCTTTAAATGATGGAGCAAATTGAATAGCTAATTTTTTTAACTCTTTGATGATGTTATTACAAATTAAATCTACCGCAGAACCTAAGCTAGAGGTGGTTCCTGAGCCACCTTGTGTAGGGCCAGGAGGTAAATCGGAATCTCCTAATTTGAATTTAATTTTTTGAGCTGACATCTGTAAAACGGAAGCTGCAATTTTTGTCATGGCAGTGGGTGTTCCAGGACCCATATCGCTCACCGCACTTTCTAAAACTAAAGAACCATCTTTATTAAATACAGCACGCACTGATGCCGAACCCTTATTTGCACCAAAAACACCTACCGCCATTCCATACCCCACTAACCAACCATTCTCTTTCACTTTTCCAGGAATCATAGATCTATTTTTCCAGCCAATTTTATCCATGCCATATTGATAACAATCTTTTAGGAAGTTAGCAGAGAAAGGCATTTTATTTTCCTGATTAATTTCAGAAAAGTTTTTAATTCTTAATTCAATAGGGTCCATTTTGAGTTTATGCGCCAATTCATCTAATGCAGTTTCTAAACCAAAACTTCCAGTGGCTTCACCAGGACCGCGCATCCAAGTGGGAGTAGAAACATCTAGTGGCAATAAACTGTATTTAGTATCCACATTTTCACAGGTATATAAAAATTTAGAAACATTCACAATCCCTTCTCTAAAATCTTCATAACGTGATGTATTACTAATAGCTTCATGAGAAATGCCTAATAATTTTCCAGTGGCATCTGCCCCTACTCCAATTTTTTGCCAAGAATGAGGACGATAACCCACTAAAGTAAACATTTGCGGACGCGTTAATAATACTTTAACGGGGCGATTTAATTTTTTAGCTGCAATACAAGCCGCTGGTACATTTGGCCAACTTCTTAAAGCATTCCCAAAAGCACCTCCTACATTTTCAACAATGACACGAACGTTTTTGTCTGGAATTCCAAAAGTACGTGAGATCGTAAACTGTGTACTTTTAGGACCTTGTGATTTATCGTATACAGTCAACTTATCATCTCCTTCCCAGATCGCAATGGTAGCATGCATCTCCATGGGGTTATGCACTTCAATTGGAATACTGTATTCACCTTCCACAAAAAAGGGAGCTTCCTTAAACATTTTTTCTTGCCCTCTTTTGTACACTTGAGTATTCGTAAGTTTGGTAGCATCCAAACGAGCTTTATTAAAATCAGTTTCAAAAGGAGCTACTTCATATTCTGCTTTTACAAGTCTTAAAGCGGCGTTCGCATTTTCAAGAGAGTCCGCTAATAATAAAGCAATTGGTTGTCCAAAAAAGCGTACTTGATTATCATACAACACTTTAAATCCTTTCCATTCCGATGTATTTTTTGGGCGAAGTGCCGCATCTGAAATATATCCAGGAACAGAAGGACAGTTTTCATAATAAATCACATCTAATACTCCGGGCGCCGCTAATGCTTTTGAAGTATCTAATTTTTTAATGGTTCCTTTAGCTATGGTACTGCAAACAAAAAGTCCATAAGCAATATTGGGAATGATATGCTCAGCTGTGTATTTTGATTTTCCAGAAACTTTGTCTGCGCCGTCTACTCTTTCCTCGTCCGCTAACAAATTCAAAGAATGTAATGAGTCTAACATAATTAGGTAATTAAAGTACTTAATTGGATAATTTTAAATTTTTTGTTTTGAAGTCGCAACTTCAGTAATCGCATCTACAATATTTTGATAAGCTCCGCATCTGCAAATATTTCCTGACATAAAATCCTTAATCTCGCTTCTAGATTTAGTGTGCCCTTCTCTCACACAAGCAATGGCAGACATGATTTGACCAGAGGTGCAATATCCGCATTGAAAAGAATCGTGTTTTAAAAACGCTTTTTGCATAGGATGTAATTCTTCCCCTTTTGCTAATCCTTCAACAGTAGTGATAGACTTGTTATTATTACTTAACGCTAGTGATATACAAGAGTTTGTTTTTTTACCATCAACATGCACAATACAAGCTCCACATTGGCCCATCTCACATCCTTTTTTGGTGCCCGTAAAACCTAATTGTTCACGCAATAAATTTAATAAGCTAGTACGTGGGTCAATTTCCAAATCCAATACTTTATTATTAATTGTAATTTTTAATTTCTCCTTGGCGATAGGTTGAGGCATCACTGTTGATACATTCACTGCTTTCGCTAATAAAGAAGGAGTTAAATAAAATGCTAAAGCGGCAGAAGACTTCACTAAAAAGCTTCTTCGAGAGTCGCCTTGATAACAACGTTTCATAGGAACAATTTTATGTAAGTTAATAAATAATGAAATGGATTAATATAAAAAAAATGAAGTAATTTTAGCGTATGGAAATGAAACTATATATGGTTCTTTTAGGATGCAAACCTCAAGGCCGTCACACCGAGCAACATGATGTGTTTTTTGGTATAGCACCCGCCTTAAAGGATTTAATACCAGCTTTTAAAAGCTTTTGGCCCGAAGCCAAAGGAAAAATTCATGTAGATGGTTGGAGAGAGGTCAACTACGCTAATGGCTATCAAGTAGTTATTACGCCAAAGGCTGAAAAAAGCCAAGAACCCACTGGCGAACTTTATTTCATCAACTTAGGGGGTTATAAAAAAGGGGAATTTGAAGAGTTTCATTATAAATTAGTGATTGCTGCAGATGAATTAAGTAAAGCTTTAAAAATAGCCAAAGACACTGCATTTTTTAAACACACACATTTTGAAGGAGCCAATTCACATGTGGACGATAAATACGGCATTGACGTAGATGACATTTATACCATTGAAGAAATATTAGCACCTGTATTTAAAAATAATTACAGCATACAATTAACTCCTGTCACAGAAGCAGAAGAGGACCCATTACATTTAGGGTACTTTAAATTGGAAAATTTATAGGAATTAGATATTTTAAAAAATATCAGGATCCGCTTTTACGAATTCGCTTAAGCAGATTTACGAACAAACTTGGTTAGGATCACAATAGTTTGCTCATTCACTTTTCCTTCAATTTGTTCTGGATTGTCAGGTACTAATCTAATTTTTCTTACCACCGTTCCCTTGGGGGCCATGAAATTAGCACCTTTGACATTTAAAACTTGTGTTAGCACCACAGTATCGCCATTTTGTAATTCAGTGCCATTACTATCTACATGGACCGCTTGAACTTGATAAGCACTTAGCGCCCAAGTCACTACTGATTCTTCAAAATCTACCGAAGTCAATAATTCATTCGCCCAATCTTGATCCTTTAAACCATATAAAATACGATAGCTTAAAGCCAACACACTAGGTTCGGTATTCCAAATGCTCCCCGCTAAACATTGCCAATGATTACCTGCATCCTTTCCTTCTAAAATAGATAAGCATTGATCACAAAGGGCCACTTCATTTTCAATCACATCATTGTTTTTAGGACTCACCGCATAAGCGCTGGCAGCGCTATCGGTAGAACATAATTCACAAAGGCCTTGACATCTTTCTTGTAGGGTGCTGGAGATAGTAGATTTCATAAGCGCAAATTTACGCTTTTATGCGTTGTTATTTCTTATAAATATGCATTGTCTTATAAATATGCATCGTTAAAAGTTCATTTATTATTTTCGGGAAAATCCTTTTGACTTACCTGACCCTGGAGTATAATTAGGAGTAGGTCCAAATTCCGAAGGGATAGTACCTTTTAAAATAGGTGTTCCAAGAAGCTCTTCAATATCGGCGCACTTACGTTGTTCTTTTTCACCCACTAAAGTAAAAGCAGTGCCAGAACTAGCAGCACGAGCTGTTCTGCCAATACGATGAATATAATCCTCGCCATCATTAGGCACATCGTAATTGATTACTAAATCGATATCATCAATATCAATTCCTCGGCTTAACACATCCGTAGCTACTAAAATATTTATTTTTTGATTTCTAAAATCCTGTAAATATTGTTCGCGACTTTTTTGATCTAAGTCGGAATGTATTTCAGCTACTAAAAATTTAGCTGATTTTAATTTTAGAGTCAACGTTTTTACATTTTGTTTTTTAGAACAAAAAACAATGACTTTGGTAAATCGTTTAGAGCTAAGCATGTCAATAATAACAGGCACTTTTTGTGCTTCATATACAATGAATGCTTTTTGTATAATTTGATCGGGTGGTTTTGAAATAGCAATATTAATTTCTACCGGATCATGTAATAATTTTTTTGCTAAGGCCCTCATTTTTAAAGGCATCGTAGCAGAAAATAATAAATTTTGACGCTGCGCAGGTAAAAAAGTAGTGATTTTAGTAATGTCATCATTAAAACCCATATCTAACATTCTATCTGCTTCATCTAACACTAAATATTTTAAACCTTTTAATTTTACATAGCCCATATTTAAATGAGCAATCATTCTTCCTGGAGTACAAACCACAATATCTACTCCACTAGTAAGTGCTTTTTTTTCGGCAGTAAACGAATTGCCATCCCCGCCACCATACACAGCAATAGAACTCACATCGGTGAAATAAGAAAGCCCTTCGATACTTTCGGCAATTTGAATCGCCAATTCACGCGTAGGAACAATAATCATAGCGTTAATATCACCTGCCACATGAGGTGTGGTTAATAAACGATGTAATAAGGGCAATAAAAAGGCCGCAGTCTTTCCTGTTCCTGTTTGTGCTGCAGCTATGATATCCTTTCCTTCTAATATAGGAACCATTACTTGTTGCTGAACTTCGGTTGCATTTTCGTAACCCATGGCATCAATACCTTCCAAAATGCGTTGATCCAATCCTAAATCTGTAAACTTCAAAATAAACTCATTTAATATTTGAGAAAGTAAAGGTACAACTTATCTCATGGCCGAAGATGAAAACAAATAATTAAGAAAGGATGATGGCTTCCAATGATGAGTTCCAATGATTATTTCTTAGGGCTAAAAAGAAGCCTAGATTGAACGATGGTTGCCATTAATTGTATGACTCCCATGGTAAAAAATAAAGCGTTAAAAGAGATGTAATTAGCAATCAAACCTCCAATAGCAATCGCAACCCCTGATACCAAATGCGTGTGGCCACTTGCTAAGCTCCAGTGAAAAGTATTGTCGGTATCCTCCATATTAGTTGCAAAGAGGGTGTCCCAAATGGGCGCACTTAAGGCCTCGGCAATTCCCAAACCCACTTGTAATAAAAAAAGCTGTTTAGAATTATGTACAAACATATAACCAAACGTAAGAATGGTATTTAATGCATAGCCAAAAATCATGACATGATTTTTGTAATTAGATTTATTAAAAATTTTACCCACTATAAAATAACAAACACCAGTCGTAATTAAATATAAAGCCCAAGCCCATGTAATGTCTAATAAATCGCCTCCTATTTTTTCGGCAAAAATGGCGAACAAAGGGCCAAACAGTCCTTCGCCAAAATACCATAAGCTAGAGGCTATTAAAAGAATTTTAGTGGTCTTGGTGAGTTTCATGATTAAAATTTATATCCCAACCCAATTTGAAAATAAAATTGATTCGCTAAGTTTTTTTCAGCGAAAGGAGTAGAGTCAAAACTAATAGTACTTGTTGGAGTTTTATTGATAGTGGTGGTGGCAGCTTTATTAAATGGAATGACATAAGTAGGTGTAAAGGAAAATGATAAATTTTTTGATTCGAAGTTAATAGGGATTGAAAAATCAAGATCTAAAAACTTCATGCCCTTGCTATTTAAAGTAGTAGTGGATGTTACACCCGAAGCAATGGGCTGTCTTGGACCTTTTAAACCCCTACGCGTGATGCTACTTTCATAATAATTTAAAGAACTAATTTCAGCATAAATAGTAGGTGT
>CANBSH010000060.1 GCA_947372105.1 Chitinophagaceae bacterium
AATTTTACCCTCTATTTTAGGCCTCCCAACCCTATAAAATGGGAGATCTCCTTTTTATGCGTATCTACTTGATAATCAGTTATTTAAGAGTTATCCTATTTTTTTTCAATTTTAATTTTAATTATTTGCTTAAGTACCTTACCTTTGCCATCCTGAAAATTAAATAGTACATGGCAAATCATTCGGCTACCAAAAAAGATGTAAGACAAGCAACTAAACGTCGCGATAGAAACCGTTATTATGGTAAAACTACTCGTAACGCAATTCGTGAGTTAAAAACTGTTGAAGAGCAAAAAGTTTATGACGAGCAGTTACCTAACATCATTTCTCAAATTGATAAATTAGCAAAACGTGGAATTATCCACAAAAACAAAGCTGCTAATTTAAAGAGTAAATTAGCTAAGCACACTGCTGTTAAAGCGGTTGCCGTTAAGAAAAAATAATTTTTCCCGCTCAGCGGAATCAAACTTATACACTTCAAAATCCCACCTCTACGGTGGGATTTTTTTTTGCGTATCTTCGCCCCATGACTGAGAAAATCCTGATTCTTGACTTTGGTAGTCAATATACCCAACTAATAGCAAGGGCGGTTAGAGAAGCAAATGTGTATTGTGAAATCACCCCCTTCCATCATGCCATCCAATTTGACAATACCCTAAAAGGGGTTATTTTGAGTGGTTCTCCAGCCAGTGTAAATGAAGACGAAGCTCCTTCAGTAGATATTAAAGCCATCCTTGAAAAACTGCCTGTATTAACCGTATGTTATGGTGCTCAATTAAGTGCTAAGAACTTTGGTGGCAAAGTGGAAAAATCCAATAAGCGTGAATATGGTAGAGCACAATTAAACCTCTTAAAAGAAGACGTATTATTTAAGAATATACCCAACAATAGCCAGGTTTGGATGAGCCATAGCGACTCTATCACCCAACTCCCTGAAAATTTTGAACTTCTAGCCAATACAGAGAGCATTCCCGTAGCTGCTTTTAGAAAAAAACAGGACGAGGGGAACAGTTTACATGGCTTACAATTCCATCCGGAAGTGTACCATTCTACCGAGGGTAAGAAAATGATTCAAAACTTTTTAGTTGAAATATGTGGCTGTCAACAAAACTGGACACCAGCTTCTTTTGTACAAGAAACGGTTGATAAGCTAAAAGCACAAATTGGAGAAGGGCATGTGATCATGGCCTTAAGTGGCGGGGTGGATAGTACGGTGGCCGCTACCCTTATTCATAAAGCCATTGGTGATCGTTTACACGGCATATTCGTGGATAATGGGGTTTTAAGAAAAGACGAGTTTCAGCAGGTGTTGGATACCTATCATGCAATAGGTTTGAATGTAACGGGGATAGATGCAAAGCAAATGTTTTATGATGGCTTAGCAGGCAAATCAGAGCCCGAAGAAAAGCGTAAAATAATTGGAAAACTATTTATAGATGTATTTCAAATAGAGGCTTCTAAGATGTTGGAAGCTAAGTTTTTAGGTCAAGGAACAATTTATCCTGATGTCATTGAAAGCGTGAGCGTTCATGGACCTTCTCAAACCATTAAATCCCACCATAATGTGGGTGGATTACCCGATACTTTACGCCTAGAATTAGTAGAGCCGCTTCGTAATTTATTCAAAGACGAAGTGAGAAAAGTTGGACTTGAATTAGGTATTCCTAAGGATATGATAAGTAGACATCCTTTCCCTGGACCGGGATTAGCTATTCGTATTCTAGGCGAGATTACTCCCGAAAAAGTAGACCTTTTACAAAGAGCTGACGCGATCTATATGAATGGATTAAAAGAGTTTGGCTTGTACGATAAAGTATGGCAAGCTGGAACTATTTTATTACCTGTAAAAAGCGTGGGTGTGATGGGCGATGAACGTACTTATGAATTTACAGTCGCCCTAAGAGCAGTTACCTCTGTGGATGGAATGACCGCCGATTGGGCGCATCTACCCTATGAGTTTTTAGCCCATATGAGCAATACCATTATCAATGAAGTGAGAGGTATTAACCGCGTGGTGTACGACATCAGCAGTAAGCCGCCTGCTACAATTGAGTGGGAATAATCGGCACTAATTAATTGACGCTATTTGATTAGATTAAAATCTTATTTAAATAAGATTTTAATATGTTATTAATTATAGTTTAATTTCAATTAATAACATCTAAACTATTCATTATCAATGACATATCAATATATAAGTGATTTGATAATTATTTAAATCAAATTATTTAAGTCATTAAAATAATGACGTCGAACTTAGTAATATTATTATAGCCTCCCCTAAACCAGAGTTAAAACGAACCACTAGTCCTATAAAAGTAGTCTAGGTTAATATGGAACAAATCTAAGCTAGTCGAAACTAATTTAATTTGCGCTTTAAACTTGTAATTTGGTCTTGCAAGCTGTTCACCACCCCGGCTAATTGATCCACATTCCACATAGGTTGAGACCCTGCCTTATTAATAATATAAACTGCCTTCCATAACTCCACAACATCTTGTGTATTTACTTGATATGGCTCGTATAACGGATTGTCACTCAACAAAGTAATCTTTTCTTTTGAATCGTCATTTGTAATGACTCTTTTGTATACAACACCGTCGGAATTAGACACCACGATATAGGTATTACTGTTCTTTACCTCTTTCATATTATCTACTTTTTCACCCACAATGACACTACCGCTTGGTGTAGGCAACATACTATCGCCTATGATTTCAAAAGCACGGTAATCCCCTGGCGCCAACATAGGCAAGGTGAAGGTATTTAACTCATCCAGGAACTCAGGATCAGCATAGCCTGCTAAATACCCTGCGGCGGCCTTTACAGGCACAAAAGAGACAATAGACATAGATGAACTAGATCTATCAGATTTAAGGGTACGGCGGCGCTCCAAATAAGAAGAAGAAGCTCCAAAACCATCTTCCCCGTCAGCCCCTAAAGTGGACAAATCCTTGAATAAAAAGTCCTCTAAACTAATATTTAAAAGAGCGCATATAGCCTCTTGTACTTCTAACCTTGGTTCGGCTCGCTCCTCTTCATAAGCACCCACTAAGGATCGCTTAATTTGAAGTTGATTCGCCATTTCTTCTTGTGTCCATTCGCGCTGCTTTCTGATGTATTTTAAATTTTTTCCTGCGTATGACATAACTAATAATTTTAGTGCAATATACTAATAATTTTAGTATTTCCAAATATTTTTAGCAATTTCTTAATTTTTTTTTAGCACCCATTATCTAGTTAACTTGCATTATGGCTAAAGTAAAAAAGGACCTTCCAGTCATTTTAATCACGAATGACGACAGTATTACAGCACCCGGTATTCGTGCTTTAACCGAAGCTGCCCTCCCTTTTGGTAAAGTAGTAGTCGTGGCTCCCGATAAGCCTCAAAGTGGCATGGGGCATGCCATTACGATTGGGCATCATTTAAGGCTAGAAAAAGTGTCTTTTATGGACGGCGTAGAAGCTTACACTTGTAGCGGAACGCCTGTTGACTGCGTTAAATTAGCAGTTGATAAGGTACTGCACCGTAAACCGACCATTTGTTTGAGCGGGATCAATCATGGTGCCAATCATTCCATTAATGTGATTTATTCAGGAACCATGTCGGCTGCCTTGGAAGCTTCTATTGAAAGCATCCCAAGCATAGGATTTAGTTTATTGGATTTAAGTGTAGAAGCTGACTTTACCGCGGCAAAACATTTTGCGGCTATTATTATTGCTAAATTACTAGCAGATAAAAATGTAGATAAGCATTTGTGTTTGAATGTGAACATTCCTAAGTTACCTGTAGCGCTCATAAAGGGTATTAAAATTTGCAAACAATCTTACGCTAAGTATGAGGAGAAATTCGTGGAGCGAACCGATCCTCATGGAAAAAAATATTATTGGTTAACGGGCGAGTTTGTCAACTTTGATAAATCTAAAGACACCGATGTATGGGCTTTAAAAAATAATTATGTTAGTGTGGTGCCTGTTCAATTTGATTTAACACATCATATCTTAAAAGAAAAACTAAGCAAAAAGTGGAAATGGTAAAAGACAATTACATATTGGGTGTAGTATTAGGATTAGCCCTCCCCTTCATTGGCTTTTATGGATTTTACCAATGGAAGTTTAGTGTTTTTAGCTTCAGTGAATTTGGAGATATGTTGGTGCAACAAAAATCGGTATTGTCGGCTATGATTAGCGTTTCTTTATTGTTAAATGCAGGAGCTCTGACTTATTTTTTTCAAAAAGAAAAAGACAAAACAGCCAAAGGAATTTTTTTTACCACTTGTATTTATGCAATCACCGCGATTGCATGTAAATGGTTTTTATAAATGCGTTACTACATTATAGCTGGCGAAGCTAGCGGTGACTTACACGGATCTAACCTCATCAAAGCTATTAAAGCTAAAGATGTGGATGCCCACATTCAGTGCTGGGGTGGCGATTTAATGCATGCTGCAGGAGGCAATGTAGTAAAGCATTATAGAGATTTAGCCTTTATGGGTTTAGTGGAAGTTTTGATGAATTTAAAAACGATTCTATCCAATATTACATTTTGCAAAAAAGATATTACACAATTTCAACCTGATGTTTTAATTCTCATTGATTATCCTGGATTTAATTTACGCATTGCTAAATGGGCTAAACAACAAGGGTTCAAAGTAATTTATTTTATTGCCCCACAGGTTTGGGCTTGGAAAGAAAATAGAGTGCCTAGTATGCGCGCAAGTATAGACCGTCTTTTATGTATTCTCCCTTTTGAAAAAAAATATTTCAAGGATAGATGGAATTGGGAGGTGGATTATATAGGACATCCTTTAATGCAAGTGTTAGAAAGTCAAACTCAATTACCTCATCCCCTTCCTATCATTCAAAACGAGCAACTCATTGCATTATTACCAGGAAGCAGAAAACAAGAAATTGAAAAGAAATTGCCTATCATGCTTTCGGTGGTAGATCATTTCCCTTCCTATCATTTTGCTGTAGCGCAAGCTCCTGGATTGGAAGATGAATGGTTTGCTTCTTTTGTTCCTACTCATGATCGCATACATATTGTAAAAGACAATACTTATGCATTATTAAATCATAGTAAAGCCGCATTGGTTACTAGTGGGACAGCTACGCTCGAAACCGCCTTATTAAATGTGCCTGAAATTGTTTGCTATAAAGGAAACGCCATTACACTAAGATTAGCCAAATGGTTAGTGAAAATAAAATTCATTGCTTTAGTGAATTTAATTATGGAAAAAGAAGTTGTTAAGGAATTGATTCAGGAAGAATTAACTACTAAAAATTTAGTACACCAATTGCATTTAGTTTTAGAAGACCCTATTACCATTGAGCGTATTAAAAATGACTACGCTATATTAAAAGATAAATTAACGACTGGAGCAAGTGCCGTTGAAATGGCTGCTCAAATTATAGAGGAAACGATTCGTGGCTAGGAATGATATACAATAATGATCTATCTATCTAAATATATCTAACTTATTCCTATACAACTTTCCCACTTTTACTTCTACTTCCTTTTCAACTTTTACTTAAAATAAGGTAAGATGAGCCACTTAAAAAGCATCACTAAAAGCCCTACTATAAAAATCAATAATGAAATTCGATTCATGCCATGCATGTATTTCATCCATTGTGTTCTTTCTTGTTTAGGATCTCTCTTTTTAAGAAACAAATATTCTGCAAATTGATTTCGGATACCCATAATTCTTATTTGTATAAAATTACTGATTTTTTAACCATGTACTTAAATGCAAAGTGATTTGTTCTGTCTCAATAATAAATCCATCATGCCCGTATAATGAATCAATAGCCACCAAAGTGGCATTTGGCATATGTTCTTCCATAAATCGCTGTTCTGCTAATGGACATAAAATGTCGCTATTAATCCCCATAATGAAAGTAGGTATTTGGATGGTTCCTAAGGTGGCAATCAAGTCTCCGCCTCTTTTACGCGCCAAGTGATGACTGTCCATTGACTTTGTCAACAACCAATAACTATAAGCATTAAAACGACTTACTAATTTATCTCCTTGATAATTAATATAAGAGGATGCTTTAAAATTATCAATTTTTTCGGGATCCTCATCGGTTTGTTTTTCTTGAAAGATGGCATAGTTTCTATACGTTAACATACCAATCGCTCTAGCTGCTTTCAATCCTTTTGCTCCTGCATTTTTTGTAGCTTCTTTCCAAGTAGCATCTGCTTCAATCGCTAGACGTTGAGCCGTATGTACCGCCACACCCCATGCACTTTCGGAAGGAGAAGTAGAAATTAAAAACATTTTTTGAATCACGGTAGGTTCCATCACAGCCCATTCTAATGCTTGGTATCCACCCATACTTCCCCCCATTAATAAATCAATGGAATCAATTTTTAAATGTTGTCTTAATAAAATATGCGCTTTCACCATATCACGAATCGTGATGGTAGGAAACTGATCAAAGCTTATTTCAGAACCAATATCTTCCACCGATAAAGGACCCGTTGATCCATAACATGACCCGATAATATTTGCACAAACAATAAAGTAATCCTTAGGATTGATAAAACTTCCTTCTCCCACTAAACCCTTCCACCATATATCTGCTTGCATATTGGCAGTCAATGCATGACACACCCAGGCGACCTTCTTACCTACTTGATAATCACCATATACTTGATAGGTAATCTTTATTTTAGGTAAGGCAATGCCACATTCTAACTCAAAAGCATGATTGTATTCAAAAACTTGTACACCCATTTTTTATCTTTCTAATGCAAAGTAACTATCTATTTGAATTACATTTGCATATTCTTGGTAATTTATATTTTCAATAACTAACACTTATTCATATGGCTAAAATGTTACTTAACCGCATAAACGATGGATTTGCTTTTCATGTAGTAGATGAGGCTGGCAATACGATGCGTATGGATATTCCAAAGGATCAAGGTGGACATGGAACAGGGCTTCGACCTATGCAAACTTTACTAAGTGCATTAGGCGCCTGCAGTGGCGTAGATATTGTTATGATTTTCAATAAGCAAAAAGAGAACATGGAGGATTTTCAAATGGAGATTGAGGGGGAACGTGAAGCCGATAAAGAACCTGCATTATGGAAACAAATTCATATCATTTTTAAATTTAAAGGCACCATGTCAAAAGAAAAAGCCGAAAAAGCATGTGCTTTATCCATTGACAAATATTGTTCTGTTGCCGCTACCCTTCGTGCAGCCGGAGCAACTATTACATGGAATGTAGAAATGCTTTAATTTATTTTATTATTTTTTAAAGACTTATTAATTAATTTTTTTTAATATTTATATTCCACTTACTTATATTACAACTAGAAGCATTTATATATGAAACATTCTCAATCAAAATTAATTAGAACCAGAGTAGATCAAACTTCGGAACATGAACATTCTACTCCCTTATTTTTAACGAGCAGTTTTACTTTTGACAATGCCGAAGATATGCGCGCTGCTTTTGCAGATGAATCCGATGCTAATATTTATAGCCGTTTTTCCAACCCCAATGTGCAAGAATTTGTAGATCGTTTATGTGTATTAGAAAATGCGGAAGATGGTTTTGCTACTGCAAGTGGTATGAGTGCTGTATTTGGATCCTTTATGGCTTTATTAAAAAAAGGGGACCATTTATTATCCTGTAATTCAATTTTTGGAAGTACCCATACGGTCATTTCAAAATACCTTCCTAAATATGGTATTGATTTTAGTTATGTGAGTGCACAAGCAACAGCGGCCCAATGGGAAGCTGCCATTACTCCAAACACTAAAATGATTTATTTAGAAACTCCTACCAATCCAGGATTGGATATTGTAGATATTAAAATGGTGAGTGAGATAGCTCGTAAACATAATATTATTTTAAACGTTGATAATTGCTTTGCCACTCCCATTGGTCAAACTCCTATTGATTTAGGAGCTGACTTAGTCGTGCATTCTGCCACTAAATGGTTAGATGGGCAAGGTCGTGTTTTAGGAGGTGCTATTGTGGGTAAGAAGGAATTGATTCATGAAATATATTTATTCTGCAGAAGTACTGGACCCTCTTTATCTCCTTTTAATGCCTGGATATTAAGTAAGAGTTTAGAAACCTTAGAGGTAAGAATGGATCGTCATGGAAGTAATGCATTATTTATTGCAGAACAATTACAAGGACATGCTAAAACAAATTTTGTGAAGTACCCTTTTTTAAATTCTCATCCTAATTTTGATATTGCAAAAAAGCAAATGAAAAATGGCGGAGGTATTGTTTGCTTTGAATTAAAAGGCGGTATTGAATCGGGAAGAAACTTTTTAAACCATTTAAAAATGCTTTCCTTGACTGCTAATTTAGGGGACACCCGAAGTATTGCATCACATCCAGCGAGTACTACTCATGCAAAACTTTCTGAAGCTGAAAGACAAGCAGTCAGTATTACACCTGGTTTAATTCGTATTTCGGCAGGATTGGAACATAGAGAAGATATAGTAGCCGACATTTTACAAGCTTTGGAAGCCTGTTAAAATAATCCAAGATACAAAACGCCTAAAGTTCTATTATTTTAGGCGTTTTTTTATGCGCTACCCCTGCTACGTTTTAACCTTTTACTTGATCTCATTTTACCAATTTATTAGTATATTTATTTCGCTTAAAAATCGCTTATGAAAACAAAAATTGGTGTACTACTTTCTAGTATGATGTTTCTACAATATTATATCTGGGGTGCATGGTATGTGACTATGGGAACTTATATGGGGACAGTATTAAAATCATCTGGTATGGACATTGGTGCGGCTTATAGTGCCGGTGCTATTGCAACAATTATAAGTCCATTTTTTGTAGGCATGATTGCAGATCGTTTTTTTGCAGCACAAAAAATAATGGGCGTATTGCATTTAGTAGGTGCTGCTCTTTTATATTATGCTACACAAGTAAATAACGAAAGTTTTTATTGGGTCATCTTAGTTTACTCTTTATTATACATGCCTACTATTGCATTAAGTAATAGTGTGGCTTTTGCTCAAATGACCGATCCAGGTAAACAATTTCCTTGGATTAGAGTTTTTGGAACCTTAGGTTGGATTGCTGCGGGTTTAATTATTAGTCAATTAGGAATTGAAAAAACGGCTGGTACTTTTCAAGTAGCTGCATTGGTATCCGTATTATTAGGTGTCTTAAGTTTCATGCTACCCAATACCCCCCCTAAAGGAAAAGGAGAAACCACCAATGCTTCTGCTATTCTTGGAACGGATGCTTTTGTATTATTTAAAACAAGATCCTTTAGCATCTTTTTTATATCTGCTATATTAATTTGTATCCCTTTATCTTTTTATTATGGATTTGCAAATCCTTTCTTAAATGAAATTGGATTAGCCAATGCTGCAGGAAAAATGACCTTGGGCCAAATGTCTGAAGCTTTATTTATTTTAGCCATCCCTTTTATGTTCAATAAAGTGGGTGTAAAAAATATGCTCATATTAGGCATCAGCGCTTGGTTGCTTCGTTATGTATTTTTTGCTTACGGATCCATTGATAGCAGTTGGATGTTATATGCAGGTATTATTTTACATGGTATTTGTTATGATTTCTTTTTTGTAACGGGTTATATGTACACCGAAAAAAAGGCGGGAGAAAAAATAAAGAACGCCGCTCAAGGCTTATTTACTTTTGCTACTTATGGCGTTGGTATGTTTATAGGAACTAAATACAGTGGAAGTGTGGTTGATCAACACAAAACTGTAACTGATGCGGGAGTGACTTCACATGATTGGCAAACTATTTGGTTAACCCCAGCCATCATCGCAGGGGCGGTATTAATCGTATTCATTCTATTTTTTAAAGAGAAAAAAGAAACTTCAGTCGCTTAAAGAAATAGAAAATAAAAATCAAACTATTCAAAAATAAAATTTACACAAGATGCGAATTGCAATGTTAGGAGCCGGATTTATTGGACGTTTTTACGCAGATGCCTTACAAGGATATAGAAGTAAAGATAAAGTAGTAAGTATTTATGCCCGCCGCGAGGAATCGGCTACCAAATTTGCTGCCGATTATAATTGTGCTCATTGGACCACCGATATGGAAGAAGCTATCTCCCACCCTGATGTGGATGTGGTTTGTATTGCGCTCCCCAATAACATTCATGAAATTGCGGTAATGTTATGTTGCAAACATAAAAAAGCAGTGATGACCACTAAACCTTTAGGTCGTAATAGCGAGGAAGCAAAAAGAATGTTGATTGCAGTAGAAGAAGCTGGTATTTTTAATGGCTACTTAGAAGACTTAGTGTATACACCCAAATTCATTAAAGCACAACAAAGCGTAAAAGAAGGCGCTGTGGGACGCATTTTATGGGCGAAGTCCCGCGAAACACATCCTGGCCCACATAGTGATTGGTTTTGGGATATTGAACAAGCAGGCGGTGGTTGTATTTTAGATTTAGGATGCCATTGTGTTGAAATTTCACGCAGTTATATTGGAAAAGATATTAAACCTATCGAAGTGATGTGCTGGGCAGATACACAAGTAAAACCCATTGATGCCGAAGATCATGCCATTGGTTTAGTAAAATATGAAAATGGCGCCATTGGACAATTTGAAGTAAGCTGGACCTTCAGAGGTGGCTTGGATTTAAGAGACGAAGTGATGGGCACCGAAGGAACCATATGGATTAATAGTTTTTTAAGAACTGGTTTTGAAATGTTTACCACAGGTAAAGGAGGTGATTATATTTCTGAAAAATCAGAAAGTAATAGTGGTTGGTTATTTCCTGTAGGAGATGAATTAAATGAGCTTGGCTACAACCATATGTTTATGGATATGTTTAATGCCATGGAAAAAGGCGAAGCCCCTAAGGAAACTTTTTATGACGGATATGTGGTGAATGCTATTTTAGATGCAGCCTATAAATCGGCTAAAACAAAATTATGGGAGCCTGTAAAATTAGATATTTGGAGAGGTAAAACGGGCCTCACCAAAGAAAGTCATTTAGTTGAATATGATGCTGAACATTATTTAGTGAAAGAAGAAATGACACACTATGG
>CANBSH010000061.1 GCA_947372105.1 Chitinophagaceae bacterium
CCACTCCAACTTTCATACCAATGAAAACCCATACCCCATGCGTATTTGGCGGCTTGAGGATCATCAAAAATGACGTTGGCTCGGTGTACCATTAAATCACGATTGTGATCCCAAACAATAATTTTTTTACTTCCTAAGCCTTGCTTCGCCATAGTAGGGCCTAAATAATTTTTTAAAAAATCACGCTCTTCCTCGGCTGTGAAAATGCATGACTCCCATTTTTGTGTTGCCATGGGTTCATTTTGTAATGTTATTCCCCATACTGGTATGCCTTCTTTTTCATAGGCTTTCACAAACTTTGTAAAATAAGTGGCCCAACTTTGTGCAAAATTAGCATTCAACTTTCCCCCATGCAGCATTTCTTTATTAGTCTTCATAAATGAAGGCGGGCTCCAAGGGCTCGCATATAAAGTCAACTTCCCACCTGCTGCTGCAATAGCTTGTTTGATAAATGGAATACGATACATTTTATCATGATCAATTGAGAATGATTTTAATGCAGTATCACCTTCGCTCACATATGTATAACTTCCACTACTAAAATCACAGCTATGAATGTTCGTTCTAGCTAAAGTATATCCTATTCCTTTATCGGCATTAAAATAAGCCGTCATAAAAGCTTCTTGCGTTTTTTTAGGAAGCTTCGCAAAAGTTTCCGCACTTGCATCGGTTAATGCTGCTCCTATTCCTAAAAAGGTTTGAAATGTTTTAGCTGGATCTACAAAAATGCTAATCTCCCCTTCAATAGGTTGTGCCAATGCATAAAAAGAAGCCTTATTAGTCAAAAACAACTTATTGATAGAATTGGGTGAGGTAGTATACACCAATACGGATTTATTGCTAGTGCTAAACTTTGACGTTTTTGATGATGGAGACTCATTTGATTTTTGAGCCATTACAACTGTTGTCATCAGGACTAGGAGGACAAGTAATTTGATTTTCATGATTGGGCAAATTTGAGCCAAAAAGGTACGAACGAATTGGCGATAAACAAAAGGGTCCCTCCGATTTCTCGGAGGGACCCTTTTTATAAATTTTCCAAAAACCTAAATACTAGTTAGTATAACCAGGATTTTGTTGAATTAATGAATTCGCTTGAATTTCAGAGTTTGGAATAGGTAATAAGAATCTGAAATTACCTGCTGGCAATAACATTGCAGCTGCGTTTGGTGCATCAGTCGATAAACGAGTGATAGGTAAATTTCTTCTCTTAGCATCCCAAAAACGATGTCCTTCATAAGGTAATTCTTTGAAACGCTCATCCATAATAGCGGTAATTAAACCATCTTTTGTAGGGAACACAGCGTTTACATAACCAGTGATACGAGCAGCTCTTAATGCATTTAAATCAGCAGCAGCTCCAGTTAAATCACCCGTTTCCGCTTTTGCTTCAGCACGGATCAAATACATTTCACCAGTTCTGAATACTTTAGCATCAGCTACGTTTTCAGAAGCGGTTGCGTAAGCACCACCTGCGTATTTTTTGATTAATCTTGAATTCGCAGCACGACCAGCAGTCACTAAAGCAGCTTCATCTTTGAAATAAGCATTAAAACGAACGTCGTTTACTTGATCATAAGCACCCCATAATTTATCAGAAGGCTTCCAAGTGATTGTACCAATGTTAGTAGCACTTGCAGAAGTACCTCTCCATAATGAACCAATTTTAGTTCCAATAGATGAAGTACGACTTAATTTGAAAGCAACTTCACTAGAGTTAGCATCTGTCCAAATTAATGGGAAGTTAGCCATAGTAGCTAAAGGTAAAGCACTAATGTAAGCCGTAGTATACGTAACTGCATTAGCGTAGTCTTTAGTATATAAAGCTATACGAGCTTGTAAACCAGTAGCAGCGTTTTGATTTGCTCTGTAAATATCTGTCGTTACTGCAGGCAATAATGGCTTAGCAGCAGCGATATCAGCATTTAATTTTGCAAAGAAAGGAGCAACCGTAATTCTTGCTTGTGGAGACAACGAAGGTGTTTCCATATAAGCCAAAGCTAAATCGGTTCCTACAGCACTATTGCTATAATAACGATACAACTCAAAATGACAGAAAGCTCTTAAGAATAATGCTTCTCCTTTTAATTTATCTTTTAATGCCGCTTCAGTAGCGTTTGCTGCAGTTATTTTAGGTAACGCTTGCAATACACGATTTACACGGTCAATAATTCTGTAGTATAAAGGGAAAGCTGTAAAATTATCTCTTAAGCCAATATCTGTTGAAGCATATTGCCATTCGTGAGTTGTAGCTGCGTTGTAAAACTCAGCAACTTTTACTTCATCTGTCAATGTTGCATTCAACAAAATACCCATTTCCACGTTCATTCCGGCGTAAGCACCAATGATACCTTGTTCATTGTTTGCTACCGTTTTTAGGGCGATATCACCCCCGATAAAATCGGTTTCTTTAACGTCAATCACCTTGCTACATGAAGCAGCAAAAAGCGACAACATTAAAAAAGAACCAATTACCAATTTACTATTTTTCATTTTTAATTATTTTAACAGTTTAGAAATTGATATCTAATCCCATGGTGAACATAGAAGGATTAGGGTATTCATTTAAGCTAATATTGTTATTGTCTTCAGGATCCAAACCTTTCCAAGGACTCCAGATTTTTAAGTTTTGACCTTGTACATATAACTTACCTCCGTTAAATAAAGGTTTACCATTAGGTCCTTTAACTTGAGGAAGTTGATAAGATACAACCAAGTTTCTGAAACGTAAAAACTTCGCATCATTTAAATCAGAAGAAGTAAATCCTCTATCATATTTTGACGCTTGGAAGAATTTAACATCACCAGGCGCTTGCCATTGGTTGTCAATTAATTCTCTTGAAGCTCTTACAGAAGCATGGTATCCAGGAGTACCTCTTGTGATCCAGTTTCTTGTATTATCACTTCTTACAACATCAAATTGATAAGTGAATAATCCAGAGATAGAGAAAGATTTATAATGAACTTCAAAATCAAAACCACCTTGATGTACTGGTAAGTAATTACCAAATTTAGCAAATTGACCTGCTTTAGCAACATCATTGGTAGTAGAACCGTCTGGTGCTTCAAATAAAGGAGCTCCTGTAGTAGGATCAGAACCTAAGTAATGATAAGTATAGTGAGATCCATAAGGCAATCCTTTTCTAATTACGAAAGTACCTAGAAAGTATTCATTTACTAAACCTAAATCTTCAATTTTATTTTTGTTCATAGAATGATTCCATCCTAATGTTAAACCAAAGTCTTTGTTTTTAATAACATCTACTTTAGCGATCACTTCAATACCCTTATTAGACATCTTACCAGCGTTAATGTTTAAGCTAGAGAAACCAGTTGTACCAGACAATGGCTGACTTACGAACATATCAACTGTCATGTTTTTGTAAGCGTCAATATTAAAACGAGCACGATTGTTCCAGAAAGCAAAGTCTAAACCTAAGTTTGTTTTTTGGATATACTCAATTTTTAAGTTAGGGTTACCTGGGCTAGAAGGAGCCAAACCAGTAATAGTAGAACCAGCATAGCTAGTAGTACCAAAACTTGGAATTTGAGGACCTTGATAGTTCGTAACACTATTTAAACCAGCACCATAAGAACCTGTACTAATTGAACCAATGTTAGGTATGATACCATAAGAAGCTCTAAACTTCAATTCGTCAAACATGGTTAATTTTTTCAAGAACTTCTCATTTAACATATTCCATGTTAAACCAGTTGACCATGTAGTGATTTCTCTGTTATCTACATTTACGATTCTTGAAGTACCATCACGACGAATATTCGCATTAAAAGAGTAACGGTTATCATAAGTATACTTTAAAGTTCCAAAGTAAGAACGAATACCAAATCCAGATTTTGCACTTGAAGCATTTTGAGGATAAGTAGCAGAACCATTGGTTGGTAATGTACCAGCACCTTGTCCTGTTTCAGTCAATCTTGGATCTAAGTTATATAAAGTAAAACCTAAACCATTTTGGTAACCTCTTACTAATTCATAAAACGCACCAGCTTCAATTTCGTGTTTACCAATTTTATCATTGTAAATCGCACTTGAAGTGTTTGTGAATTCAGAATACATTGCAAAAGCTTCTTGCGCTAAACCAGATTGGAAAGATTGCAATGAACCAATATAAGAGTTTGCGTTAATGTAACGATTGTTATAGTTCGTAGATACATCAGTACCTATACTGTTTTTCAATGTTACAGTAGGGAATAATTTATAAGATAAAACTGCATTCGCATGTGCTTTAATTTGATTTAAAGTACGGTTTGAATTTTGAATACCTTCTAATAAGTTAGCAACTTGCTTTAAAGCCAAATTCGTACTTGAACCAAAGTTCAAAGAACCATCTGCTTTATAAGGATTCTCGTATGTTTTAGCACGGTAAGTCATTTGGAAAGGGTTTCTAGGGCTATTACCATAAATATCACCTTCCGCAAATTTTGATTTAGAATAACCAATAGAAGAGTTAAACTGTAAAGTCAACTTATCTACGGTATGATCTAAGTTAAAACGAACTGTATATCTTTTTAAAGACGATCCTAAGTCAATACCTTGTTGATCAAAGTATCCTGTAGAAAAGAAGAACTTAGTTTTATCAGAACCACCATTCATGGTCATTTCGTGAGATTGAGAAACCCCTTGACGATAGAATAATTTTGCATAATCAATATCAATGGATCCAATACTATCTAACATAAATTGTTTTCTAGTCGCATCCATACCTGTAGGTAAGGCTGGGTTCTTAGCAGAATATACCCATCCTGGAGTACCTGCTAATTTTTCTCTTTCTTCATAGGCTAACATTTCTTTCGTGTTCATTAAGTTCAAACGAGAGAAATCTGGCGCTTGTGTATAACCATATTGAGATTTATAAGTGACTTGAGTTTTACCCACTTTACCTCTTTTAGAAGTAATAACGATAACACCCGTACCACCTCTAGCACCATATAAAGCTGCAGCGTTTGCATCTTTTAATACTGTGATAGATTCAAAATCATCTGGGTTGATAGTTTGCATATCAAATGCTGGCATAGGCACACCATCTAATACATATAATGGTTGTGCACCCGCACCTTGGATAGATTGAATACCTCTAATAGTAACGTTCGCACTCGCACCTGGTTGACCAGATCCAGAGTTCACCAACATACCTGGAACACGACCTTGCAAAGCTTGGTCAAATGAACCTACTGGTACATCATTTACTGTTTTACCACTAATAGTTGTTGCAGCACCCGCGAATTGCGTTTTACGCTCACGTGAGTAACCTGTAATAACTACTTCTTCTAATAATTTTGTGTCAAGAACAAGTGATACATTGATTGTATTTCCTTTTCCAACTGTTGCAGTGAAATTCTCATAACCTACATAACTAAAAACAATTGTTTTAGCTTTTGTGGTTATTTTGTAATTACCATTTGCATCAGACAATGTTTTAGCCGTCCCTGCATTAATTGTTACACCTCCCAATCCTGTATTTGTTTTTTGATCCACTACTTTACCAGCAATCGTTCTTGATTCCTGTGCAAAAAGTGAAGCAGTAAAACAAAAAAGAAGAGAAGATAATACTACTAATTTTCTCATGATTTTTATTTTAAAATTTTTGAAGAGCTAAATTAACAATTAATTAATGGAAATAAGCAAAAATGAGAAAATAAAAAATGTATATACTGATTTATAATATGCTACATATTATGAAGTTTAATACTATATTGTTTAAAATGTTAAAAACCTCCACAAAAAAATGTAGTTTCAAAAATTCCTTAAAGCCTTTACGAAAGTCTTTGTATTAGGTACTAAAAGTATGATTTTAGTGATTTCACTAAACAGCAGCAGGATTTGCCCTACTGGAATGGGATAAATTGGCCAAATAGACCCCCGACATGATAAGTGAAGCTGCTACAATTTTGGGGAGACTTAGGGATTCATGCAAAATGATCACCGCAGAAATAGCAGCAAAAAAAGGTTGAGAATACATATAGGCACTTGTTCGACTAGCGCCTATTTCACTAATGCCATAATTCATAAATAAGTAGGCTAAAAAAGTAGCCCCTATCACTACATACGATAAACAAATCCAACTTAGTGCATCAAAAGAATGCCATTCTACTTTTTGTAAGTCATGCCAACCTAATGGCAAACTTATTATGATCCCCATTAAAAAAACCCATTTTAAAATAGATAAGTTGGTGTATTTAGTAGCTAAAGATTTCATCAACACCACATATGTAGAATAACACAATGCGCCCATGATGACAAATAAATCACCCATGGTTTGATCTCCTTTGTTGATGACAGATAAATCTCGAGAAAAAATTAATAACGCTCCCCCACTCAACCCCAATAAAAGTCCTGCAATTTTATAGCGCGTTAATTTTTCTTTTAAAAAAATAGCAGCTAATATCGTAATAGTGATAGGCGTGGTTAATATTAATAAAGAAGCATGAATAGGACTTGTCAACGACATGCCTGTGATAGAAAAAGCTTGATTAAAAGAAATACCTAACACTGAACATACCATCAAAATATAAAAATCCTTGCGCGTAAAGGGTTGCTTATTTTTTTGAAAACCAAAAAATGTCCAAAATAAAAATGCAGTAGCGACAACTCTCACTGATGTAAGTGCAATGGGTGAAATAAGTGAGGGAGTGATATGCTTGACTGCAATTATAGTTGTGCCAAAAAAGAAATTGGCAAATATAACTGCAATGATTGCTTTATAATAGTTAGACATTCCAACAAAAGTAGGAAAATAAAAATCAAAAATTAATTCCCTCCCTTGCTATCTAAAATAATGGGCGTCTTTCCACCTCCCATGATAATTACTTTTGCATTTGGAGAAGTCATCAATCCTTTCATAGCTTGTATTTGCTCATATTGTAATTGTTTATCCCCTAAGCCAGAACTAATGATTTTTTGATAATCGGCAATACCTTGCGCTTCTACTCTTTTACGCTCTGCTTCTTGCTTTTCTTTTTGTAAAACAAATTGCATTTTTTGTGCATCTTGCTCTGCTTTAATTTTATCTTCAATAGATGCTTTCACCGTGGCAGGCAAAGTAATATTGCGTACTAATAATTGCTCTAATACAAATCCTCTTTGTTTTAAATTAGCTTCGATAGTTTTGAAAATTCGAGCTTGAAATTCATCTCTCTTAACAGAATATAAATCTACCGCTGTATAATACACAGCGTTATCTCTAATTTTAGTTCTAGTAATAGGACGTACAATTACATTTTTGAAATCGTAGCCAATTTGTCTTACAATATTGGGTGCTTCTGCTGATTGTACACGATATAATACTGTTAAATCAATAACCACTTCCAATCCATCTGCTGTTAACACACGAATGGCATCATCCCCCGCTTGATCTCCTTCATTATGCACGCCACTCATGGTATAATTTTGAGTACGAATATCAATGGAATTAATGCTCACTAATGGATTCACGAAATTTAATCCACTATATATAATGTCATCTTGCACTTTACCGAATAATGATTTAACTCCTATTTGACCAGCATCAATTTGTTTGATACAAGAAGTGAGTACCCCTATAGCAATGACCACCAAGCCCACACTTCGTATAGAAGCAACATGTTGTGAAATAGGTAAGTTTAAATTTTTTACAGAACCTGCTGCAAAAAATACAATGATCCCTAAAATAATTAAAAACATATGGAATAGTTTGAATTTTGAATGGTTTAAATTTTGAACCCTTTAAATTAATTTACAATAAAATCGTCGTTAAAAAAAAGGTATTGAGCGAGTCTAATAAACCCTTCTTTTACATCTTAAAGATACCACTAATAAATTGTTATCCGCAATATCATATTTTTTAAATAAATTAGATGTTAAATACCCTATTATGAAAAAAATCAGTTTCTTTTTTTCTTTAGCTTGCCTGTTGAGTGCTACCCCCAATTTTGGACAATCAAAACCTGAGTGGAATAGTATTTTTTCTAAAATTAATCAAGAAGTCAAGCAGCATTCCAATGCTTATAATTCTCTAAAAATTGCTTCCGAAACCATCGGACACCGTTTAACAGGTTCTCCCCAAGGAAAAAAAGCAGAACAATACACTTATGATTTATTAAAATCCTATGGATTTACACAAGTGAAGTTTCAACCCTTTGAAGTTGAAAGCTGGAGCCGTGGAACCTTAGCGGTGACCATTGGAAAAGACGCTTCTAATTTAAAAGCGATCAAATCGGTTTCCTTAGCACACTCTCCTGTGAAAGTAGATCTTACTTTAGAAGTTGTGGATATGGGAAATGGTTTGGAAGAAGATTATGCTGCTCAACCAGATAAAGTCATTGGGAAAATTGCATTAGTTTATTTAGGCGTATTACCTGGGTCAAAGCCTGGCACACCTACCTTACATCGTTCTGAAAAAACTGCCATTGCAACTAAACATGGTGCCAAAGGAATCATTGTCATTAACACCCCTCCTAACGGAATTTTATTAACAGGCACTGCTTCTGTTACGGGGAAATTAATTCCTATCCCTGCTGTTTGTGTGGGTAAGGAAGATGGGATGCAGTTAAAGGAACAACTTACACAAGGAAAATTATACAGTCATATTAATATGACCAATCATTCTGATGTTATTAAAGCAAGAAACGTAATTGCTACTATTCAAGGAAAATCTATTCCACAAGAAAAAGTGATTGTGGGAGGACATTTAGATAGTTGGGATTTAGCTACTGGTGCTATGGACAATGGTATTGGATCTTTTGCGGTTCTTGATATGGCACGTACCTTTCAAACACTTCATTTACAACCCGCACGCACCGTTGAATTTGTCATGTTTATGGGGGAAGAGCAAGGTTTATTAGGCTCTAGAGCATATGTGGATCAATCCATCAAGGATAAAAGCATTGATCAAATTAGATACATGTTTAACTATGATATGACTTCTGATCCAAAAGGCTTTTCAACAAGTTCAGAAGACAGCCGTTCTTTATTTCAATCAATTGGCTCCATCGCACAAACGCTAGATACTAATTTTAAAAATATTTTAAGTGTGGGTGGTGGATTGCATAGCGATCACCAACCATTTATGCTTCATGGTGTTCCTACAGGAGGTGGCGCTGGAGGTCGTTTGCCTAAAGGAGCGATGGAATGTTATCATGCAGATTGTGATGTATTTAGTTTAGTAGATGAGTCAGGTTTGAAAAATACAGTTCGATATGGTGCGATGCTTTTATTTGGCACTGCCGATGCTGCTGAAATAAAATCAAAACATTTAAACGATTTAGAAACCAAGGAATTCTTATTAAAAAATAATTTAAAAGAGCCTTTACAAATTGCAGGCGAATGGCGCTGGAAAGATTAAGCATTTAATGAACCATCCAATAAAGCATCTAAAAATAAGTTGATAACAAATTGATTATCAATCATTTTTGAGAGTTACAATATTAAAAATAAGAGGCGCCAAAGAGTCATTTTTGGCGCCTTTTTTGTACCTTTAAGGCAATTCAATGTTTAACATTAATGCCTAATTTTCCTAACAAAAGTCAACAAAATAATCCTACCGACATTCGATTTGAGGCATTATTTAATTCTGCTTCCATTGGGATAATAGTGGTTGACGCACATGGAATGATTGTAATGGCAAATGATTTTGCGAATACCCAATTTTCCTACCATAACAATAGTATGGTGGGTGAGGTTTTAGAAAAAATTATTCCTACCCGTTACCATCACAAACATGTAGACCATCGTAACCAATATTTAGATAAACCTAATGCCAGAGGAATGGGTATGGGAATGACATTATCTGCCTTAAGAAAAGATGGAAGTGAATTCCCTGTTGAAATAAGTTTAGGTCATTTTAACACCAACGGTATCCAATATGCAATTGCCTATATCGTAGACATCACCAAGCGTCAAGAAAATGAAGAGAAAATAATTAAGCAGCAAGCTGAAATGGAATTGGTGAATGAGGAAATGAAAAAAATGAATGCCAATTTAGAAATTGCTGTTCAAGAACGTACCAATCAATTGCAATTAACGCTTGAAGAACTTGAATCTAATAAGGAAGAACTTACTAAATCTTTAGAAAAAGAAAAAGAAGTGAATGATTTGAAATCACGTTTTGTTTCTATGGCCTCTCATGAATTTCGAACGCCCTTGAGTACCGTTTTATCTTCCATCTCCTTGTTATCAAAATACAGCACTACCGAAGATCAACCCAAAAGAGATAAACATATTGAACGTATTAAATCTTCAGTGAAAACATTAACCGATATTTTAAACGAGTTTTTATCCTTAGGAAAAATTGAAGAAGGTAAAGTGGATGTAAAATCGGAAGTATTTGACATCACTCATTTTATTGATAATTTAATTTACGAAATGAGTGTGTTATTGAAGTCTGGCCAAGAAATTAAATATAACCATATTGGGAATCCAGAAGTATACACAGACAGTAGCTTACTAAAGCATGTATTGGTAAATTTAATGTCTAACGCAATTAAATTTTCTCCCGAAAATGCATTCATTCAATTGGAAACGAAAGTAGACAAAGAAAAAACTACATTCAAAATAACAGATAAAGGAATGGGAATTCCCGCCGCAGATCAAGTACATCTGTTTGAACGATTTTTTAGAGCCACCAACGCAACTAATATTCAAGGTACAGGCTTAGGTCTTCATATCGTAGGCCGTTATGTAGAAATATTAAACGGTATTATTTCTTACCAAAGCGAACTTGAAAAAGGAAGCACATTCACTATTGTGATACCCACTAAAATTAAAAACGACTTTGACTAAATATTTAACCTATGGAAAAAATTTTACTAATCGAAGACAACGAAGCACTTAGAGAAAACACTGCAGAGATATTATCTCTTGCCAATTATGAAGTAGCTACAGCAGAAAATGGGAAAATGGGAGTTGAAATGGCGATGGCGAATCCACC
>CANBSH010000062.1 GCA_947372105.1 Chitinophagaceae bacterium
GTTCTTTGGATGAACAAAATTTGAGTGCACTTCGAGAAATTGAAGATGTAGAACTCCGTAAATTCGGCGAACCCTTTAAAATGGGAATACCGAGCGAAGCCCGAAAGGGAACGTGTAGAGACTAGACACGGAGCACCTAAATCGAAAGATATGGTGAAGGCATAGTCCAGACTACAAACCAGTAGGGTGGTGAAAACCATAGTAGTAAGAAAATCCTGTGGGCCGCAACGCCCGTGCGGGTTCGATTCCCGCCTGAGGCACAATCCCTTCTCATGAAAATGAGAGGGGATTTTTTTTGTTATCTTGTGTCTCAATAAAATGATATCATGGATCAAGCAGGTATTTCAAAAAGCTTTTTGGATTTAGTGGAAATCATGGATACACTCCGTGAAAAATGTCCATGGGATAAAAAACAAACTATTCATAGTTTGCGCAGTAATACCATTGAGGAGTTATATGAATTAGTAGACGCGATCATTGAAGAAGATTGGCAGGGTATTAAAGAGGAATTGGGTGATTTATTATTGCACGTATTGTTTTATGCAAAAATTGGAACAGAGCAAGGTGAATTTACTTTACAAGATTCTATTGAAGGAATTTCAAAAAAATTAATACATCGTCATCCTCATATTTATGGAGACGTAAAAGCAGACGACGAAGAAACAGTCAAAAAGAACTGGGAACAATTAAAATTGCAAGAGGGTAAGAAATCCTTGTTAGAAGGTGTTCCTAATAGCTTGCCTGCGATGGTGAAAGCTTTTCGTATTCAGCAAAAAGTAAAACAAGTGGGATTTGAATGGGAAAATAAAGAGCAGGTATGGGAGAAAGTAGAAGAAGAAATAGGAGAGTTGAATGTAGAGATTAAGGCAGGTAATCAAGAAAAAATGGAACAAGAATTTGGAGATGTTTTATTTAGCATGATTAATTATGCTCGATTTTTAAATATTGATCCAGAAACTGCTTTAGAAAAAACCAATAAAAAATTCAAGCAACGTTTTCAAGCGATGGAATCCTATGCAAATGATCATGGGTTAGATTTATCTAAAATGACACTCGCCGAAAAAGATGATTTGTGGAAACAAATGAAAACTGCTGAATAAAAAAAGCGTCCCGCAATAAAAATTTACGGGACGCTTTTTTTAAAAATTTCTTCTTCTTAATTATTCAAGTTCAACATGAAAGCATAATTACCATAGTAGCCGGGGTAAATGCCTGACAATTTAATATTGGAACTTGTCGCTTTTTTCAAAGCTTCATAAAACTCTTCTATATTCTTTACAGGTTGATCATTCAATTGAGTGATCACAAATCCTTTTTCTACTCTGCTTTTACTTAAAATGCCGTTGCCTAATTCTTTCACTAATACACCGCCTTCGATGTCATTTTTTTGAGCAGTTGCTTTATCTATATTCACCAAAGTACCTCCTAATTTTTCGGCGGCTTTACTGCTGCTCGCTAAATCGGAACTTACATTTCCCACTTTTGCTTTTAAGACAGCGTTTAATGTGATGTCTTTTCCATCACGTTTAACCGTAACGCTAATTTTATCGGTAGGTTTGTATTTCGCAATTTGTTCTTGTAATTCAGGAGATGATTTAATCGTAACGCCATTTAATTTTGTAAGGATATCTCCTTTTTTAAGCCCTGCTTCTTTAGCAGCACCACCTTCCATCACATCAGTCACTAACACACCTTGTATCTCACTAAACTTTACTTTATATTCTTCGTCAATTTTTTTAATTTCTGCTTCAGGTAAATTATCTTTTGGATAACTAATCCCTAAATATGCACGTTGTACTGTTCCAAACTTTACAATATCAGTCACTACTTTTTTTACAATGTTCACAGGGATGGCATAAGAGTAACCGGCATAAGATCCAGTAGGAGAGGCAATCGCAGAATTAATTCCAATCAATTCGCCACTTGTGTTTACTAAAGCACCACCACTATTCCCTTGATTCACGGCAGCATCAGTTTGTAAAAAGGATTCAATAGGTTTATCACTTTGTCTTGAATTGATATTGATAGATCTATTTTTAGCACTAATAATTCCTGCTGTGATCGTAACATCTAAACTTAGGGGATAACCAATTGCCAAAACCCATTGCCCTAACTTTACTTCATCACTATTCCCATAGACTAAGTAAGGCAGATTGCTTGCTTCAATTTTAATCACCGCTAAATCACTGCTAGCATCTACACCAATGACTTTCGCTTTATAAGATTTATTATTAGTTAAAGTGACATTAATTTCATCTGCTTCATTGACTACATGGTTATTGGTAACGATATAACCATCTCCTGTAATTAATACTCCACTTCCACTGGCTCTTTGTTCGGGCTGTACTCTAGGTCCTCCAAAAAAGTCGCCAAAGGAATCGTCGTCTCCAAAGAAATCAAAAAACGGGTTTCTTTGTTTAGGTTGATTGCCTGTTACTTTCTTAGCATTGGTAATTGTTTTGATATGTACGACTGCAGGAGCTGCAGAATTAGCGGCAGGAGTAAAGTCCACCGTAGTTCCTGGTGCGTTACCACTAAATAAACTTGCGTAGTTGGCAGGTAGGTGGTTGTCATTGTCAAAAGAGCCACCTGTTTTTGCCCATCTAGAATAGCCCCAAAAACTCACTAAAGTAGTGAAAGCACTAACTCCCACAATGGCTAATACATTTTTGAAATTCAGGTTCATATATTTATTATTTTAAACGTTATAATTAATTATTTATCAAATTTTATACCATTCCAGCATACAAATTAACGAAGCTGAAATTATGTCACAAAATGCAACAAAGAGGTTTAACAAAATATTTACGAAATCATTCGTTTGTCAAATCTACTTCAAGTTACTTAAAAAAGCAAGGGTATCAACACCATCAGCATATTGGCTCAAATTAGGCTGTTGAAGACTGCCAAAAGAGAGTCCCCCTTTCCCCACCACACATTGTATTTCTTCCCTATTGAAGGCAGGTACTTCCTCTTTGTAAAACTGGTAATGGACTTGTGAAATAGCTGCAAAGGGGGATGCGTTTTCACTTAATAAAATACCCCCCGAATCCATGTAAAATTGTCGGTTCATCATTAATAATGCCAGTTGGTAATCATAATTATGCTTGTATTTATGTTCATCTAACAAATAATTATACTTTTTAAGGGCATTCAATAAAGGGATAAAATCATAGCCTTCAGGAACCCATATTTGGGTCACATTTCGGCAACCTCTTCCAAAATATAACATGATATCCTCGGTGAGCAATTCTAAATCAGTTGAAGATTCTTGCCCATCTAAAATAGCAATGGAGGTTTTATTAGATCTTATAATATGAGGAAATTTGCCAAAATATTGTTCAAAATAGCGACTGGTATTATTACTGCCAGTGGCTATATAAGCATCACAATTTTTCAAATGATCTTGCAGGATGATGGTTTGTTCAAATTCGGAATCAATGCTTATTAATCTTTTAATAACATATTCCATGAGCACTGTGTCCTTGCTGGAAAGCTTTACTACAGCAGTATGTCCTGCTATGAGGGTACTTAATAAATCGTGAAATCCAACTAAAGGAATATTTCCTGCCATCACAATACCTACTTTGATCCCAGTGCCATCGTTTCCAATTTGCGGATAAAGCGATGTCCATTCGGTCAACGCCTCTTTGTTTAAAAATTGGTGGGCAATTTGTGAAATAGACTCCTCAATGAAACTAGGTAAAAACCATGAATTTTGTTCATAAGCTCTTGTTTTAGCTTCCACTAAATCATCGTTTTTCTCATCCAATAAATGGGACCCTAATAAAAAAAAACTGTTTATTCTTGTTTGTAAGTTCATGCTTGTGTTGTATCTTTATCGGGACAAAAGTACATCACTAATTTTTAAATAATTTTTATGGCGATTAAAATAACCGATGAATGTATTAACTGCGGCGCTTGCGAACCTGAATGTCCTAATAACGCGATTTATGAAGGAGGGGTAGAATGGGCGATTGCTGATGGTACCACAGTAAAAGGAGCTTTCACTTTAATGGATGGTAGTTCTGTAGACGCAAGTGCTCGTATAGCACCAATTGCTGCTGATACTTACTATATCACTGCTAACAAATGTACAGAGTGTCAAGGTTTTCATGAGGAGCCACAATGTGCTTCAGTTTGTCCTGTAGACTGTTGCGTTCATGACGACGTATACAACGAAACGGTAGAAGAGTTATTAGCTAAAAAAGATAAATTACACGCGTAATAAATCATATTGTTAAAAAGGGGATTTATTCCCCTTTTTTTATGCCTTGTATTTTGTATGTTTGATGTAGAAAAACGTACAGTTCAAGGCATTTTAGTTTAAAATATTGTAGATGAAAAAAAAGGTAGCATTAGTAACAGGAGGATTAAGTTCAGAAGCTCAAATTAGCTATAAGAGTGCGAAGAATGTTTTTGCCGCAGTGGACAAAAATAATTACGATGTTTACATGATTGACATCCATCCAACAGGATGGTGGTATGAAAATAGCGCAGGAGAAGAAGTGGCAGTAGATAAAGCCGATTTTAGTATTATGGAGAATGGCCAAAAAATAAATTTCGATGTTGCTTTAATGGTCATTCATGGAACTCCAGGGGAAGATGGTAAAATGCAAGGTTATTTTGATTTAATAGGGTTGCCTTATACCAGTTGTGATACCTCCACTTCTGCATTAACTTTTAATAAACGTTTTACGGTGGCTGTCGCTGGATTTGGAGGTGTGGGAGTGGCAAAGTCTTTACATTTATTTGCGGCTTCTCCTTTAAGTCCTAGTGAAATATTACAACAATTGCAATTACCCGTTTTTGTAAAACCTAATAATGGAGGAAGTAGTTTGGGTATTAGCAAAGTAAATACGCAGGAGGAATTAGCACCTGCTTTAGAAAAAGCATTTAAAGAAGATACACAAGTACTGGTAGAAGAATTTATTAGTGGAAGAGAGTTCACCATTGGAGTTTTTAAATCTAAAGGAACTAGCACTGTTTTACCTATTACTGAAATTATAACGGAGAATGAGTTTTTTGATTTTGAAGCGAAGTATTTGGGAAAAAGTAAAGAAATAACTCCTGCCATCATTACCGAAAAAATGCAACATGATTTAAGTGCGGCTGCTCAAAAAGTATATGCCATTTTAAATTGTAGAGGAGTCGTGCGTATTGATTTTATTTATGATGAAGCCCAAGCAAAGCCATTTATGTTAGAGGTGAATACAGTGCCAGGGCAAAGTGATGCGAGTGTGATTCCTCAACAAGTAAGATCTTTGGGATGGTCATTGACCGATTTTTATGGTCAAATTATTGAAGATGCCTTATCAAAATAAATTTTAAAAAGGAAACATTGGAAGCAATTGATAAATTATTAAAAAAACCACTTTGGTACAACATACTTGTTGGAATAGGTGCAATAATGGTATTGCTCATCCTTTTCTTTTTTTCATTAGGATGGATTACGGGATATGGTAAGACTGAAAAAGTACCATCAGTGGTGGGGCTAGATGTGGCTGCTGCGCAAAAAAATTTAAAAGCTTTTGGATTTGATGTGGTTTTGCAAGATTCTATATATGTAGATACGCTCGCACGAAATGCAGTATTAAGACAAATCCCAGAAGCCGAAGAGATTGTAAAAAAAGGTAGAACCGTTTATTTAACGATCAATAGAATCATAGCCCCTCAGGTAGATATGCCCAACTTAATTGGGTTTTCTTTAAAAAGTGCCGAGACCTATTTAAAAGTATTAGGATTAAGATTGGGTACTATTAGTTTAGTGGCAGATCGAAATAAAAATGTGATTGTTGATCAATTAGTTAATGGGCAACCCATAGCACCTGGAACTAAAATTTCTTCCGGAACTTTAATCCAATTTAAAGTAGGAGATGGGGGATCTGTAGTAGGGTTTGAAGTGCCCGACTTAATTGGTTTAACAGTTGGAATGGCAAAAGCAAATTTAGCAGCTTTAGGTTTGCAAATTGGGAATATTACATCTAGCAATGCCATTCAGGATACCTCTAATGCATTTATCATTATGCAAAATCCTCGTTTGTATTCTGATCAATTGGATTCCTTGGGGATGCCTATAAAAAATATCACCACACAAGGGGGCTCTATTGATATTGTCATTGATAAAGTAGCTCCTGTGATAAAGCATGATTCCATCAAATAGCAAGCTAATTTAATCTTATAAAAAGTATTTTATGAAAAGTATTACAGTCGAAGACTTAAAAGCAAAACTAGACGCAGGAGAGCACCTTAATTTAGTAGATGTTCGTGAACCACATGAACATGCAGCCTTTAATATTGGAGGACAATTATTCCCTTTGGGATTAGTACAAAGTTTGCAATTAGATGAAATTGAGCATCTTAAAAACGAAGAAGTTTTCGTTTATTGCAGAAGTGGTAACAGAAGTGGCCAAGCTTGTTTAATGTTAGAGCCCTATGGCTTTACAAATGTCATAAATGTAGTAGGCGGTATGTTAGCTTGGCAAGAAAAATTCCCTGGATAAAAAATATGAATTAAATAAGTTTTATATTGAGGAATAAAATATCTAAAAAATATCCCAACATGAAACTTTTTAAAAACATTAGCATTCTAGCAGTAGTAGCAACTGCCGCAGTTTTATTGGTCACCTCTTGTAACTTTAATAATACAGGATCCAACAATGCTTCCAATTCTTATCATGACACAGCGCATCAGACTGATTTATTGTCTGGTGGTGTTCAGTTAATTCCGGTTAAAACGCCAAAAGGAACATTTAATGTCTGGACTAAAAGAGTAGGGAATAACCCTACTATTAAAGTGTTGTTATTGCATGGCGGTCCTGGTGCAACGCATGAATATTTTGAATGTTTTGATTCTTATTTCCCGAATGCAAACATTGAATATTTTTACTATGATCAAATGGGTTCTGCTTATTCAGAAAATCCTAACGATTCAAGTTTATGGAATATTGATCAGTTTGTAGAAGAGGTGGAAACAGTGCGTCAAGCATTGCATTTAGATTCTAGCAATTTTTATTTATTAGGACATTCTTGGGGCGGTATATTAGCCACAGAGTATGCCTTAAAATATCAACAAAATTTAAAGGGGTTGATTATTTCTAACATGGTTCCTTCTATCCCTGATTATGTAAAGTATGCGAATGAAGTTTTAGGGCCTAAATTACCACCTGCTGTTTTAGCAAAAATTCGTAGCTACGAAGCAAAAGGCGACTATACTAATCCTGAATATTTAAGTGTGATTCAAGAGTATTATTATCCAGAACATATTTTAAGAATGCCCCCAGCCACTTGGCCAGATCCAGTGAAAAGAGCTTTTGCAAAAATGAATTATCCTTTATACTTAAAAATGCAAGGTCCTTCTGAGTTTGGTGTAGTTGGAGATGCAGTCTTAAAAAACTGGGATCGTAAAGCTGATTTAGCAAAAATTAAAGTCCCTACATTAAGTATTGGTGGAGAGTTTGATACCATGGATCCTAAAGCGATGGAAGCTTTATCTAAAGCGGTACAACATGGCCAATATTTATATTGTCCTAAAGGATCACATATGTCCATGTATGATGATCAGTTGACCTATTTTACTGGGTTAATTAAGTTTATCAAGGATGTGGATGCGAAAAAATAAATGTTCTAATCTTATTTAGAACTCACTACTATACTCACTATTATGTAGTTCGAGAATGTGAATCGATCTACATGTAAAAAATAAAAAAGGGCCCGAATTTCGGGCCCTTTTTTATTTGGGGGAAGCATATAAAATAATCCAATTCAATTGCTAGTAGAATTAAATTTATTTTAAATCAATTTTCAAACTCAACCAATAGTTGCGCCCTGCCATAGGGAAGTAGTTATTGGAAGTGGTAACGGATCCTCCATATACATAACTATAGGTATATCCATTGGGTTCGTATAAGTGATCAAAAATATTGAGTGCATGAATTTGCAATAAAGCATTCCATTTAGGTCTTTGAATACATTTCCACTCTGCTGAAATGTCTTGTGTCCAATAAGCCTTCAATATTCTGTTTTCGTTTTGTGTGTTGTCTAAATATTGTTTGGAAACATATTTAGTGGTAAAATTAAATCTCCATGTTTTGGTAGACGTATAGCTAAATACATGTGATCCTGTTAATGCAGGGGATAAGGTAATGTCGGTATTCTTATGTTGAATTTCTTTTTGTCCACCTTTATCATAATCGTCAATGTATTCAGTAAAATTTTCGATTTTATTTTGACTAAGAGTAAGGTTGCCGCTACTTGAAAGTTGGCTATTTATTTTATGCAAAGCTTCCAATTCTATTCCTATTCGGTTGCTTTTAGGCACATTGGTTCGGGTATATGCACCTATATCATTTATTTTACCTGTAAGAACCAATTGATCCTTATAATTCATTACATAAATATTCGCCCCATATTCAAATAATTGATTCTTTTTCGTGAATCCAGTTTCCCAATCGTATAAAACTTCTTGCTTAGGTTGTTGGGTAATTCCTGCTTCAAAATCATCTCTATTAGGTTCTTTATGGGCAATGGCAAAACTAGAGTAGTAAATGGTTTTTCCTTTGGTATAAGTGATTCCTGCTTTTGGGTTGATGAAATCAAATTGTCTTTGAATGTTTAAATTGGGAGTATGATCAAAACCAAACATATTGTGATTTACATTTCGATATTGAATATCTAAAAAACTATTCCAATCGCTATTGATTTGATATTGCCATTTTGCATATATGTTAGCTTCTTTTTTAATAGCATTATTGTCGTAATAAACCATAGCAGATGTAATGGGAATTAAATTAGGGTAAGGCAATTTTCCAAAATGATTGCCATCATAGGTGTTCCAGCCTCCGCCAATCGTTAATTGATGCGCACCTTTTTCATACAACCAAGAAATGATTTGACCATAAAAATGATTATCTAACCATCTTTGTCTTATTAAATTTGGGTTAATACTATTCCATGCTGGGTTAGATGGCAAATTGTATTCGCTCACATATACAACCGCTTTATATTCTTCATAATAACCTTTCCCTCTTGTTAAGAAAAAGGCAGTATTAAAACTCCAATATGGACTCCATTTTTTATTATAAAATAATTGGTAATGTGTTTGAGTGTAATTGTCGGTTTGATTATCATAAGGGTCGCCTGCTTTTTCAGTCCCAGCAGGATTGAATGTTCTTTGGGTAGCTAACAATTCCTCAGGTACCCCATACCAAGCCTGATAAGTTTTTTCTTTACCTGAAAACACATTCAGTCTTAAGGAAGATTGATCTCCCCAATAAGTACTGCTCACATAAAATGATTTCAAATCACTTTTTGCTCTATCTATATATCCGTCACTTTTAATATTGCTTAATCTAGCGTCAATCGTGATTTTGTCTTTCAATAAACCAGATCCAAACTGCAATGTATTTTTTAAAGTATTAAAAGATCCGAATGAATTTTGAAAAGATAAATACGACTGGGGTTTATAATCATTAGTCGCCAAATTAAGAGTGGCACCAAATGCACTAGCACCATTAGATGAAGTACCTACGCCTCTTTGAATTTGAATACTATTTACACTCGAACTAAAATCGGGTAAATCCACAAAATAGGTACCCATACTTTCCGCATCATTATAGGGGATACCATTTAAAGTCACATTAATACGTGTGGCATCGGTACCTCGAATTCTAATTCCAGTATAACCCACACCCATGCCGGCGTCAGAATGAACAACCACCGAAGGTGTATTTTGAATCATAAAAGGAAGATCCTGTCCCACATTTACTTGTGCAATTTGCGATGCGCTAACATTGCTCTTTGCAAAGGGTTGATTATTGCTTGCTCGAATGGATCTGACCTCTAATGGAGGCAAATTTCGAATGCTGTCAGTAAAACGATGAAGACTGTCTTTCTGCGCCTGCGAGGATACGCTTGCGGAGAATAAAAGTGCAGTGAATGTTCCCAATAACTTAGTCATGACTAAATTTTAATTTTTAAATTAAATAATGGGAACAGGGGAAAAAGCTATGAGAAGTGCGCGTGATGCGGTGACCTTCCCTTCGCAGGCATTACCCTGTTCAGGTTCAACGGGTTTTTTCTCAGCTTTTTACAGCACCCCGAGGACAGGACAAAAGTAATATGCATTTTTCATAGTAGCAAGTGTAACTTTAAGTAAGAATTTACGTTTAAAGGAATAAATACACTTCTATGAAAAAGATATTAGGTTTTGTTTTAGTACTTCTTGTATTCATGAGTAATACCACTCCGTTAAAGGCTCAAACCAATAGCGTTATTTATGATGATCATGTGCAGGTGCGAAATGTGCCAAATTTTACCTCTATTAAAGTATCGAGCGCTATCGATTTATATCTTTCGCAATCCAATGAAACTAAAGTTGCAGTGAGCGCAAGCAATGATGAAATACGAGATCATATTATAACAGAAGTACAAGGCGGTACTTTGATTATTAAATTAGGCGAAAATGGTTCTTGGTTTGATTGGAAAAAATGGGGTAATTATAAAACCAAAGCGTATGTGAGCGTAAAGGATTTATATTCCATCATAGCTAGTGGAGCATCTGATATTCATTTAGTGAATACGCTGGAACAACCTAAATTAAAATTGTCTTTAACAGGAGCTTCTGACGTGAAGGGGGAAATTAATGTGGGTGCTTTATTTCTAGAATGTACTGGCGCAAGTAATGTAGAATTAAAAGGTAGGGCAGAAGA
>CANBSH010000063.1 GCA_947372105.1 Chitinophagaceae bacterium
AGTTAAACTACCATAATTGACATCGTAAATGGAATCCTAATGGGAAGTAATGTTATAAAATGTTTTCAGGTACAAATTGTATGCAAATCATAAAAAAAGGTCCCAGTGTATAAACACTGAAACCCTTGATATTATTGAGTGGGCCCACCAGGGCATGATCCTGGGACCCCCTGATTATGAGGGTTTTTGGTGGTATTCCATACCTTTTCTTTTATTGATAATCAATAGGATACAAGATTGAAATAGATTTATATTTCTCATATTTCACCTCTTTTAACCCGTTTTTGATGAAAACCTGGCCGGGAACCTGGCCGGGAATTTATGAAGCAGTAATGTCCACTTTTTAATAATAGTGAATATTATTGGGTTGTATAAATCCATTAATTACAATTAATAGGGAAATCAGGTCCTGATTTATTAGGGATCACAAACTAGCTAGTAAATAGCAATAAAAACTCCGAAATCGTATAGAAATCGGAGTTTTTTTATGTGCCTATGGCACACTTTTGTAGTCTTTTGTAGTGAATTGTGTGGCTCGGTTGGAGTTGCTATAACTTGATCATCTTAAATTGGTAGTTGATCTTACTATCATTTGAGCTCACTTTAATAATATAGGTTCCCCCTGATAATTGGCTTAAATTTATTGGCATTCCTGGTGTTAAGTTTTGTTTACTAACTACTTTAGCACCACTAGCTATATCAAATACATCTAAGTTTAATCTTTGGTAGCCTTTTACCACAAAGTCGAAATTTAATTGACTAGTAAATGGATTAGGAGCTAGTTTAATGAACTCATCAGAACTTAAGTTTATTACATCTGTAATTATGAAATAATAAGGGTTACTGGTTGCACTGCATCCATTTACTGTTGTCTTTACTGTATAGGCACCGGGAGCAGTTGGTTTGATTTTTTGGGCTGTATCTGTTAAAGCGGTTCCATCTTTATACCATGTATTCCCAATACTTGTATTGGATACAAGATTGCTAGCAGTATCTCTGGACAAAATTGGTGTAGATGGAATTGGATATTTTAAAATATTGATTGTATCAGACGAAACAACACATCCCAAACTATCAGTTCTTGTAACAAAGAGTTTAGTTGTGTCAGTAAATGTTTTGTTAGTCACATTAGTTAGATCAGATTTAGTTCCGTAATACCATCTTAAGGAATCACCTTTATTGATATTGGTTACAGTTAATTTTAGAGAATCACCTGTACAAAAAGAATATTTAGTTGTATTTAAAATTGGTTTTGGTGGATTACATTGAAAAAGAAGCTGTAAACTTTGACCAACTTTTGTATTATTATATTTAAAATTATAAATTGGTCTTAAAAAATTTTGTAAATCATTATCATAATTAGTATACCCTAAAAAATCTATCTTCCCGTCATTATTAAAGTCATCAATATATATTTTATTAGTAAAATAAAGTTGATCAGATAAATATTCACCTTTAAATTTTGGAGCAGGATTGGAATTTATATATCTTTTATTATACATACTATCTAAATTTTTTAGTATTGGATAGCTATACCAATCTTTAACAACAAAAAGTGAATCTATTAAAGTTTTTTTAAAATATTGATTATTATAATTTTTATAATAAACTGTTCCATGAGAGCCAATAGTGTCTTGTGGATAAGCGCCATTCTGATTTGAGTATAAACTATCATTTAAACCATTTGTTGGAAACAAATCTATGAAGCCATCATTGTCAATATCAATAGGTTTTAATTTCCAATTTGCAAGTCTACTAAACTTATATTTATCATATGGAAAATATTTTTCAGTTTGATCTTCAAATTGGTTGTTACCTTTATTTATACAAATATAAAATTGAGAATTAATACCATCTTTATTTGATACTGTATCAAGATAATAGGGAGAGGAATTTAACGCATAATTTGACCAGCATGCTACAAAATCCAACCTCCCATCACCGTTTAAATCAATAGGGTAAGAATATGTTGATCTTATATTAGGTAAAACGATAAAGTTTTTTGAGTCAAACTTTCCATTAGTATTTAAATATATTCTAGTTTCAGGCAAAGCATTTTTTCTATCAAATATTTTATAGTTTGTCGTCCACATTGAAGAATCAATTTTTGGAGGTAAAAATTGTTCCATTGGCGAATATGAAACTTTAAATCCATAAATTTGAATATCTGCAAAACCATCTCCATTATAATCTCCAATAGACACAACCCCATTTTCAGTCCCTATTCCAGTAATCGCAAATAAGCTTTTATTTACAGTATCATCAAAACTTAAGTGATTATATTTAAAACCCTTACCATTATCATTAGTCCAATATATTATTCCATTAAACCAATCTTTTATTAAAGAGTCTTTAACAATAAAACCTTCTGCATTTATAAGTAAATCTTCAAATCCATCATTATTTATATCGGCATGATTAGCAGAATAATATCTTCCGTATGTTTTGGTATCAAATAAGCTATCACCTTTCTTTATTCCATTCTTATCTTGATAAAAAAATGTCAATGTATTGTGACCTTGAGCTTGATTTGACTCAAAACTATTTTGGCTATTTGTATAGAAATAATCATTCATTTTTACTAAACCAAATACAGAATCGTAATTTTTTGTATCATGATTTTCCATTGCACCTGGAAAATAGAAGTCTAATCTTCCATCTTTATTAAAATCAAAAACTGTTGGTTCATTATCATTTTGGAATATATAATATTTACCATTATTACTATTATTTTTCATCTTAGACGTTACCTCGCTAAAAGTTCCATCTCCCATATTCTTAAAAAATCTTAAATACTCGACGTCATCACCACCATTTGCAGAATATGGCAGTGGCATTATAATATCTTTTAAATTATCTCCATCAAAATCTATTGACACCAGGCCATTTACTGATTGTCTTGGCATTGAAAGATTCCCATTTATGTTAAACGGCCCTTCACCCCACCAATCTGAATTTTTTTGAGGAATAAATTTTGGCACTTGACCAATTGCACCATTAAATAAATGAAGTAGAACACCAATAGCAAAGATTACACTTTTCATAGTTTATGTTTTAATCTATCCTTTGGGGGAATTCAAATATATGATTTAAACATCATTTAATCATTTTCATTCAATTCCATCCGTTCACCTCCATTCACCCCTGTTTTCCCTCTAAAATCACAAAACCTGGCCAGAACCTTGCTTTATTAGTGCCTTCTAATTTTCGTTAATCTCAATAGTAACAGATTTTATTAGTTCATTATTTTTTTCATAAAATAACTTCATAAGATATAAATAAATGTATACTCTGTCCAAAGCCTTTTGGTTATAAATGATAAAGTCGTTGCTTAGTAATGACTTATTAAATAAGCCATTATTTTTATAATATATATTTAAAGCGTCTTTATTTTTCCCCAAAGCTTCCTTAGGAGTTATATTATTTGGCTTGATATTAAATTTATATCTACCGCCTGGTTTAGGAAATGTATTGATGGTATAGTATTCTACTACATCATCAAGTATTTTATTATTGTCATATAATTTTGAAGCGTATACTTCATAATATTCAGAAATTTGTCTTTTTAGCTCTATAGATTTTATATTGCTAAAGCTGCCGCTTGATATTGTATTTTTATAAGAGGAGTTATTAATATAAAAAGAAGTGCCAAAATTAAGATTGTCTAAAGTGGAGATAGCTTTATCTAAATATTCATCAATCGATAATTTCTTGTTTTTGTAATCTAAAAAATATTGATTTAATGTATCTAAATATTTTGATGCTTTATCGTATTCATAAATTCTTTCTACAATGAGTATAGAATCTTTCTTTAGATCCAATATGACGGATTGTAAATTTTGATGTGTTTTATGTTCGATTACCTGATGCTCTCTGTAATTTTCTGCAAAAAATCCTAAGGTCACAGCAAAAAATAACATTACAAATTCAATAATGTATTCCGACCATTTCTTTTTGTGTGTAGGGTGGTGAGGATGATGCACTTCCATATTTATTTTTTTAATGTTTATATTTTGGTTCTATTAATTTTAATAAAGCTTCTCCTTGTTCACGTAATTCAATTTGATATCTTAAACCAACAGTGAGCCTTTCTAGTCTAAAATGCCAAGCTTTAGCTAACAATTGAATCTGCTCTTTTGATAGCTTGATATTTTTTACTTCTCTTTTAATCTCTGCACTATAAATTGCATAGTTCTCATAACGTCCTGGATGTACTAATGAGTCTTTTTTGTTAATACTTTTTAATTCATCATCACCAATATACCTAAAAAAAGACAAAGGCAAAATTTTTGCAAGTGCGGGCCTAAACTCATTGTTGTATTGATCTGTCTCAGTTCCTACCGATCTTAATTCTAATAAATTTGCATTTTCTTCATATCTTAACATCGCAGTTAAAATTTCCGTTTCTTGAATATATCTTAATGCCCCAGTGCTTTTCATTTGTTCGAAAATGGTTTTTTTATTCAAAAATCGGTATATCCATAAATCAATATCCGCAGCTACCGATTCTATATCTATTTTTTCTTTACTAAAACCATGATTAAATGTTAAGGAATCGTAATACCTTGATATTCTTGTATTATTTATTATTAAAGAATCTAATTGCTTTTGATTTTCTTGTACATCCATAACAAAAGCCTGCATTAACTCTTCTGATCTTTCCCTTTCGGTGTATTTTTCTCGAATATTTTCAGCTACAAATCCCATACTAACAGCTAAAAATAACATCAAAAATTCTGTGATATATTCTTTCCAGTTTTTGGGTTTGTGGGAATGGTGGTGTACTTCCATAAATTATTATTATAGTTGAAAATAAGATAATGTTCTCAATTCCATCCGTTCACCTCCATTCACCCCTGTTTTCCCTCTAAAAACACAAAACTTGGCACAAACTTGGCCAGAAATAAACCCAAATAAAAAGGGTTTATGAATATTACTTCATAAACCCTTGATAATCAAAGTTTAGTAAACTTTAAATTCGTGGGCCCACCAGGGCATGATCCTGGGACCCCCTGATTATGAGTCAGGTGCTCTAACCAACTGAGCTATAGGCCCGCATCTTTCGATGTAGGCGGCAAAAATAGTAAAATTTGCCTATCATTCGGGACTCTGTCACTTAAATATTTTAACCTTTTTTAAGCGTATCTACCCTTTTTTTCTGCTATTTTTGCGGGATGAAGAAAGTTATTTTAACCACTGTTTCCTTTATTTTATTTGGGTATATAGCGCAATCGCAATCTACTCCCCCTGTTACTAAAGACTGGTCTAAACTTGACCTTTCTAGCCGACCTGCGGATCATTTTATGATACAGTTTGGCTCTGACACCTGGACTAGTAAGCCTGATAGCGTAAAAACTGGTGGTGGGTTTAGCCGTCATCTAAACATCTACTTTATGTATGATGTTCCTTTTAAAACCAATCCTCACTATAGTGTAGCTATTGGGGCTGGAGTAGGAACGAGCAATGTGTTTTTTGATGATCACACATTCGTAAATATTAGCTCACCTGCATCTACATTGCCTTTTCGTCATTTAGATTCTACCGCGAACCACTTTGCAAAATCTAAAGTCACTACTATTTATTTTCAAGCACCAGTAGAAATAAGATATTTTTCAAACCCTGAAAATCCAGGAGCCTCTTGGAAATTTGCAGCGGGTTTGAAAGTAGGTACTTTATTGAAGGCCTATACAAAATCAAAAAATTACGAGAATGCCTCAGGTAATTCTTTATACGGCAAAACATACGTTGAAAAGCATATGAGTAATCGCTTTTTTAACGCCACCAATATTGAGTTAACAGGACGTGTGGGTTATGGTATGGTATCTTTTGATATGGGGTACCAAGTAACTGGCGTTTTACGCGATGGATTTGGACCGTCAATGAATAAATTTTCAGCAGGTATTACCATCAGCGGGTTGTAATAACAACTTATAAAATTATTAAAACCCTCTGTATGGAGGGTTTTTTATTTACCCCCTAACAATTAGATTATCTTTGTAAAAACGAATTATTTTGATTGAGAAAAAACAGATTGTAAAAAAAGAAGAGCGCGCGGTATTGGTAGGCGTTATACAAAAAGATCAAACCGAGGATCAGGTGAACGAATATCTGGATGAGCTTGCTTTTTTAGCAGAAACCGCGGGGGCTCAGACGGTTAAAATGTTCAAGCAAAAATTGCAACATCCTGATAGTAGAACATTTGTTGGTAAAGGAAAGTTGGAAGAAATAAAACAATTCGTTGCATTGAAGGATGTGGATACGGTCATCTTTGATGATGAACTTACAGGATCGCAAATAGCAAATATTGAAAAGGAAGTGGGAGTGCGTGTGATAGACAGAAGTGATTTGATTTTAGACATCTTTGCTGCTCGTGCTCGCACTGCACAAGCTAAAGTGCAAGTGGAGTTAGCGCAATATCAATATATACTGCCAAGGTTAAAAGGGATGTGGTCGCATTTGGATAGACAAAGCGGAGCAGGTATAGGATCAAGAGGTCCCGGTGAAACTGAAATTGAAACAGATAGACGTATTGTTAAAGATAAAATTGCTTTACTACGTAAAAGATTACTTGAAATAGATAAACAAGCTTTCACGCAACGTAAGGACAGAGGTGAGTTTATACGTGTTGCTTTAGTGGGTTACACGAACGTTGGAAAGTCTACCATCATGAACTTGATTAGCAAAAGTGAAGTGTTTGCTGAAAATAAATTGTTTGCAACTTTAGATACCACTACTCGTAAAGTAGTTTTTGAAAACACTCCTTTTTTATTAAGTGATACTGTTGGATTTATTCGTAAACTTCCGCATCATTTAGTAGAAAGTTTTAAGAGTACATTAGATGAAGTGCGCGAAGCAGATGTGTTATTGCATGTGGTAGATATTTCTCATGCACAATATGAAGATCAAATTGGCGTGGTGAATAAAACTTTGCAAGAATTAAAAGCTTTTGAAAAACCAATCATCACCATTTTTAATAAAATGGATTTGTATCAAGAACGCAATTTTGACGAATGGTTATCTGATGAAGTGAAGCAAGATATTTTATTGGAATTAAAAGAACGTTGGAACTTAGCTACCAATAATAATTGTGTTTTTATTTCTGCAATTGAAAAATTAAATATTGAGGAGCTTCGTAAAGTGATCCTTGATAAAGTGCGTGATATGTATCAAATAAGATATCCTTACAAAACTGTTTATTATACCTAATGACAAAGCCGTTGGACTGGAAGTTAATTACCGAGGCGCCTTTGACACTCCATTTTGCCTCTAATAACATGTTAGAATGGGAGCTAGATGGCCGCAAATTCACCTTAGCTAAGTGGAAGGATACCTATTTTGCTTTTGCGAGTAAGTGCCCCCACGCAAGCGGTAAGATGGCGCAAGGGTATATTAACCCCCTCGGCCAGGTCGTTTGCCCCCTTCACAGATACTGCTTTGATATGAAGAATGGAAGAAATTCAAGCGGAGAAGGCTATTTTTTAAAAACTTATCCCGTAGAACTAAGGGATGGGGCGCTATTTATTGGTTTTCAGGCCAATTCTTTGTTTTAATGTTTTGTTCTTTGCTAAATTTTATTATTTTTGCAACCCCATAAAGGGTACACTCCTCCTTAGCTCAGTTGGTTAGAGCATCTGACTGTTAATCAGAGGGTCGTCTGTTCAAGTCAGACAGGGGGAGCCATAATGGACAAGCCATCAGAAATGATGGCTTTTTCTTTGTCTATCAGTGAGTTAGGCTAGTTGCATCTTTTTATTTTTCTTTACTAACTTTAACTAAATTAACAGTCAATGAATTCTAAATCAAAAATACTTCTAACTCTATTTTCTATATTTTTTTTCCAAACAAAGGAATTTGCTCAAACACCCAATTTTAGCGGTACTTGGGTTTTGAATTTTGAAAAAAGTGCAATAGAAGACAAAGACAAAAATTTGACTCGTCAAATATTTGAAATAATTCAAAATGGGGATGATTTTGGTTTGAAGATATTTCACATATATGATGATAAAAAAAGAAAAATTGGATTTAGAATGCTGGCTGATGGTAAAACAAGAAGAGTTAAACTATTATTCAAAGGCAAATTGGAACGAACAGACGATGGTCTTCAAGCTACAATGTGGAGGAATAATTATTTCAATATGGTTCATTATAAGTTCGGAGCTAATCAAAATGAATTAATTGCTGATGAAACATATAAGGGGATACCAAAAAATCACCACAGCATTTGGGTTTTTGACAAACAGATGATTCAGTAAAATTTAGGTCATTAATTTATAATGTTTAACATTTTAATTTCCTGATTGTAAAGTACTCAATCATCGGGATATAGTTGCATCTTTCGTCTGTAAGGGGAGCGAAAAAAAGCCCTGTCCCGAGAAATCGGGACAGGGCTTTTTTATTATTCAGAAGGTAAATTCTCTATATCATTTAAATCTTTATTTCTACCAGCCGCTTTTTTGGCTTCTATTAAATTTTGTAAATGTATTATTCTAACGGGAGTTTCATTTACTTGTTCAATTGTGGAATTATTGTACGCGCTAATAAAGTCTAAACCTTTTACAGCTGTCATTATTTCAATTGCATAAGGTGGTTTTCCAAAAGCAAAAACATCAAAATTATCCGAAAAGAATTCTTCTTTCTTTACAGCAATTTCAGGTAGACCAAATGCCTTTATTGCTTTTTGCAGATTAATAAAATTTTCTTCTGTTTTATTAACCCAAATATCAATATCTCCCGTTGATCTACTATACCCTCTTATAATGACAGCATATCCTCCTACAACTATGTATTCAACTTCATTTTGGTTTAAATATAAAATGAAGTCTTTAAAATCGTCATTAAATATATTCATTATAAAGCTCTTTTATAAGATGAAAGTTGATTACGATCAACTTTATTTTTGACAAAATCCTTGGTATTAAAAGAAAGCTCAATCATAGCAACTGAAGCAGCCAATTTTTCTAGTATAGTTTTATCAAACCAAAATTGGTAATCAATATTGTTATCCTTAGACATATTTCTTGATGTATATATTTCAACATCAACAAAAGCTCTTTTCATAGGATTCATTATTTATATAAAGATAATTAAAATTAATAATCTAGGACAACAACACTTCAGCAGGTATATTTAGTTCTTGATGAAAAAACTTGACTAATTCTAGTGTCAATGGCTTCTTTTTGTTTAGAATAGACGACACATATCCTTTGCTACCTACCTTGCCAACAAGGTCCCTATTCTTCAATCCTAATTCATCCATCTTTACTTTAATAGCAGCAATAGGATCAGGTAATGGAATAGGATAGTTAGCATCCTCATATTGTTTAATTAATAGAAGGGCTACTTGTAACTTTTCGCCTTGTGGAGTAGTTGATTTGACCTTATTCTCAAACTGAGCATCTACCCAATCAAGGTATTGCTTATATTGTTTTTTTGTCTTAATAATTTTCAATTCCATATTCTAGTAGCGTTCTTCGGATAATAATATTAAAGATAATAAGTTTACTAATAGAAAACTTTCTAAATTCAATCTATTTTGAAAAAGCTGCAATTTTGGTGCGAAAGGGGAGCACTCAAGAAAAGCCTTGTCCCGAGAAATCGGGACAGGGCTTTTTTATTGGCTAACAGTGAGTTAGAAGTACTCCAATTAAAGTTCTGGGTTGAATTAACCCATTTTAATGTGTATTTATACGCTCATCCATATTTGTCTGTTTTTTCTTTGTAAATTTGGGAATGAAAGTTCAAGAAGTTAAATATATATCTGACTATATCATTAGCATCCAATTTGATGATGGTGTAAATGGCACTATTGAATTAAATGATTTGGTTGAAAAGGGAATTTTTAAAGTTCTTCAAGATAAAAATCAATTCGCTAAGGTTTATACAAATGGATATTCAATTGCTTGGTCAAATGAACTTGAAATTGATGCTACTACTATTTATTCCGAATTAACTGGTAAAAATTTTGGAGAAATTCTCAGTCCAAAATTATCTCATGCCACAAATTAGTTATTTTCTTGGGGTCATCATTCGTATGTTTTACAGGGATCATAATCCTCCTCATTTTCATGCAGTGTATGCAGATTTTGAAGGCATCATTGATATTGAAAAAAATGAAATCATTGGTGGGTATCTTCCACCTAGAGTTTTAGCAATAGTCTCAGAGTGGACAGCCATTCATCAAAATGAATTAATGGATAATTGGGAAAGAGCAAGACAACAAGAAAGCCTTAAGGACATTGCTCCTTTAGTTTAATATTAAATTTCCAAGTGTTGCAAGTTTGTTGCAAAAGGGGAGCACAAAA
>CANBSH010000064.1 GCA_947372105.1 Chitinophagaceae bacterium
AAATATATCTTTTTAATTTTCTTTATTGTTTTAGGGCATTTTCAATTATTTGCACAAAACATGGGGTACAATCCCATTGAAATAGTCGCACAAAAAAAAGGAGTAAGTATAAGAGGTTTATCCATTCCTGACGAAAAAACTATTTGGGCAAGTGGAAGTGCAGGTAATATTGCAAAATCAGAGGATGGAGGAAATACTTTTGTGTGGTCGCAAGTGAAAGGATATGAGAAACGTGATTTTAGATCCATTCACGCTTGGAATAAAAAAGAAGCAATCATTGTAGCAGTAGCCGCACCTGCCGTCATTTTAAAAACTAATGATGGTGGCGCAAATTGGGAGAAAGTATATGAGAACGCCGATACCAGTATGTTTTTAGATGCAATTGATTTTGTCAATCCAAAAAAAGGATACGTAATAGGCGATCCCATCAGTGGACATTTTTATTTATTACAAACAAAAAACAAAGGGGAAACTTGGAAATTAGTGGGCGATGATTATTTCAAAGAATTACCCAAAGAAGGGGAAGCTTTTTTTGCATCCAGTGCCACTAATCTTACTCATTTTAAAAAGCATCAATATTTAGTCTCAGGTGGAAAAGTAAGTCGTTTATGGATGGATGGCCAACCTATGGAAATACCAATATTGCAAGGTGGAACTTCTACTGGTGCTAATAGTATCGCAATATCGCCAGATGGAAATAATTTATTAATCGCTGGGGGTGATTTTTCAAAAGATAAATCAACAGATAAAAATTTAGTCCACTTTCAAAAAATGAATACTACTTGGAACGTAAAACCAACTAGGGGTGATCCAAAAGGGTATCGATCTTGTGTTCAATATCTTGATGCCTATAACGCCATTGCTTGTGGCACATCGGGGGTAGATTTTTCATCTGACCTAGGAAATGGATGGATTTTAATTTCAACTGAAAGTTTCCATGTACTTAAAAAACAACCTAATACAACAAAAATATTTTTAGCCGGATCTGGTGGAAGAATAGGTGTGATTCCTAATTATTTAAATTTTATTTTAGATTAAATGCATAATTTTTTAAACAAGAATTTGTCATTTTGAAATAAAGATTACCTTAGTATCAGATGAAAAAATATCAAGCAATTGTATCCTTTGACATGGATGAGGAATTTATGACTTTAGTACCTCCTCATCGTACCTACATTAATTACCTTTTAAATAAAGGGATTATTGATAGTTATGCCGTTAGTATGGAAACCCAACAATCTTGGATCACCATCAACGCAAAGGATAAAAAGGAGGTTAAAGAACTTTTGGATAAATCACCTTTGAGCAAATACTGGGATTATGAGATTTTAGAGCTATTTGTATATGATAGTCAATCTACAAGGCTTCCTGCCGTACAATTAAATTAATTAAGATTTTTTTGGGGATTTAGCAATTGCCCCTTATTTTTGCACTCCTCAAATGGGGGCATAGCTCAGTTGGTTTAGAGCATCTGCCTTACAAGCAGAGGGTCCGCGGTTCGAACCCGTGTGCCCCCACAGACAAAAAAGGGTTTCAAGCAATTGAGACCCTTTTTTTATACCGCATAAGCTCCATTTTATTACCGTTTTAGTTCCATTTTCTATTATTTGTCCCTTTTCAGTTAAGTTTGCCCTCATGCAAGTATTTACCACACCTCGTAAAATTATTATTACCTGTCATAAATGGCTGGCTGTTGCCTTAAATAAGGAAGTGGTTGCATTGGGATTTACACCCGATCGTGTTTTCCAAACAGGGGTAGAATTAACAGGAACCGTGCAGGATTGTATCAAATTGAATTTGCATTTAAGATGTGCCAGTCAGGTGATGTATTCTTTAAAATCATTTATTTGTAATGACCCTAATGAATTACACAGACAATTAGTCACGGTAACTTGGGAAAAAATAATTGCACCTGACGGATATTTTTCAGTCACCAGCAATGTTTTTCATCCTACCATTCAAACTAATTTGTTTGCGAATTTAAGAGTGAAAGATGCTATTGTGGATAGAATGCGTGAAACGAGTAATCAACGTCCTTCCACTGGTTCTGAATTAAGTGGTGCGGTGGTTTATTTGTTTTGGAAGAATGATGAAGCTGAAATATTTATAGATACTTCGGGAGAAACTTTAGCAAAACATGGATATCGAAAATTGCCCGGGAAAGCGCCTATGTTAGAAGCCTTAGCTTCAGCAACTATATTATCTACACAATGGAATTATCAAACGCCATTTATCAATCCTATGTGTGGATCAGGAACACTCGCCATTGAAGCTGCATTAATAGCTACGAATAGAGTCCCTGGTTTATTAAGAAATAATTATGCCTTCATGCATTTGTTAGGTTATAAAGACGAAATGTATTTTAAAGAGAGATTGTTATTAGATGATGCAGTGAAAGAAATCCCCGATTTAAAAATTATAGCTTCCGATTTAAGTCCCAAGGCCATTGAAATAGCAAAGATTAATGCACAAGTAGCAGGGGTAGAGCATTTGATTGAATTTCAAGTAGGTGATTTTGAAAAAACGAAGCTGCCTGCTAATATGGAAGGTGCAGTGATTATGTTTAATCCGGAATATGGAGAAAGATTAGGTGATGAAATTGAATTAGAGCAAACCTATGCTCGTATGGGCGATTATTTAAAACAACAATGCCAAGGTGCTATAGGATATATATTTACAGGTAATTTAGAATTAGCTAAAAAAATAAGATTAAAACCTAGTAGACGAATTGAATTTTTTAATGCCACAATAGATTGCCGATTATTAGAATATCAAATGTATTCTGGTACCAAACGTACCGATAAAGCAGTTGCTACTGAATAATGTACTATTGATTAATACTTCTTACAGGCCTGGTTTGATTCTTATTAATTTTTGGAAATGAATTTTGTTCTCCTGTGTCAAAATTTTGGCACCATGCTACATCAAAACTATAGCCTTCTTCATCTGTCCAATAATTATCTTTCACAAAGACGCCCATTTTATTTTTGTTGAAATAAATAAGATTTAATTCTTCTTTAGTAGGAAGTCGCCAGCCTTTTCCTATTTCCATACAAGCCTTACGAGCATCTAACCAATTCATGGTGCCTAAATCCTTGTCACCCACTTCAAATTGACCTTGACTCGTTTTGTAAATAATAGTAGGTGAATATTTGGGAATAGGATAATGGAACAAGCTGGCATTTGAATTGTTGGCCATCAATAAGCATATGATAATAAATAGGAGGCAATTCTTTTTCATAATGACTTTTTATTATAACTCTAATTTACTATATAATTTCCTATATAATTATTTCAATCTTTTAATATAGAAGAAATTCATTTATCTCTTGAGGCCATTGAGATATTTTCAACCACTTCGTAATCTGTTGTAACCAAGCCTGTAAGGGTAAGTCAAAAATTAATTCGGCATTAGGAATACCTAATAAAAGAGACAAGTGATTCCCCCCTGTTGGGTTAGCCTGTGTGGGATAGGGCGTCCATTTAAAATCATGCGGATGTAAATCCTTTAATAATTTTAAAAGTAATAGTCCATTCATGACAGCAGAGTAGGATGCAGGGTCAATAATTTTAATTCTAAATCCTTTGGTTTCCTCTTCGCCTAATGTAGTAGGCAATTTTAATGTGAGTGTTTCAATTTTCATTTCTAAGCGTAATAAATTTTGCCCAACCATTGCAATTGCAGGCAAATTCAACCAATGAGCGCCTAGCCATTCAAAAGAATATTTTGTACCTCGGCCCACTGAAATATTAGTGGCTTCAAAAAAACATAATCCAGGATATAAAATACAAGCTTCTATATTTTGTAAAGCAGGAGATGGTTTGACCCAAGGCAAATTCCATTCGTAAAATAATTGTTCTCTTTTCCATCGGTTACATGTAATGACATGTAGGTTCGCATTCCAATGTTGGGTTTTATTAAAATACAATGCTAATTCGCCTAATGTACATTGATGTTTTATGGGGATATTAAATCGTCCAATAAAACTAGATAACGCTTCGTCTAAAAGAGGGCCTTCCGCTTGTGTCATCAAACCTCCTAAGGGATTAGGTCGGTCTAAAATATACACTGGAATTTGATTTTCTGCTGCAGCTTCTATCCAATAAGTCATGGACCATAAATAAGTATAAAATCGGGTACCCGCATCGGGGATATCAAAAAGCATGATATCAATATGGGAAAGATCTTCTTTACTTGGTTTAAATTTTTCGCCATATAAACTAATCACTTTCAACCCAGTTAATGTATCTATTCCATCATTCATTTTAGCGCCATCTGTTCCTGCGGCATCTAATCCATGTTCTGGTGAAAATAATTGTACGATATTAAATCCGTTGTCGATAAGCGCTTTTCTAGAAGGGATACCATTGCTTGTTGTAGCTGCCTGATTAGTTAAGAATCCAATAGATTTATTTTTCCAATCGGGAGATTGCTGCAATAAATGATCTATTCCAAATTGTATTGGCATTATTCAGGTTTAGAATACACAAATTGGATATCTTTTTTCAAAGTTTCCATGACATTAAAAATGATAGGACAACGATCGTAATGCATATAGGTTGTAAAAAGTCTTTTATTAAAATCAGGGATATGAAAAGCAGGGAATTCTTTACATCCTGCAAAACGATGGCTATAGACGCTACAACTATTTCCTACTAAAAAATGACAAGGGATGGAATTAATCACCATTCTTCCAGATTCCCCTTTGGAGAGATACTTTTCGTCAAATTCTTCCCGGCTTTGGCCTAAATGAGCCGATAGATGATCCGCTTCAGCTTCGTCTATATTCACCATCAAACTTTTGCAGCAATTGCCACAGTCAGTGCAATTAATTTGAGGGGTAATCTGATCCGAAAGGGTTAAAACGGCATTATCTAGCGTTAAACTGTCCAAATTACGCAGATGATCCTGAAAAGCAAGGTTTTCCTGCTCCAGTTCTAAGGCCTTAGTTTGGATATATTCTAGGTCAACAATGGGGTATGTAGGCTGATTTTTGATGCATCAAATATAGTTCAATAATCTTTTATCCACATAAAAGGGGTAATTGGGTAAAAGTAAAATTGGGCTAACCACCATGCTAACTAGATTTGCAGATAGACGAGGGCATTTTATGCCCATAAAGCATTGATAATTATGGCAGAAACTAAAATCCCAGTAGAATATAATGAGGATTCCATCCGGTCATTAGATTGGAAGGAACATATTCGATTGCGCCCTGGTATGTATATCGGTAAATTAGGTGATGGTTCCGCGCCTGATGATGGTATTTATGTTTTAATAAAGGAAGTCATCGATAACTGTATTGATGAACATACCATGGGATATGGTAAGCAAGTTGAAATTTCGATCAATCAAAAAACAGTAACCATTCGTGATTATGGTCGTGGAATTCCTTTAGGTAAAATTGTAGATGTTGTAAGTAAAATAAATACGGGTGCTAAATACGATAGTAAAGCTTTCCAAAAATCGGTGGGTTTAAATGGAGTAGGTACGAAAGCAGTGAATGCATTGAGTGAAGATTTTTTGGTGACTGCTTTTAGAGAAGGCAAACAAAAATCTGCAAGTTTTAAGAAAGGAGTATTAATAGAAGAAACCAAGGAAACTAAAACCACCGAAGGGAATGGAACCTTAGTAGTATTTACTCCTGATTCAACCGTTTTTAAAAACTATCATTTTATTTATGAATACATTGAAAGTCAACTTTGGAATTATTGTTATTTAAATGCAGGTTTGACGATCCATTTCAATGACAAAAAGTTTATCAGTAAAAATGGGTTGTTGGATTTATTAGAGCGTAAAACCAATCCAGATGAATTAAGATATCCTATTATTCATTTAAAAGGAGAAGATATTGAAGTAGCGCTTTCTCATAATAACGATTATGGGGAAGATATATTTTCGTTTGTGAATGGGCAATATACTACACAGGGTGGTACGCATCAACAAGCATTTAGAGAAGCATATGTAAAAGTCATCAGAGATTATTACAAAAAAGATTATGAAGCTTCTGATATAAGAACGAGTATAGTGGCAGCTGTTTCGGTAAGAGTGCAAGAGCCTGTTTTTGAATCTCAAACTAAAACTAAGTTAGGTTCTCAAAATGTGGCGGAGAATGGCCCAAGTATGAAAAACTTTGTCACTGAATTTTTGGCCAAAGAGTTAGACAATTTTTTACATCGTAATCCAGCCACTGCTGAAGCGCTTAAAAAAAGAATTGAACAAAACGAACGTGAAAGAAAGGAATTAGCGGGTATCAAAAAATTAGCCAACGAACGTGCTAAAAAAGCCAACTTACATAATAAAAAGCTGAGAGATTGTAGAGTGCATTTTAATGACGATTTACCTGCTAAAAATAAAGAGATATTTATCTCATTACAAAAAGGATCTACTTTATTTATTACCGAAGGAGATTCGGCGAGTGGAAGTATTACCAAGTCACGTAATGTAGATACCCAAGCGGTATTTAGTTTAAGAGGCAAGCCTTTAAATGCTTTTGGCTTAACTAAAAAAGTGGTGTATGAAAACGAAGAGTTTAACTTATTGCAACATGCTTTAAATATTGAGGAAGGGCTAGAAGGCTTACGTTATAATAATATTGTAATTGCTACGGATGCCGATGTGGATGGTATGCATATTCGTTTATTAATGTTGACTTTCTTTTTACAGTTCTTCCCCGATTTAGTTAAGAAAGGGCATGTATTTGTTTTAGAGACCCCTTTATTTCGTGTGCGTAACAAACAAAAGACAATTTATTGTTACGACGAAAATGAAAAACAAGCAGCCATTGCCGAATTAGGATCTAAGCCAGAAATTACTCGATTTAAGGGATTAGGTGAAATTAGTCCGGATGAGTTTGGAAGATTTATTGGCACAGATATAAAATTAGCACCTGTAATATTAGAACAAGGAGATCATATCCAACATTTATTAGAATATTACATGGGAAAAAATACACAAGAAAGACAAGAGTTTATCATTGATAATTTGAGAGCCGATTTAGATTTAATAGAAGCTAAATAAACGGAAAGAATGTTTGAATTTCATAAAAATAGAAGACAATATTTTGACATGCAAATAGACAATGCGGTCAAGTATGTTATTCCATTTATTGAACATAAAAAAACAATTACACCTGGAATGCAAATATTAGAAATTGGATGTGGCGAAGGGGGAGTTTTAAAAGCATTTGTAAATCATGGATGTAATGGTGTAGGGGTGGAACTAGATGAAAGCAGATTAGTAAACGCACGCGAATGGTTAAAAGAAGATATTAATGCTGGGAAAATCAAGTTTATTTCAAAGGACATATATGAAACAGATCCTGAAAAAGAATTTCAAACTCTTTTTGACATTATCGTATTAAAAGATGTGATTGAACATATACATGATCAGCCCAAACTTATTGCTTGGATGAAACATTTTTTAAAACCTCAAGGTGTGATCTATTTTGGATTTCCTCCATGGCAAATGCCTTTTGGAGGGCATCAACAATTATGTAGGAATAAATGGCTCAGCAAATTGCCTTATTATCATTTGTTACCTTCCTTTTTGTATAAAGCTATTTTAACATGGTTCAAAGAGCCAGTTGCCGATTTAATGGAAATTAGAGACACTCGAATTTCTATCGAAAAATTTGAAAAAATGATAGCGTTGAATCAATACAATATTGTAGGCAACACGCATTATTTAATCAATCCTATTTATGAATATAAGTTTAATGTAAAGCCTCGTATCCAATTTCCTTTTATAAAGGCAGTTCCCTGGTTGAGAAATTATTTTACAACCTGCGTTTATTATTTAATCACACCCATAACTCACTAAAAAGACTCATTCAATTATATGATACATATTGTTTTTAATACAGCAGACATGCCGGTTTTACAGGCAGCCATTGATTTAGACGAATCTCTTGCGGGCACTATTATTGAAATAAAAGATGACTATGCAGTAGGCCCATTGTTAAATATTTACGAAACTGAAGGCTATCAAGTAAGACGTGATTGGTGGAAAGAACTATTACAACACTCTCCATGGGAAGAGCAATTAGATTTGGTAGATGATAAATTAACTGTCCATCATTTAATTGAAACACTACAAAATAACGAGGAAGAGGAAGCGTGGATTTGGATGGGACAAAATTCACACGATGTTTGTGGGTACTATTGGTTGATGAGTCAGTTGAAGGATTTGCAAGGAAAATTACAAGTATTATATTTAAATAATCTTCCTTTTTTAAATGAAAAAGGACAATTATTTTATCCTACACATTTAAGTCAAATTCAACCTGCCGAATTTTTAAAAGCTAAAAAATTAGCTCGACCTATTACATTAAGTGAATTTGAAGTAGATCCTGATGAATGGAAAAAATTATGTGATGAAAATGAGGGTGTTCGTTTTTTAGAAGGAGGTAAAAAATTAATCAGTAAAGAAATTAATTTTTATGATAAAGAAATCATTTCCTTGTTAACTAAGAATGCTCAAAAATTACCTAGTGCTATAGCGCATATTTTAAGTAAAATGAAAATAAAAACGGGAGATGTTTTTATCGTATATCGTTTAAAAGCATTGGCTGAATTAGGAAAATTAACTATGACAGGAAATTGGGAGAAAGGTTGGAAGGATATTGTGGTACAAATGCCAGGTGGTTCTGCTATAGTGGCGGAAGATTAATAAATTGATTTTTAGCAATAGTGTAAAGAAAAAATGATGAAAGTAAATATTACTCCTTTGGATTTAAAAGCAGTGGATGAGCGAGGAGCTTTGCATCATTTTAGTACTGACCGTACTGGTGAATTTTTACTGGTGTATCGTAATGCAGGTGCGGTAAGTGGTCAGCACTATCATAAAGGAACTTCGGCCTATAAAAATCCGGAGGATTTAATTTTAGTGCAGGGAGAAATGATATTAAAATGGAAGGATCTTGAAAGTGATGAAAAGGATGAGGTATTGGTGAAAGCACCTTCCAGAGTTTTAATTCCAGCAGGTATTTGGCATCAAACAACAGCGCAAACGGACATTGTATTTATTGAATTAAATAGTTTAAAAGACGGTAGTGAAGATACGTATCGTCTAGATAAATAAAAGATATGGCAAAAGAGAAAAATTTAAGTAAGGTTACTGAAAACGAATCAGGGGTACAAGGCCAATATAAAAATTGGTTTTTGGACTATGCTTCCTATGTAATTTTAGAACGTGCGGTACCTGCAATTGAAGACGGATTAAAACCGGTACAAAGAAGAATATTGCATGCCATGAAGGAAATGGATGATGGCCGTTTTAATAAAGTAGCCAATATTATTGGTCAAAGTATGCAATATCATCCCCATGGTGATGCTAGTATTGGAGATGCTTTAGTGAACTTGGGACAAAAGGATTTATTAATCGAAACACAAGGAAACTGGGGAGATGTAAGAACTGGAGATGATGCTGCGGCAGCTCGTTATATTGAAGCAAGACTGAGTAAGTTTGCTTTGGAAGTAGCATTTAATCCAAAAACAACTAATTGGACTTTGAGTTACGATGGTCGTAAACAAGAGCCCATCACTTTACCTATGAAGTTCCCTTTATTATTAGCGCAAGGGGCAGATGGAATTGCGGTGGGGTTATCTACAAAAATTTTACCGCATAATTTTTGCGAAATTATTGAAGCAGCCATTAAGCATTTAAGAGGAAAGAAGTTTGAGCTATTACCCGATTTTCAAACCAAGGGTCGTATTGATGTATCCAATTATAATGATGGTAGAAGAGGGGGAAAAGTAAGAGTGCGTGCTACAATTGAAGAGTTTGATAAAAAGACTTTGTTAATAAAGGATGTTCCTTATAGTGTTACCACAACTCAGTTAATGGAGAGTATTACCAAAGCAAACGATCAAGGAAAGATTAAGATTAAAAAAGTAACCGACGTTACTGCTGCAGAAGTAGAAATACAAATTGATTTAGCTGCAGGTATATCTCCAGATATTACAATTGATGCTTTGTATGCCTTCACGGATTGCGAAATAAGTATTTCACCCAATGCCTGTGTGATTGTTGCTGATCGTCCACAATTTATTGGGGCTTCTGATTTATTAAGACATTCAGTAGATCATACGAAAGGTTTGTTGCAATCTGAACTTCAAATTTTATTAAAAGAATTAGAAGATAAATGGCATTTCACAAGCTTAGAAAAAATATTCTTTGAAGAAAAAAT
>CANBSH010000065.1 GCA_947372105.1 Chitinophagaceae bacterium
CTGGCGGCTTTGTAAAACGTAATATGGTAGATCATACTACTTATACTACGGCTGGCATATTAAGAACTATGGAGTTAATTTTAGGCGTGCCTCCTATGACACAATATGATGCTGCTGCCACTCCATTGTGGCGTTGTTTTGATAATAAATCTTTGCCCTTTAATTTTACTGCAATATCTCCCATGATTGACACCCATGAATTAAATACTGCTCTTAATGAATGGCAAAAACGTTCCGAACAATTTAATTTTGTGATAGAAGACGACATCAATGATTTTGAATTTAATAAAGTGTTATGGCATGGCTTAAAAGGGAATATTCCATATCCTGCACCAAGAAGGGCGGCATTTATCATTCCTACCGAAAAAGATTAAGAGTATGACTATTCAACTCATTAAGAATCGGTCTGATATAGGCGCAGGAACTCGAGGTTCTGATATGGGTATTGATGCCATGGAGATTGCTGCGATCAATCAAAATAATGATTTTTTTAATCGACACCATTTTGTGGATGTAGCTACTCAAAACGAATCCATCTATCATAAAAATACAAATACATTTGCCAAACGCATAGAACATGTACAGCAACAGTGTCAAAGAGTTTGTACAGTAGTTATAAAAAGTATACAAGATGGATTTTTCCCCATTGTTTTATCTGGAGATCATTCTTCCGCACTAGGCACTATCAGTGGCATTAAAGCTGCTTTTCCTGAAAAAACTTTAGGAGTGATTTGGATAGATGCACATGCCGATTTACATTCTCCCTTTACTTCCCCTTCGGGTAATATTCATGGCATGCCTATTGCGGCAGCGATGAATTTGGATAATTTACCCGATAAAATAAATGATCCAGAAGAAAGCACTTTGCAACAATGGAGTCAAATGAAAAATTTAGGAATGGAGGGTGCCAAATTTGCGCCTGAGCATTTAATTTATTTTGGTCTTCGTGATTTTGAATCTGCCGAACAAAATATCATGAATCAATTTTCCATTAAAGCGTATAAAGTAGAAGAAGTGAGACTTAGCGGATTAACTGTTTGTGTTCAAGATGCATTGGAACGTTTACAAAATTGCAATCACATTTATATTTCATTTGATGTGGATTCTATGGATTGCGATCAAATTTCGTATGGTACTGGAACACCAGTCCCTGTTGGTTTTACGCCCGAAGAAGTCATGAGCATTATGGAACATCTAGTTGCTTCAAGAAAAGTGTCTTGTATTGAATTTGCCGAAATCAATCCTTTGTTAGACAACAAAGGAAATAAAATGGCCGAAACTGCTTTTCAGGTTTTAGATTTTATTTCTCAAAAACTGAATTTGTATTAAACCTTGTTTTGTATTAAAAGGTTCTTTACTCCAAACTAAATTTTTGCTAAGTGGCTATTAAAATATTTTTTGAAATATAGTAGCTGATAATCAATGCTGCTTCCCCAATAGTCTTTATTATGGGCACCTGGTCTTTCAATGTAATCATGTTCTATTTTTAGTTCCATTAATTTTTGATGTAAGTTTCGGTTCACTACTAAAAAAAAGTCATCTAAACCACAATCAAAAATGATTGCTAAATCTTTATTTTTTAATTTATTAGCCACATTGACTACGACATTATCATCCCAATTTTGTTTGTTTTCTGCGTAAGTCCCTAAATCTTTTTTAATATCCCAACTATTAGGGAACGGTCTAAAGTCAACTCCTCCACATACACTTCCTGCGACGCCAAATTGATCTAAATGTTTGATCGCTAAATACAAAGCGCCATGTCCTCCCATACTCAACCCTGTGATAGCTCTCGCATCTTTATGGTTGATAACTGGGTAATGACTATCAATATAGGGTAGTAATTCCTTGGTAATGTATGACTCATATTTAATAGATGAATCTATAGGGCTATCAAAATACCAACTTCCAAAACCTCCATCGGGAGTGACTATGATGATTCCTAATTCATCGGCTTTGGCGTTTAATTGTGGCGCGTCTTTTAACCAACTTGAATAATTTCCACTATGTCCATGTAACAAATAGACCACTGGATATTTTTGATTTTTTTGATCTTTAGAATTAGATGTTTTGCTAGTTGGAGTAATGACTACAAATTTGCTTTCCTTTTTTAAAAACTGACTATACAATGTTATAGTATCTGAAGTTGAAGCCATTGCTTGCATTCCAAAGATAAAAACCAATAAGGTTAATAATAAATTTTTTTTCATAGAAGACTATTTTTGATTTTTCCGCTATTATTTTTTTCTTATCGCTGCCACATCTGCTTTTGTGACTTCAGCAGTTTTGGGGTTGAAATTGGATTTCATATATTTTATGATTTCCACAATTTCTTCATCTGTTAAATACTGGTGATGAGGCATAGCATTATTATAACTTTTGCCTCCTACTTTAATGGGTCCGCTGTACCCGTTTAAAATAATATTGATTAATCTATTTTTATTACTCACCCATTCGGTATTATCTATAGGCGGGAATCTGTTTTCATCGCCTTGTCCATTCATTTGATGACAGGAAGCACATTGTTTTTGAAATAATTGAGCACTTGGCATCAACTTTTCTTTGTACACAATATCTTTTACTTCATCTGGTATTTTAACATTGCTTGCTTTTTTTCGTTCATTTATTTTAGCAATTGATGCTTCGTTGAATTTTGCCTTATCTCCATTATATATGATTCTCCAAATTTTTCCTTTTCTAGAATCTACTACATATAAGGATCCATCAGGTCCTTCGGATAATCCCATGGGACGAAACTTTGCATCACTTACATTCGCGATTGGATCTACTCCTGCAAAACCATCAGCGAATACTTCCCAATCCCCGGAAGGTTTCCCCTCTTTAAACGGAACAAAACAAACTATATATCCTGCTTGAGGATAGGGGTCTCGGTTGGTAGAACCATGAAATGCAATGAATGCGCCATTTTTATAATGATCTGGAAATTGATTGCCTTTGTAAAATAATAAATCATTAGGTGCCCAATGTGCAGGGAATGCCATGATAGGTAATCCTACTTCCGGATTTCTCGCTATTTTTTTTCCATCTCCACCATATTCAGGAGCTAGTAATTTTTTTTGTTGAATAGGGTCGTAGTAACTGTAAGGCCAGCCATAATCAGTCCCTTCTTTTAATTGAATAAATTCTTCCGCTGGCAATACCGAATTTTGCCAGGCGGAATAATATTGAGGCCATAATAAATGTAAATCGTCGCGGCCATGTTGAACTAAAAACAAACTATTTGCTTCATTATTCCAATCCATTGCTACCACACTTCTCAATCCTGTAGCCACTCTTACGCCATCTTTTTGAAACAACCCTGTGCCATTGGCTTTGAATTTCCAAATGCCGCCATGGTCCACTAATTCAGGACAAGGATCTGCCCCAGGAACACCAGCAGTAGCGCCGCCTAAGTTACTTGCTAAATCCTGACATGCATTGGAGGGTGCACTAAAAGGGATATACATATTATCATCCTTATCAAATGCAATTGTTTTAGTGATATGCCAATGTGAGCCATGTCCATGATCATCTACTAAAACTATTTCTGGTTCTCCAGTGGGAACTAATGTGCCGCTAGATAATTTTTGCTTGTACACTACTTTTTCGGAACTGAAGTATAAATAATTCTTATGAATTCTCATTTCGGTTGCAAAGCTTCCATCATTTGGGTAATCTCCAAAGCGCTGCATGATTTCTGCTTTACCTTGTTGATTCACTTGTATTGCAACATTTCCAGAATCTCCTTCGGTGATTCTTAATTTGACATAAATATTTCCTTCGTCACTCACTGCAATATGCCTTGCAGGCCCTGAACTATCTGTAACAACTATAGCCCCAAAGCCAGGAGCTAAAAAAAGTCCACCATTATCTGCATCTGTTTTAGGAATATTGGATGAAGCATCATGACATTGAATTTGTAATAAGCAAATGCTTACTATCATAATGCCTCCTAAAAATTTATTTAAGTATTTCATAAAGATCACTTCATTCTTTATTTATTATCCTTCACACATCTTACCGACATACCATTCATCTTTCCAAAAGGCCCTTTTAATAATTCGTTACTCGCATTTAAAATCATAATGTATTTGGCTTTGTCTATATCCACTTGGTTGGAAGTCCAAAATCCAGCACCTTCCCCTTCATATCCAAACCAACTAATGCCACTTCTAAATCCACCTGGCATCACATTCATCCCATGGGTATTGGTACCATTACCTTCTACACCTTTATAGAGTTTCCATCCTTGTTTTGTTTTTAATTTTCCAGCTGCTACTGCATCTCCACCTAATTTAAGTGCAAGCAAAGTCCATTCTTCATCCTTTGCTACATGCCATCCTTTAGGTGCTAGGATTCTGATATCATTCACAGCATACCAATTGTATAATTTGCCATACTTTGTTCCATTAGCCGTATCGTTTTTATAATAACACCAAGCAGGCAATCCTTGTTTACATAAATAAACCCAATCGTCTTTAGTTTGTGCTTCGGGAATTTCATCCCCATTTTGAAAAGTGCTCACATTTAAATTTTCAACCATCCATTCACTATTTCCTATTTTGACCGATTTGTATTTTTCTTTATTCCATGGCAAAAGAGAGCAAGAGCTGGCAAATACCATGAAACCGAAGACAATTAATAGAAGTTTTTTATTAAATAGGCGCATTGATTCTTTTTTATTCCTTTTTTTGTGGCTTGTATCATCTAAATTATTGAAAAAAATCCAATTGGGGCTTAAAAACCCCGAACATTGAAATATGGATAAAAATACATTCCCATTTGAGTCCATTCCATTAATTTTGACTTCTAAAATAAATAAAATGGCAACGAAAATTACTATTAATAATAATGGTTCTATTAAAGTGGAAGGTGAATTCACTATCGTAGATAGATCAGGTGAAACTTATGATTTAGCAGGAAGAGAAGTAGTTGGCTTATGCCGTTGCGGATTAAGTAAAAACAAGCCTTTTTGCGATGGGGCTCATAATGGTCAATTTGAGCATGAAGCAAAAGCTTTCGCATTGCCTCCTAAAAAGACTGTTTAATTAGAGTAGGGTTATAATACACTGAGGAAGAAATCATAAGGTATTTTAAAGGATAGATCTTGCAATCATTTTATCCAAAGTTGCAATTATCTTATCCAATATTGCAATCACCTTATCCATTTAAATCTTAGATTTCAAACTCATCCAAGAACCTCCATTGTATACTTCAATATGGGCTCTTTTTAATATGGACTTTGCCATATTGCTTCTAGCGCCGCTTTGACAAACTACAATAATAGGGATCCCCCATGTTTTTATTAAATCAACGTCTCGATGAATGAGATTGACGGGTATGTTTTTTGAACCTCTAATATGCCCACTATCAAACTCTTGCGGTGATCTAACATCTATAATCATTGCGCCGCTTTTTAATAATGCAGGATAGTCGGTTTTAGACCCCCATAAATTCTTTAAAAATTCAAACATTTTTTAGGCTTTTATAAACATAAAATTAATCCATTCTTTGGATGTTCCCAATATGAATAAAATCATATTTAGAAGGTCTTTCAATTTATAATGTAATTACCCCTTTGTATTCATTTCATTTAAAATTAATATTCTAGCGTAGCATTTTTTGGTAATTTTAAGTAATTAATAAATTATTATATGCTTGAAGTGAATCCAAAATTAGAAGCCCAAAATTTGGCTGAATCACGTCGTAAATTCATCAAGAACGTATCTTTTGCTTCGGTTCTATTTTTAACTGGAGGGATGAAAAGTTTGAGCGCTGCAGAAGTATTTCAACTTCGTAATAAAGTAAAGCTTCGTTTTGTGGTGGCGTCTGATATACATTATGGTCAAGCTAAAACTCCATTTGACGATAATATTAATACGGCTATTCAACAAATTAATCAATTTCATCACGAACATCATTTGCATTTTTGTGTGATGAATGGTGACTTGATACATAATGATAAATCATTCATGCCTCAAATTAAAACCAAATTGGATGGCTTAAAAATGCGTCATTATGTAACCAGAGGAAATCATGATATGGTAAGTTTAGAAGAGTGGGAGCAGGTTTGGGAAACACCTACGCATCATGATACAGTAATAAATAATAATGCATTAATTTTTGGTGATAGCTCGAATGAAAAAGGAGAATATATTTCACCCAATTTAGATTGGCTGGAGAATAAATTTATCGAACACCAAGACAAAAAAAATATTTTATTGTTCATACATATCCCGCAAATAGTGACCTTGCCAAGTGGCATTAATACGCCTTCATTTTTATCCTTACTTAAAAAGTATAAAAATATTAAAGCAGTTTTTCATGGGCATGATCATATGCAGGATACGGCTAAAGTAATTGAAGGGGTGCCATTTATTTATGATTCTCATGTTGGAGGTGATTGGGGAACGACATATCATGGATTTAGAGTCGTTGAAATCATGAAAGACAATACCCTTGTGACTTACATGATGAACCCAACTACTAAAATGAATCCGTTTTCTTGTTAAAATAGTGCATTAAAGAGTCACTACTCCTTGACGTGTAATAATAAATTCAATCAGTTCTTCTAAACTGATATTCGCTCGAGTACATGCATCATCAATGTCTTCACGAGATACATTGGCAGCGAATGCTTTATCTTTTAATCTTTTTTTCACTCCTTTTACATCCATGCCTTCATAGCCTCCTGGACGCATTAAGGAATAAGCATGTATTAAACCAGAAAGTTCATCAAATGCAAATAACATTTTATCCATGGAGGTTTCTGGTAATACACCAAAATGAATGGGACCATGAGAAGCAATGGCTCTAATAATTTCTGGGTCTATATTTTTTTCTTCTAAATGTTCAATAATTTTTTTACAATGTTGCTCGGGCCATTGATCCCAATCGGCATCATGTAATAAGCCTGCCATTTCCCATTTCCATTGCCCTGCTTCATCTTGTAATTCTTTTTCTGCACTCCAACAACGCATCATATGCGCCACCTGCTTCATGTGCAATTTTAATTTAGGATTCAATACCCAATCGTTAAAAAGTTGCATCGCTTCTTCTTGTGTGAATACATTTCCTTGGTTGGCCTTATTTCCAAATTCGGTTCTGCCTAATTGAAGTGACATATTATTTAGTTTTGAATCATTCTAATATACAATTCCTCTACTTTTTTTCGCGCCCACAAAGTTTTTCTTAAAAATTTCAAACTGGACGAAATACTAGGATCACTATTAAAGCAATTAATAGGAATATGTTGTCCTAATGCCTCCCAGCCAAAATAAGTCACCAATTCGGTCACTATAAATTCTAAAGTTTTTCCGTGTAGGGGGTCCTTGGACGCTTGTTGCATATACAATATTAAGTAATTTGCTTGGATGAATGCACACCGATATTTTGTTCTCAACAAGCCAATAAATATGGTGTCACAATTTGTGAGTTCGCATCCGGTGCGTTTATTAGGTGATTTACCTTACCCATTCCCCGATGGAACACATGCCATTGGACGTTTGGATCAAGCTTCAGAAGGTTTACTGTTGTTAACTACTAATAAAAAAGTTACGCGTCTTTTGTTTCAAAATACAGTTCCTCATCAACGCACTTATTTAGTTCAGGTCAAAAATAAAGTAACCGCCGAAAAAGTTCAACAATTAGCTAAGGGGATTTTAATTAGCGCTCCCAATGGGCTTCAGTATTTAACATCCCCCTGTCAAGCAACAGTGGTTGACCCCCCTCCTTATATTTGGGAGCCTGAGATTCCACCACATAAAAATGTAGTGAGTGATTGGCTTTCTATTACGCTTACCGAAGGCAAATATCATCAGGTTCGTAAAATGGTTGCAGCTGTGCATCATAAATGTATCCGATTAATTAGAACCTCTATTGAAAATGTTTCTATCGAAAAACTGGCACCAGGGGATGTAATTGAATTAACAGAAGAAGAATTCTTCTCCAAATTAAATCTTTAACAACCTTTGTCTGTTATTTATATTAAATTTACTAGGGATGAATTTTAGGGGTAAGTAGTACTTTTTATGGTTCTTGATGTCAATAGGTTTTATGTTTCCTGTCCAATAAACGATTGCTTTATGATTTTCTCTAATTCTTTCAATGTTGCTAACTTCACTCGTATTCGATGGAGTATTTTAACTGGATGCCTTTTGATGTCTACTGTTTTAATGGCTCAGTCACCCACTCGAACTATTAGCAAGGCAGCTTTATTAGATAAAATTAAAGGAGGATGGGCGGGTAAAATGATTGGCGTTACATATGGGGCTCCTATAGAGTTTCGAGCACAATATGCGACTTATGATGATTCTATAAATTGGACACCTAAGGATATACGAGGTAGTATGTGGCAGGATGATATTTATGTGCAACTTACTTTCATGATGACCATGGATCAATTTGGCATGGATGCACCTGCCAAAAAATACCAAGAGATGTTTGCAAAAGCCGGATATATGCTTTGGCATGCAAATGTCCAAGCTAGGAAAAATTATTACGACAGCATTTTCCCTCCTGCCTCTGGAAGCCCTGAATTTAGTGATCATTCTGATGATATTGATTTTCAAATTGAAGCAGATTATCTAGGTTTTATGTGTCCTGGCTTACCACAATCTGCTATGAAGTTGGCCAACAAAATTGGGCATATTATGAACTATGGTGACGGAGTATATGGCGGTATATTTTTATCTACTTTATATACGCAAGCTTATTTTGATAATGATATCCCTTCTATTATCAATAAATCTTTGCAATCAATCCCTGCACAAAGTGATTATGCTAAAATTGTACATGATGTGATTCAATTACATAAACAATATCCAACAAATTGGAAGGCTGCTTGGGCTCAATTACAAAATAAATGGGGCTATGATCATATTTGTGCTGCTGGGACAAATTTTAATATTGATGCAAAATTTAATGGAGCTTTTATTATTATGGGTTTATTATACGGGGAAGGAGATCCTATGAAAACAATGGAAATTACAACACGTTGTGGTCAAGATGCCGATTGTAATCCATCCAATGCCATGGCTGTTTTAGGAGTCATCAAAGGGTTTAATCAACTTCCTGCTTCTATGCAAGACGGAGTGAATGCGGTGGGGGATACTTTATTTATCAATACCACCTATTCCTATAGGACTGCTGTCCAAAATACCTACCAATATGCATTGCAAATGATTCAGCAAAATGGAGGTAAGGTGAATGGTGAACTTATTTCATGGCCTGAACAAAAAGTAACTACCGCTCCTTGGGAAGATGCTTATCCTCATTTAGTATTTGATAAAA
>CANBSH010000066.1 GCA_947372105.1 Chitinophagaceae bacterium
GGAGACTCATTAGGAAGGGCATTTCATTTAACTGGCAACTTAGGAGGAGTAGGATTTGCGATGCTTCTTTTAGTTTTTGCGAATGACTATTTCAAAAGAAATAATTTAATTCCTGCCGAAACCGAAAATGGAATTTTATTTTGGAGTAGTATGTATATTCCTGTGGTGGTCGCAATGTCTGCGACTCAAAATGTAAAAGCAGCTTTATCTGGTGGTTGGGTTGCTTTATTAGCAGGAATCATAGCAACTGCAGCTTGTTTTATGTTAGTGCCTATATTTTCTAAGTTCACTAAAAAATAATTTTCAAATGCGTATTTAAAATTTAATTATGAACGATTTTATAAAAATCTTAGATAAGAATGGTTTAGTATTCGCCTTCCTAGTCGTGGGTGTGATTATGTACCTATCTTATTATGTTTCCAAAAAATTAACCAATAGTAAAATTCCTGGAGCAGCAATAGCGATTAGTGTAGGTTTAGTCATTGCTTATTTTGGAGGTGAAAAAGGAGTGGCTTCCATTCCTGCATTTTCCGGAATGGCATTATTAGGGGGTTCTATGTTAAGAGACTTCTCTATTGTATCCACTGCTTTAGGTGCAAGTTTTCATGAAATAAAAAAAACAGGCTGGGTTGGTTTTATCGTTTTAGTATTAGGAACTGTAGTTGCGTTTTTGGTAGGAGGAAGTATTGGATATGCCATGGGATACACCGATGCTAAAAGTTTTGCTACTATTGGCGCAGGGGCATGTACTTTTATAGTGGGACCTGTTACCGGTTCTGCGCTAGGCGCTACAAGTGATGTCATTGCTATTAGTATTGCTATAGGTGTAATAAAATCAATCATGGTGACTATAGTTACTCCATTTGTAGCTAAAAGGCTTGGCATTGATAATCCACAAACAGCCATGGTTTTTGGTGGGTTGGTAGGGTCAACCAGCGGAGTTTCTGCGGGCTTAGCTGCGACAGATGTGAAGCTAGTTCCTTATGGAGCTTTAACGGCTACTTTTCATACAGCCATGGGTTGTTTATTATGTCCTTCTATTTTGTATTTTTTAGTACAATTATTTTTACCATAATAAATTGGATCTTGTAATTTTTAGATCTTGTACATTTTTTCATAATACTCTTCTGCCATTCTATTACTATCAAATTGGAAACGAACATCATTCATTCCATTTTGTGTAATTTGACGCCAGGTATCTTTTTGATCATAATACATAGGAACAATTTGTTGCTCTAGTATTTTATATAATTCATCTAAATCGTAATCATCTTGTTGTTGTGTGCTCATGTTTGCATAATCCGCTTTAGGCACTACGAATCCATTGTTGCCATGGTTGATGAATTCTGGAATCCAACCATCATCTGTTGAAAAATTCACGGCACCATTCATAGCAGCGGTCATGCCACTTGTACCAGAAGCTTCTCTTGGAACACGTGGGTTATTTAACCAAACATCCGAAGCTTGTTTCATTCTTTTGCTGAGGGCTAATTCATATCCCACTAGTACAGCTACATTGTTATAATTCTTACTTAAGTGAACCAAATTGTTGAATTGAGAAATAGCAGGGTAGTCCACAGGGTAAGGTTTTCCCGCAAAAATAATTTGCACTGGATATTTTGAGTTGGATAATAATTTTTCAAAACGTTCCATATCCCATGAAAGAAAATCTGCTCTTTTGTATCCTGCAAAACGACGAGCCCAAACAATCGTTAATACATTTGGATCAAATATTTTCCCAGTTTGATCTGCAACAATCTCAAATGCTCTTTTTTTCAAATACATTTTACGATCGTCAAATCCTTCGTCATCATTCTTTTCAGCAAAGCGATATAATTGTTTGTCTGCCCAATAACGCCAGTTTTGTGCATTGGTGATATGATCAATAGGACATATGCCTTCATATTTACCCCACATTTCACGACTCACATGACCATGTAGTTCAGAAACTCCATTGGCTTTGCGCGCAAAACGAAGGGCCGCTAAAGAATGGTTGAATTGGTCATCTTCAATACCCGTTAATTTACGCACTTCATCAATACTTAGACCACAGAAATAACCCATTTTATGACATAAATAAATATCATGTTTTTCATTTCCTGCTTCTTCGGGGGTATGTGTAGTAAATACCAATCTCTTTTTTACTTCATCTAATGATTTATGCTTATGTAATAAATAAAATGCAGCTGAAAATCCATGTGCTTCATTTAAGTGATAGACTTCTGGGTTAAAGTTGATTTCATCTATTAATTTAGCACCACCCACTCCTAATAAAATAAACTGAGCCACTTTGGTAGCTACATTGGCATCATATAATCGATGTGTGATGGTTTGAGAAACATAATCGTTTTCGGGTAAGTCCGTACTCAATAAAAAGAGAGGAGCACTGCAAAAAGTATTAGGAGCTAAATAATAAGCTTTCACCCATACTGGATGATCATGAATTAATATTTGGTATTTGATGCCCGTATCTTCCAGGAAACTATACATTTTTTCCATAAAAGTGACCTGCAATGTTTGGTCTTGATTACGTGCCTGATCATAGTAGCCGTATTTCCATAAAATGCCCACCCCAATCATATTTTGATTTAATTCAAAGGCGCTTCTTAAATGGGACCCAGCTAAAAAACCTAATCCACCACTGTAAATCTTAAGTGGTTGATGAATCGCAAACTCCATTGAAAAGTAAGCTGCTTTTTTACTAAATTTTTCATTGATAGTATAAGGAACTTGGTAGTTTCTAAAACTCATTCTGATGTTTATTGGTGATTTCTAGACACAAGATAGCGTTTTTAGTTAAAATGTACATTTTACACAATAGCTCTGTGGATAACAAACGATTGAAACCCAAAAATGTGGATTATTTCTTCTTTTTAGCCTTTCTTTTACGTTCAAAACTGTCATTAAAGTAGCATGTCATATTACGATGATTGCCGCAATTTCCTTCTTCTTTGATTCTAATAGAGTTGCCTTCCATGCTAAAATGAACAATACAAGGGTCTCCTTTTTCGGTATAAGTGGCTTTATTTTTTGTGAAATTTAAGATGCCTTTTAATTCCCCGGTACAATTCCCATCTTGTTTCTCAAAATGTAAGAAAAACAAATATTTATTGGGATTAGCGTCATCTCTGATTGAAATAAAATTTTTCTTATCTCTAGCATAATCACCACTATATAAATTATTCATAGCCAAGGTATCAATAGGATTTAATACACTGGAACTAGTTGGCTTTTTATTGCTATCAAAGAAAATTAGTTTAAAAACATTGTCGGTATAAGCCCATCCTTTTTTTTCATAAGTGAGCGCATTGTCTTCCCCCATTTTATTTTCTTCTACCAAAAAAGTAGGCTCTTTATTAATGAATAAAGTTTTACCATATTTTCTTGAATTTTTATTGAGATCTTCAAATGAAGCAATCATTTTATAGCCTAAGTATTTATTTTTCTTGCTAAAAGCAACTACCGCAATTTCTTGTTCCGTAGGATAGGAGACATTTAGTAGTAAATAATATTCTTCTTCCTTTTCAATTTTCAAAATAGGATGTAGAATTGCTTTTTTGTCTTTGAGTGAAATAATCTCTTCTACTACCGAATCAGGAACAAATTGCAATAAAGCTTTTCGTCCAATTTTTAGGGTGTCGACAAATTTTACCAAATTGGTATCCGAAATGGTTAAGGGAAGGTTAGCTAACTTGAATATTTTATTAAAGTCATTAATTTTTAATGGCGTATTTCCTGTTAAATCCATTTTTTTCTCGGAACAAGCCACTAAAAAAAGAAAACTAGCAAAAACAATCCCTTTGCGCATGTATTAAATTTTCACTAAAATAGGCTATCAATCCGAGTTACACAAGGCTTTTTGACTAAATTTACAATATACTATGTCTGAGCATTCTCTAGATACATTACACGAATCGGTGCCTGTTCAAAAAAAACGAGGTTTCCGTAAATTATTGGCATTCATGGGCCCCGCTTATTTAGTGAGTGTAGGGTATATGGATCCTGGTAATTGGGCAACCGATTTACAAGGAGGTGCATCCTTTGGATACCAACTTATATGGATTTTGTTGTTGAGCAACCTCATGGCTATCTTATTGCAAAGCTTAAGTGCAAGATTAGGTATCGTGAGAAGATTAGATTTAGCGCAAGTTAATCGAGAGACTTATCCGCCCTTTATCAATTTTGTGTTATATATTTTAGCAGAATTAGCCATAACTGCTACCGATTTAGCGGAAGTTTTAGGGATGGCCATAGGAATTAAATTATTAACGGGCTTACCTTTGATGTATGGAACATGCATTACGGTATTGGATACCTTTCTGTTTTTGTTTTTACAAAAATTTGGAATTCGAAAACTGGAAGCATTCATTATTATGTTGGTGGCTATTATTGGATTTAGTTTTTTTATACAATTGTTTATAGCCCAACCCGATTTATCCAAGGCTATAGTAGGTTTTATTCCTTCTAAATTATCACCTGAGGCATTATATATAGCAGTGGGTATTATTGGAGCTACGGTGATGCCACATAATTTATACTTACATTCGGCATTGGTTCAAACTCGTAAAATTGATCGAAATGTGAAGGGAATTCGAAAATCAATATTTTATAATTTTATAGATAGTGTGGTTGCCTTAAACGCAGCTTTTTTTGTAAATGCTTCTATTTTAATTTTAGCAGCGACTACTTTTTATTATACAGGTCACCAAGGAGTGGCTAAAATTGAAGAGGCGCATTCCTTGTTAGCGCCCTTATTAGGATCTTCTGTGGCGCCTGTTTTATTTGCAATTGCTTTAATTGCTGCTGGACAAAGTTCAACGGTAACAGGTACTTTAGCAGGACAAATTGTGATGGAAGGATATTTAAAACTAAGATTGAATCCTTGGATAAGAAGATTACTTACCAGACTCATTGCCATCACACCTGCTGTATTAGTGATAGGAATTATGGGAGAAGAGAGGGTGGATGCTTTGTTAGTTTTAAGTCAAGTCATTTTAAGTTTACAATTAGGATTTGCAGTCATACCATTAATTCATTTTGTGAGTGATCGAAAAACGATGGGTGAATTTGCAATTGGTTGGAAATTAAAAATTTTAGCTTGGTTGGTCGCAGCCATACTAGTATATTTAAATGGGCATTTAGTAGTTGATTTTATTGCAGAAAAAATGAATCAAACAAATGCATGGGGGTTAAAAATATTTTTAATAGCAGTGGCTTCTGGTTTCTTAGTTTTATTAGGGTATGTTATTTGTTATCCATTATTTTTGAAAAGAAAATTGGAAAAAGGGGAGTCCGAAAAACAAGATGATTTTCATGGGTTGCCTATTGAAATTGATTGGACACAGGATACCCCCATTCAAAGAGTTGCCATTGCAGTTGATTTTTCTGTAACTGATGCATTATTAATAAAAAAAGCAATACAACAAGTGCATCATTTAAGTGAAGTACATCCTTCTCATGATTCAATACAATTTATTTTTATTCATGTAGTTGAAAGTGCTACTGCCAAATATTTGCAGGAATCAAGTGATGATGAGGAAACTAGAAAAGATCAAGAAAGACTCAATACCTATGCAAGTGCACTAAAATTAAAAGGATATCAAGTGACAACTTGTTTAGGATATGGAAATAGAGTGAAAGAAATTGTGAGATGTGTTCAATTACATGACGCACAATTGTTAGTCATGGGAGGACACCGCCACCAAGGATGGAAGGATTACATATTTGGGGAAACCATCGAATCCGTAAGGCATAAGGTGAGCATACCGGTGCTTATTGTGAATCAGTCGGCTTAATATCTATAGGCATTTGCTTTCTTTTTATGACCAGAATTCTCTCAAATTAGGACTAGTTTTAGTACATTTGTGCACTAAATTTTCAAACATTATGGGACAAAAAATTAAAGTAGCCAATCCAGTAGTTGAATTGGATGGAGATGAAATGACAAGGATTATTTGGAAGTTCATTAAGGATAAATTAATTCTTCCTTATTTGGATATAGATATTAAATACTATGATTTAGGTATGGAATATCGTGATGAAACCAATGACCAAGTAACCATAGATGCAGCCAATGCAATCAAACAATATGGCGTGGGTATTAAGTGTGCGACTATTACCCCAGATGAACAAAGGGTAGAAGAATTCAAATTAAAACAGATGTGGAAAAGCCCTAATGGGACGATTCGTAATATTTTAGATGGTACTGTTTTCCGTGAACCTATTGTTTGTAAAAATGTACCTCGTTTAGTTCCCAATTGGACAGCACCTATTTGTATTGGACGTCATGCATTTGGCGATCAATATCGTGCAACCGATTTTGTGACCAAAGGGAAAGGTAAATTGACCGTTAAATTTGAAGGCGAGGATGGTACAGTGCAAGAATTTGAAGTATTTAATTTTAAAGGGGATGGTGTGGCATTAACCATGTATAATACCGATGAAAGCATTTATGGGTTTGCTCGTGCTTGTTTTAACCAAGCTTTAGCTAAAAAATGGCCTTTGTATTTGTCTACCAAAAACACCATCTTAAAAAAATACGATGGTCGTTTTAAAGATATTTTTGAAGAAGTATATCAAAATGAATTTAAGGCTAAGTATGAAACTGCAGGAATCACTTACGAACACCGTTTAATTGATGATATGGTGGCGAGTGCTTTAAAATGGAATGGTAATTTCGTATGGGCTTGTAAAAACTATGATGGTGATGTTCAATCAGATACTGTTGCACAAGGATTTGGTTCATTAGGTTTAATGACTTCTACTTTAATTACGCCCGATGGCAAAGTAATGGAAGCAGAAGCTGCACATGGTACTGTGACGCGTCACTTCCGTGAGCATCAAAAAGGAAACAGAACTTCTACCAATCCAATTGCTTCTATTTTTGCATGGACGAGAGGATTAGAATTTAGAGGTCAGTTGGATAATAATCAAGAACTAATTCGTTTCTCAAAAGCTTTAGAAGAAGTTTGCGTTGAAACGGTAGAGTCTGGTATTATGACCAAGGATTTAGCTGTTTGTGTTCATGGTAATAAAGTGAAACATGGCGATCATTATGTATACACTGAAGAATTCTTAGATGCTTTAGATGCAAATTTGCAAAAGAAGTTAGCATAAGAAATTTTTAATATAAAAAAAAGCCACCCCGAAATTTCGGGGTGGCTTTTTTTATGGGAGCATTTTTTTTGCTCGTAAGTAAAAGCTATTTCTTCTTGCAAGCATCGGTACATTTATGTCCTTTTTCTCCATGACTTGGGACATGACCAGCGCCATTTTTATGGCATTGTGCATTGCATTTGTGTTCTGCTTTTTCTTCTTTTTTGCATTCAGCGCATTTTGTTTTGTCTTTGCAATTTCCATCACATTTTTGTATTGCAGCATTCACGCTAAAAAATAATCCTAATGATAATAATAAAATTGATAGTTTTTTCATTGTAGAGTGTTTTAAATTATTTTGAAATTTTTTGAAAAGCAGTTTTTGAAATATAATTATAATAAAATATTTACCTGTAATTTATAAATAAATATTTTATGACTTGTAAATTTTATTTTATGACTTCTAAAATCGGTTTTCCAATTGCACCACTAGGCATTTGAATGCCTAACAATGTGGTAATTGTAGGAGCAATATCAGTCATATAGTTTACGTTATTTACTATTCCTTTTTTAATACCATTGCCATAAAAGTATAAAGGAATATGTGCATCATAATTATAAAATACGCCATGACCTGTTCCTGTATTACCTCCGCCTACATAACCAGATTTAGTAATGAATATTAAATCTCCACTACGTTGTGGATTATATCCATTTACAATACGCTCTCTAATATTCTGTGGTAAAGGAGCTATAGCAGCCTTACGCGATTCAACCACTTGTATAATATTACTCTTCGTTTCTAAATAGGAGGTAATGATATTGGTTAATTTATCTTGATTTACCTGAAGGCTATCCATTAAATTATGGTTGAAGTAAATATTAAATTCACTTACCGCGTTAATTACTTTTGGATTGATTCCTTTGCTGGTCAATAATTTATTTAATTCCACTTTAACGCCATCATCGCTTATGACTCCACCCGGTAAATGATGTTTTTGCATAAAGCCTGGAACGTTGGCTACAGCGTGATCTGCAGTTAAGAATACAGTATAATTATTTTTACCTACTTGCTTATCTAGTAAAGCAAAAAATTGAGCAAGTAGTTCATCTAGTTTAATATAGCCATCCATAGTTTCCCAGGAATTGGGACCAAAAGAGTGACCAATATAATCTGGGGAAGAAAAACTTACTGCTAATAAATCGGTGATATCATCCTGTCCCATTTTTTCATTGATCAATGTTTGAGTAGCAACATCCAACACTAAATTATTGCCATAAGGAGTAGTGGCAATTTTACCATAATCTTTACCTACAAAGCTGTTAAAATTATAAGGGAATCCTTTCATTTCTTTTCCAAAAGGAGAGGACTCGTAATCGTTTTGATCTACATCGCAGTTCAATTCATAAATAGCATTAGGTAAACTTAAGTTCCAACCTAATTTATAAAAGCTATCCACTTTGTGCGCGTTATTGTAGTTCGTCAACCAAGTAGGCAATGATTTGCCATAAAAAGTAGAACTAATAAAATTACCACTTTTACTATCATACCAATATGCTCCATCTGCACTATGACCTGCAGGGATAATAGCTCCTCGGTCTTTAATAGAAACGCCAAATACTTTGCTTTTAAAATTAGTTGCTAATTTTAATTCATCTCCAATGGTGGTGGTCCAAACATTTATAGGACTCATTTTGCCAGCACTACTATTTTCAATCCCTACAGCTTGAACAGAAGCATCTTCTACGCAGTACACCATTCGCTGTTGAATATTATCATACCAATTATTGCCCGTAATACCATGAATAGCGGGAGTGGACCCAGTATATACTGCAGTATGACCGCATGCGGTTACGGTAGGGACATAAGGGATAAGGTTATTATTACAGGAAGCTCCATCATTCACAAATCTTAAAAAGCCATTTTGT
>CANBSH010000067.1 GCA_947372105.1 Chitinophagaceae bacterium
AATAAAAACAAACCTTGCAGCCAAGTAATTTGAATGAACAATACCCCTATGATAGATAAGGTAATTAAGGTGAATATGGCTGGAACTGTTTTTTTCACTACGTGAATATATAAAAAAAATCCCTCAGCTTGAAACCGAGGGATTTAGTATTTGATAAGATTTTGTTATTAATCTAAGCGACGCCTTCTACTAAGACAGTCGTTTTATTATTCACCACTTCCACAAAACCGCTCTTAATAATATAAGATTCAGATTTTGAAGCAGTCATTAATACTTTTACCTGCCCTTTACCTAAAGCACTTACTAATGGAGCGTGTTTATCTAAAATTTCAAATAAACCATCCGTACCGGGCAATTGCACGCCAAATACATCTCCACTAAATAACTTTTTTTCAGGTGTCAAAATTTCCAATAACATGAGGCAATATTAAATGATCAATGATTGATGATGTCTGTAATTATAAGCTATAATTAAGCCATCAATTTTTTACCTTTCTCAATAGCATCTTCTAATGTACCTACTAAGTTAAAAGCTGCTTCTGGATAAGCATCTACTTCACCATCCATAATGGCATTGAAGCCACGGATAGTATCTTCGATGGATACAAATACCCCTTTTAATCCTGTAAATTGTTCTGCTACATGGAATGGTTGTGATAAGAAACGTTGAACACGACGAGCACGAGTAACTGTTAATTTATCTTCATCACTTAATTCATCCATACCTAAGATGGCAATAATATCTTGAAGCTCTTTGTAGCGTTGTAATATCATTTTCACTTTTTGCGCTGTATCATAATGCGCATCGCCTACAATTGCAGGTGTTAAAATTCTTGAAGTAGAATCCAACGGATCTACCGCAGGATAAATTCCTAAATCCGCAATCTTACGACTTAATACTGTAGTAGCATCTAAGTGCGCGAAAGTAGTAGCAGGAGCTGGATCGGTTAAATCATCCGCTGGAACATACACCGCTTGTACGGAAGTAATAGAACCATTTTTTGTAGATGTAATACGCTCTTGCATCAATCCCATTTCAGTAGCCAAAGTTGGTTGATACCCTACCGCTGATGGCATACGACCTAATAAAGCTGACACTTCAGAACCTGCTTGTGTAAAACGGAAGATATTATCTACGAAAAATAAAATGTCTTTACCTTTTCCAGTACCATCTCCATCACGGAAATATTCGGCAATAGTCAATCCACTTAAAGCCACACGCGCACGTGCTCCTGGAGGTTCATTCATTTGACCAAAAACGAAAGTAGCTTTTGACTCTTTTAATTCCTCTAAGTTTACTTTACTTAAATCCCATCCACCTTCTTCCATGCTATGTTTAAAAGCATCACCATATTTCATGATACCTGCTTCAATCATCTCACGTAATAAATCGTTTCCTTCACGAGTTCTTTCACCCACACCCGCAAATACGGATAATCCACCATGCCCTTTGGCAATATTATTAATCAACTCTTGAATCAATACTGTTTTACCTACACCGGCACCACCAAACAAACCAATCTTTCCACCTTTTGCATATGGCTCAATCAAATCAATTACTTTGATACCAGTAAACAACACTTCTGTTGCAGTACTTAAGTTTTCAAACTTAGGAGGATTCGCGTGAATAGGACGACCATTAGATTTATCTAATTGAGGTAAACCATCAATGGCATCACCTGTTACATTAAATAAACGACCATTGATACCTTCACCTACTGGCATTGAAATTGCCTTTCCAGTATCAGATACTTCCATTCCTCTTACTAGACCTTCGGTACCATCCATTGCGATTGCACGTACACTATCTTCTCCAAGATGTTGTTGTACTTCAAGGATTAATTTTTCACCACCTGGTTTTAAAATTTCAAGGGCGTTGTAAATTTCTGGAAGTGCATCTTGATTTGGAAATTGCACATCTACTACCGCTCCAATAATTTGTTTGATTTTACCTGTTGTTGCCATATTATTCTGTTTCGGCTGCAAAGGTAGGGTTTAGCTAGTTTATTGCAAAAATTTTAGATAGATAATAGCAGCTAAAATTCCCCCAATAATGGGTCCTAAGACGGGCACTAAGGAATATCCCCAATCACTAGGCCCTTTTCCTTTGATAGGAAGGACGAAATGCATGATTCTTGGACCCAAATCCCTTGCTGGATTGATGGCCCATCCGGTAGGTCCGCCTAATCCAAAGCCAATTCCACCCACTAAAAGTGCCACAGGTAGTGCTGAAAGTGCGCCCAAATTGGTTTCGGCAGGTTGAATTAAGAAAATTCCTATTAAAAAGATCATGGTTGCTAGTGTCTCGGTAATAAAATTTTGAGGAAGATTACGGATAGAGGGGCCTGTTGAAAAAACAGCCAATTGACTAGCCGGTTCATTACATTCGTTGAAGTGATCTTTATAAATCATCCAAACAATGAATGCACCAGTCATAGCACCTAGTATTTGCGCTATGATATAAGAAGGTACCAAGGACCAAGAAAATTTTCCAGCAGTTGCCAAAGCTACTGTGACTGCAGGATTTAAGTGCGCTCCGCTAATACTTGCAGTCGCATATACCCCTACAAAAACTGCGATCATCCATCCCATTACTATAGTAATTAATCCACCATTATTCCCTTTCGTTTTGGGTAACACTACATTGGCAACAATGCCATCTCCAATAGTGACAATTAAAGCGGTCCCTAAAAATTCTGCAATAAATGGTGTCATGTTTGATCAATTTTTGGCTAAACAATAAATTAAATTAAGGAAAATTTATGGAAAGCGAATCTGAATTTTATAAAACAAATTCACTTACCAATTATTAGTGGCTTTAATGGCGCGCGCCCAACCTTGTATCCATGCATCTCTATCAGCCGCTTTCGGAGAGAAGGTTTTATCTATTTTCCATTTTTGCTGTAACTCATCTATATTCTTCCAAAAACCAACTGCTAATCCCGCTAAATAAGCAGCTCCTAGTGCAGTCGTTTCTACTAAAGTGGGGCGAATCACTAAAGTATCAAGTAAGTCAGATTGAAATTGCATTAATAAATTATTATTCGTGGCACCTCCGTCTACTCTTAATTCGGCAATTGGAATGTGCGCATCTGCTTCCATTGCTTTTAATACATCATACGTTTGAAATGCTATACTCTCTAATGCAGCACGTGCAATATGCGCCGAACTAGTACCACGTGTAATCCCTACAATCGTACCTCTTGCATGTTGATTCCAATAAGGAGCTCCTAAACCCGCGAAAGCCGGCACTAAATAAACCCCGTCTGTATTTTCAACTTGACTTGCTAAAGCTTCTACTTCAGAAGAATTTCTGATTAAATGTAGTCCATCTCTCAACCATTGAACTACTGCGCCTCCTATAAATACACTTCCTTCCAAAGCATAATAAGTTTTGCCATTTATTTGAAGTGCTATTGTAGTTAATAAATGATGTTGTGAAGTCACTGCTTTTTCACCTGTATGCATTAACATAAAACAGCCTGTCCCATAGGTGTTTTTAACCATCCCTGGCGAAGTACACATTTGACCAAATAACGCAGCTTGTTGGTCCCCTGCTATACCTGCAATAGGGATTTCATGATGCGCAAACAATTGTGTGGTATGTCCGTACACTTCACTACTACTTTTCACCTGTGGCAAAATGTTAGCAGGAATGTCAAATAAATTTAATAATTCGGTATCCCATTGTAGTGTATGAATATTATAAAGCATAGTGCGTGAAGCGTTCGTTGCATCCGTGACATGCACTTTGCCATTGGTTAATTTCCAAACCAACCAGGTATCAATAGTTCCGAAACATAAATCTCCATTTTTAGCTAAATCTCTGGCACCTTCAACATGATCTAAAATCCATTTTATTTTGGATCCTGAAAAATAGGCATCAATCACTAATCCTGTTTTTTGTTGGATCATCGCTTGATGTCCATTTGCTTTTAACTGATCACAAAAATCTGCTGTTCTTCTATCTTGCCAAACAATGGCATTGTAAATAGGAGCACCCGTTTTATTATTCCAAACCACCGTAGTTTCCCTTTGATTCGTGATACCAATGGCTGCAATATCATTTAAGGAAAGTCCTTGTTTACTAATAGCTTCGGTAGCAACACCCATTTGGGTACTCCAAATTTCCAAAGGGTCATGTTCCACCCATCCTGGTTTTGGAAAATGTTGTGTAAACTCTTTTTGTGCAATCGTATGAATTTGACCTTCATGATCAAATAAAATAGCACGACTACTCGTCGTACCCTGGTCAAAGGATAAGATGTATTTTGACATAACAAGCAATTTTTTATATTTCCTAAGATAAAACTTTTGTTAGATGATTAAAAACTATCGTTTTGTTTTTAACCAATTTTCAGGATCCAATGGGGCCCCTTTTTCATTATAAATCATGAAAGACAATGCACCTTCACCATCTAAATTCACACCGGATTTTCCAAGTACAGTTCCTGCTCTCACTTCCTGCCCCACATTCACTGTAGCATTATTTAGATAAGTGAACATGGTGAAATATTTACCATGTTGAACGATGATAGTTAAATCTCCATTCACATCTCCAACATAAGACACTTTACCATTGGCAACACTTTTAATAGAAGAACCTTTAGGTAAAGCAATTTCAATACCATCACTTTTTCGGTTGAGTTTAGTACCAGGAATATTCTCCACTCCAAAATGCACATACACATACCCTTTATCTGCAGGCCAAGGAATAGCCCCTTTATTACTCTCAAAAGAAATAGAAGTCTCACGTCCTTCTTCGGTGGTTTCTAAGGCAGAATAAGGTCGATTATCGGTAGTGCTTTTTAAACCACCCTCAGGTGCATTGATTTTATTTTCGGATTTAACAACTGCTTTATTTTCATTGCTAGGCTTAGGTTTAGGGGCTGCTTCATTGCTCGCTTTCAACTTTGCCAATCTATCTTTTTCCTTTTTTTCGGCTTCTAATGTTTCTCTCCTAATGATTGCCAAGATGGCACCCTGCATTTTTTTTCTTTGTGATTCTTTTTGCTTTACCTGAGCAGTAATTTCTTGCTCTTTACTTTTTAGTTGGGTGACGATTTTGTCTTGCTCCTTTTGATCCACCACCAAAACTTTCAATTGATCACTATGTACATTTAAAGTTTTTAATCGATCATTTTTGTTTGTACTCAAAGTATTTATTTTAACACCCAAGTCCTTTTGAGACATATCTATTGCCTGCGCTTGTGCGGTTCTGTTTTGTCGATAACTTTTTAAATAGGTAATTCGTTTCACGGCATCATTGAAACTATTTGCAGAAAATAAAAAATTCAAATACTCGTAACTACTTCTGCTTTTATAAGCGAAAATAATACTCTTGGCGTATCTGTTTTTTAAAGTATCTAAATCCTTATTTAATTTTTGAATGTCTTGTTGATTATCAGCAATTGCTTTGTCTAAAATATCCACTTGCTTTTTAATTCCATTCACTAAAGCTTGTCTTTTAGCAATCTTACTTTTTATAATTGCCAATTGTGCTAATGAACTATTTTTATTTTTCTGAATTTGATTTTTTAAATTATTTAACTCATCCAACTCCTTACGTAAAGTTTGTTCCTCTTTTTGCAAATCTTCCCTTGAGGCATTGGTTTGAGCCTGCGCAAATACAACAGCAGTAAGCATTATAATAAATAAAGTGGCCTTAATGATTCTGTTTTTATGGAACATGTGGGATTATTTGCGTTTACCAGGTTTAGGAATAGCGAAAGCGTATTTGATTGGATCATTAAAAGAATATTCTTTTATTTCCATGTGAATATTCAATTTACTATTCGCTGAAATAGAAATATCTCTTATTAAAGGAAATTGATATTGATTCGCATTAATATGCCCACTATAGGTGATATTGCAAGTTCTATGTTGTGAAATATCAATGTCATCTAATTTTAAATTAAGCACTTTTGAATTGTCTTCATTCAAAATAATTAAATTCTTAAACAGCTTTCCAATTAATCCCACTTGCAATTTATTGTTGGCCAACTTATAAGAAACAATTTTATTATTTTCCATAAAAATGGGATTGCCAATCAATAAATCTTCTATAGTCGTAAATGTAAAGGGGATTTTGATCACTTCTTGTAAATAGCTTAAAGGTTTTCTCTCTACTTTTTTACTCAATGGATAGATTAATACCACGCTGTCTTTTTTTATCAAAGCTTTTATACCAATCACTCCCATCGCACCACGAATGGTGATAAAAATAGCACTGTCTTTAAGCATACTCAAATTGGCTATATAGGAGTCTGCATTTTTGGAAGATTCATAATCCACCTTAATTCGGGCATTCATTGTTTTGAAATTCAGTTTGCTCGAGGTTAATTTTTGTACAATATCATTTACTATAGCAACCGAATCTACTTTTTTAATTTCAGTTACCAACTTAACCTGTACGGTATCTTTTTTAGCGAGCGCCTCCTGAATGACTTGCACTTTTTTCATAGTGGTACACGAAAAAGCAGTTAGCACTAAAAAGAAAAAAAGATATTGTTGTAGTTTCATTAATTTTTATTTTTTTCCAGTATGCCCAAAACCACCGGCACCTCTTTTAGTTTCATCTAATTGTTCCACCTGCTGCCAAGTCACTTTATCCACTGACTGAAAAACGATTTGGGCAATACGATCTCCATCATGAATTGTTTGTGTTTCATTTGAAAGATTAATTAAAATCACTTTCAACTCCCCTCTATAATCAGCATCTATGGTACCAGGTGTATTTAAACAAGTGATGCCTTGTTTAATAGCTAATCCACTTCGAGGACGCACTTGAGCTTCCCAATTTTCGGGGAGCGCTATAAATAATCCAGTGGGAACTAATATTCTTTCCATCGGAGCCATTACCATAGGCTCAGTTAAAAAAGCACGAAGGTCCATTCCAGAAGAACCAGAAGTGGCATACTCCGGTAAAGGATGATGGCTATTATTGACGATAGAAACTAGGTTAGACATGTCAACAAAAATAGGTAAAAAAGAAAGGAAATCCCGCCTTCACAAATTGGAAGTCAAAAAGGAATATGTTAAAAATAAAAGATGGACCCAAACCGAAGGGTATTAGAAAGCGGGTTTCTAGACAATCCGCCTCCAGAAGGGACCAAATAAGATATATTGAACTTATTATTTAAGTATTGAAAACTAGTTCCCAATGTAAAATACTGTCCATTACCACGAGACTGATCTTCATATAAATAGCCTCCCCTTAAATAAAATTGATTGATATAATTGTATTCTATTCCAATAGAAGCCCGTAATGACTCGCCCATGGAAGGGCCATATTTGCTGCTAAAAGAATTAAACCAACTAGAAACTACAGATTGTGAAAAATATTGATCACGCTCCCCATTGGAGTTGATTGTAGGATAAGCAGGTACTAACAAACGATTTACATCAACCCCAAATTCAAGTGAATTTTCTTTATCAAACTTATTTAAATAGGCTAGCCCAATTCCAATATTTGCAGGGATAAAATATTTATTAGTCGTCTCATTGGAGTAACTTATTTTGCCACCCAAATTAGAAAGCACTAAACCTCCATGAAAGCCTTCCATGTTTTCATTTTGCTTATAAAACAAGGAAACATCAGCAGATAATGTATTTCCAGCACGATAATTAATATTGGAATTTAATAAAGAACCTTGAACCAATTTGGAATGAATATATCTTAATGAAGTACCAAAACTAAATTGATCAGATAATAAAAAGCTATACCCAAAATCAAAACTAAATTCGGAAGGTTTGGTAGAAGGTAGCTCTGTTCCATTTTCATCAGAAAAAGTAATATTACCCAAACTGAAAAAACGTAAAGAACTATTAATAGCACTTCTGTCGTCTAATTTTTTATAATAGCCCATACTAGCTAAATACACATCATTCAATCCTAAATCTTTAAGCCAAGGTGTGTAATTAATAAGGAAGCCACTTTTTTCTTTCATCAAAGGAAGCTTTGCAGTATTGCCGAAAAGATCATTGGCTTCGGGGGTCATTGCTATAGATAAATTTCCCATCCCCCCGGAACGAGCATCCGGAGAAATCAACATAAATGGAACAGCCGTACTCTGAATTTTGATATTATTTTGTGCGCTACTTTGAACACTCAATAAACACCCACCTACTAAAAATAATACGACTGCTTTTTTCCACATAAAATGTTTGTTTACTTTTAAAAATAGCATCA
>CANBSH010000068.1 GCA_947372105.1 Chitinophagaceae bacterium
CTAAGAGAGATCCCAATAACATACCTGTAGCAATATCACTAAATCCTCCTCCCCCAATATTGGAACCTCCGCCATTTCCTTTACCCAAAATAATGACAATAAAAAAAACCCTTCCATTGTTGGAGGGGTTTTTCATTTAATTGTTTGTAAATTATTTATGAACTTACTTAATAATTTATGAATTTAATGATTGACACTTTAGATTAGCCTACATTAGATAAGGTTTAGTTAGATTAGATTAGATTAGATTAGATTAGATTAGATTAGCCTAGATTAGAAAAGGTTAAGTTAGATTAGTTTAGGTTAGGTTAGGTTTGATAAGTTTAGATTAGCTTAGGTTAGGTTTGATAAGTTTAGATTTGATTAGTATAGTTTAGTTAACTTACCAACCGCCACTTGCTCCACCACCGCCTGAGCTACCGCCACCAAAGCCTCCAAATCCGCCGCCACTATCTCCACCACCCCATCCGCCACCGGAACGTCCGCCACCTCCTAAGAGAGATCCCAATAACATACCTGTAGCAATATCACTAAATCCTCCTCCCCCAATATTGGAACCTCCGCCATTTCCTTTACCCAAAATAATGACAATAAAAAAAACAATTAAGAAGAATAAAATAACATTACTCCCTTTATTCTTGGATTGCTTTTCTCTTTTGACTTTATATTCTCCCACTGCTGCTTTTGCTATATCATCTGTGGCTTTATCTATGCCTTCGTAATAAGCGCCTTCGCGAAAGGCTGGTTTGATATCATTATCAATTATACTATTGGCTGTGATATCAGGAATCGCTCCTTCCAAACCATAGCCTACTTCAATTCTGATTTTTTTATCCTGTATGGCGACTAGTAATAGTATTCCATTATTGGTTTTCTTATTCCCTATCCCCCAACTTCTAAAAAGTTTGGTAGCATATTCCTCAATAGGATTGCCCTCTAAAGTAGATAAGATGACTACTGCAATTTGATTAGAACTACTATCATCAATAGCTACTAATTTATTTTCAAGGGCTTGTAATTGTTCAGGGCTTAATATTCCTGCTTGATCTGTGACCAACACGGGAGTACTTGGCTTAGGCAATACATTTTGAGCTTTCACGGAATGAAAACTAAATAGTATTAAAAAGCATCCTATAAAAAATTTGAATAACCTCATGTTGATTGATTGCATTTGCAGGTTTATTTACCTACCATTATTTCATCCGATAATTCATTCACATCATTACTACGATCATAAGGAAAATGGCTTGTAAGCGCTTCGCCTATAGCCAATATGACTTCAGTCAAACCAGTCACATAGTTTTCTGATTTAAAATGAGATAGCATGATTTGCACTTGCTGATTCCAATAAGCATCCCCTACTTTTTCATGAATTCCTTGATCCCCAAAAACAGCCAATTTTTTATCTTCCAACGCTACATAAAGCAAAACACCATTGCGTTGTTCTGTTTTTTGCATTTTGTTTTTAATAAAAATTTGTTGGGCTCTAGTAAGTGCATCTACTTTATTTAAATGACTTTCTACAAACACACGAATTTCTCCGCTGGTTGTTTTTTCGGCGTTTTGAATCGCCTGGACAAGCAATTGCTTGTCCGAGGCACTCAATAATCTTGATCTCTTAAAAAGGGAAAATGGATTCCACATAAGGGTTGATTAAACTAAATTAGAATTTAACTTCAGGTGCTTTTGCTGCACTTTCTTCTGCCTTAAATCCTTCTTTAGTTTTGAAACCAAATGAACCTGCTAATAAATTCACAGGGAATGATCTTGCTTTTTTATTATATTCTGCAACTGCAGCATTAAAATCATTTCTTGATACTTTGATTCTGTTTTCAGTTCCTTCTAATTGCGCTTGCAATCCACGGAAAGCTTCATTCGCTTTTAAGTTTGGATAGTTTTCAGAAACCACCATTAAACGTCCCAAAGCTTGAGACAATTGTCCTTGGTTAGCTTGAAACTGTTGTAATTTTTCGGGCGTTAAATCCTTGGCATCTACTTTCATTTGCGTAGCACTTGCACGAGCAGCTATTACATTTTCTAAAGTTGATTTTTCGAAGCTAGCTTCTCCTTTTACAGAAGCTACTAAATTGGGGATTAAATCGGCACGACGTTGATAATCACTTTGAACGTTATTCCAAGCTTGGTTTACATTTTCGTCTTGATTTACCAAGCCGTTGTAACCATTACAACCCCAGCCAAATAAAATTACAATTGCTCCTAAAAAAATGAATAAACCTAAATTTTTGCGTAACATAGTTTTGAATTTGTTTCTAAAGATAGAGCAAAGCAAGTGCCAAACTTGTCGTATGACGGAATTACATGACAAAAAATATACCCCTAGTATGCACCAGAGGTATATTTTAACAAGTTATTGGGTATCCAGCGCTGAAGAAAAGCGCCTTTTATCATTATTTATTTCCCTTCTCCCTGAATAGCAGCTATTCCTGGAAGTGTTTTGCCTTCGAAATATTCCAACATCGCGCCACCGCCTGTACTCACGTAACTTACCTTGTCGTTAAAGCCAAATTGATTCACGGCTGACACACTGTCGCCACCTCCCACTAAACTAAAAGCTCCTTTTTGAGTCGCTTCCGCTACTGCTTCAGCAATGGCTTTGGTTCCAGCTTGGAAATTAGGCATTTCAAAAACGCCCATAGGACCATTCCATAAAATAGTCTTACTAGTTAAAATTACTTTTGCAAACTGCTCTCTCGATTTTTCACCAGCATCCAGCCCCTCCCATCCGTCTGGGATTTCACCACTAAGACAATTTTGAGTGTGGGCGTCATTGCTAAATTTATCTGCAATAATATTGTCTACTGGCAAATGAATATTCACTCCTTTAGTTTTTGCTTTTGCTAAAATTTCTAAAGCTAATGGCATACGATCATCTTCATGAATTGAATTTCCAATCTTGCCTCCTTGTGCTTTGAAAAAAGTATACGCCATCCCTCCTCCAATAATAATATCGGTGGCACGGTCTAACAAATTTTCAATGATTAAAATTTTATCACTCACTTTAGCACCTCCAATAATTGCTGTAAAAGGTTTTTGTGCTTCATGCAAAACTTTTTCGGCACTCACTACTTCTCCTTCCATCACTAAACCAAAGGTTCTGTTTTGTGGCGTAAAAAATTGTGCAATAATAGCAGTAGATGCATGCGCACGATGTGCAGTTCCAAAAGCATCATTCACATACACGTCTCCCAACTTGGATAATTTTTCAGCAAATGCTACATCACCCTTTTCTTCTTCTTTATAAAAACGTAAGTTTTCCAATAATAAGACTTCCCCCGCTTTTAAAGCTGCTGCTTTATCTACCGCTTCGGCACCAATACAATCATTTGCAAATTGAACAGGTATACCGCCTAATAAAGTAGATAAATGTGTTACCAAATGTTGCAAAGAATATTTGGGAGTAGGCCCGTCTTTGGGACGACCTAAATGACTCATTAGTATCACAGCACCACCGTCCTTTAAAATTTTTTGAATCGTAGGTAATGTGGCACGCATACGATTATCATCGGTGATTTCAAATTGCTCATTTAAGGGCACATTAAAATCGACACGAATTAAAGCTTTTTTACCAGCGAAAGAAAAATCATGAAAGGAACTCATACTAAAAAATTTAAACTTTTATGGAGAAGGAATAAAAATGCCCTCCCGAGGGAAGGCATTATATGTTAATTACTTTTTATTTTATTTTACTTGCAAAATATTTCACCGTTCTTACTAACTGACTTACATAACTCATTTCGTTATCATACCAGCTTACTGTTTTAACCAATTGAACATCTCCTTGGCTCATGACCTTAGTTTGTGTTGCATCAAATAAAGAGCCATAAGAGATACCAATAACATCTGAACTTACAATTTCATCTTCTGTATAACCAAATGATTCGTTTGCAGCTGCTTTCATCGCTGCATTAATTTCTTCGGCAGTTACTTTTTTAGATAAGATGGTAGTTAATTCAGTTAATGAACCAGTGATAGTTGGAACACGTTGAGCAGATCCATCTAACTTTCCTTTTAAAGAAGGTAATACTAAACCAATTGCTTTAGCAGCACCTGTGCTATTAGGAACAATATTACCTGCTGCTGCACGTGCACGACGTAAATCTCCTTTTGGATGAGGTCCATCTAAAGTATTTTGATCGTTGGTATAGGCATGCACCGTTAACATTAAACCTGTAACGATTCCAAAATTATCTTCTAATACTTTAGCCATAGGCGCTAAACAGTTCGTAGTACAAGAAGCACCAGAAATTACCGTTTCAGTACCATCTAAAATTTCGTGGTTGGTATTAAATACAACTGTCTTCATATCTCCAGTTGCTGGTGCTGAAATCACAACACGCTTTGCTCCTGCCTTAATATGTAATTCGGCTTTTTCTTTGTCGGTAAAGAATCCCGTAGATTCTATTACTACATCTACCCCATGAGCTCCCCAAGGAATTTGAGCTGGATCACGTTGTGCATATATTTTAACTTCATGTCCATTCACCACAACTGCATCTTCGGTTGCCTTCACTTCTGCATCAAAACGACCTTGTGCACTATCGTACTTTAATAAGTGTGCTAAAACTTTAGGAGAAGTAAGGTCATTGATAGCCACTACTTCAATTCCTTCCATGTTATAGATTTGGCGAAAAACCAAGCGTCCAATACGTCCAAAACCATTAATCGCAACTTTAACTGTGCTCATGATATTAAATTTATTTTTTCAATAGAGACGCGAAGTTACAATGATTTTAAAAATATTAGTGCAAAAAAGATCCAAAAAACAAACTTTAAACCAATAAAATCAAGGGTTTTTAACAAACGAATGGTCGTATTAGATATTAAAGTGGGTTACTTAAGGCTTTTGCAGATTCCTTGAAATATTGATTTTCAGGTAAAAAAGGTCAAAAATCTTTTGGCAGTAAAGCCTATGAATCCTATTTTTGCGACCCGATTGACACAAACGTCTTTTAGAAGATGGCCGGTTCGTCTATCGGCTAGGACAGCCCCCTTTCACGGGGCAAAGACGGGTTCGACTCCCGTACCGGCTACGAAACGAGAATCAAGGCTACTTCCAACGAGGTAGCCTTTCTCATTTCCCTCCGAAACCCTTGCTACACTTGAGATTAGAGAGACCACACTATTCACCCTTGGAGTTCGAACTCGCTTATTTTCCTTATCATACCTCATTCCCTCGGGGAATAGCAAATATTGTAATCGTTGCTTATCATCATAGTCGCAAGAAACCCATAACTGTAAAGGGTCTAACAAAATTTCCAAACCATTTTTTATTGCTTTTTCTAAGTTCGAACTCTTAAAATCACCTTTGATATTTTCCTCCTCTAATTGCTTCTTTTCATCCTGGTATTTAAGTCGGTATTTATCATAAAGTTCCTTGGTTAATTCTTGATTGATAAACCTTTCTTCAAGTGATTCTATTTTATCATTCAACTCGGTAATCTTTCTTTTTCTGGAGACATCCTCCTGTAACTTGTCGGTAAACTTCTGCGACACAATTTCCTTTACTTGCGTTTCTATTGCGGCAATATGAGCAGCTTCAATTTTATACTTATCCAACTCCTCCATAAACAACTTGTTGATAGTTGCAGCTTTTTCATTAACCGGCTCTTCATGTCCTCTTGTCTTATAATAAATATGCCCTTTTTGCTTGTAGCCAGTAAATGGAGTATTTGTGAGCTCGCTTTTCAAAAAAGACTTTAACGGCATATCAGGGTCCTTAAATTTCTTAGCAATCCCTTTATGCGGATTAGTTAGAGCAACAGCATTTGCTTTCATAAATAACTCCATAGAAACTAATGCGGGATGGTGGCCTTTAATTAATTTGCCCGGGAAATATGCATTCATGAAATAACCACAATAAAAAGGGTTTCCAATTTGGCGGTAAAAACTTTTATATTCAATGGTTGCTCCTAATTTACGCAGTCGCTCAACAATCTCCTTATTACTCCATTTACCTTCCGCTTTCCATTTAAAACCCATTTTCATAAACTTGCCTTCTTCATTGATTACATATTCGTGATACTTGGCTTTTTCCTTTCGCCTAAGATTCGTATAACCATATGGGCAGTGGCCAATATAATAACCTTGTTCAATTAATTCATAAGTACCACGCATAGTTTTGGTTCGTCGTAAATCGTTATCATACTTACCAAAAGCAAAGAATATTTGTTGCTGCAATTCTCCCGCAGGGGAAGTCACATCAATATCCTGAAGTACGCTAATTACCTTTACCCCGATTTTACTTAAATCAATAATAAGCTCTTGTGCATGATCACTTCTTGAAAAACGCTCAAAAGAGTAAACTAATATGGCTACTACATCCTTGTTTTTTCTTACATAATTGAGCATCAATTTAAACTCCTTTCGCTCATCCGTTTTGGCCGACTCCGCCTCCCCACCAAAAAAGGCTTTGATTTCAAATGATCTTTTGGTTGCAAAAGCGATAGCATCTTTTCTTTGTGTTTCTAAGGAGGTGTTGTCAAATTGAGAGGGGTCGGAAACCCTTGTGTAGTTAACCATTTTATTCCCCTCCCTCCATTTAGGCGGCTTTGCTTTTTTCGCAAATTTCGCTGTCATCTGCTGAAGCTGTAATTCCAAATTGTTCATCTTGAAGTAATTTTTTGATAATTTGATTAGCGATAATCTCTGCTATTATTTTAATACTGTTACTTAAAGCTGCATCAGCAACTTCTAATTCACCCTGAGTTGTTTTGTTTACATAATGATTGCTCATTTAAATTAATGAAAATCATACCATAACTAGCACTTAGTTTAGGGTACGCTTTGTATAATATGGCCGAGAACTTCAGCACTATTTTGGCTTTATTAATTCAGTTACTTCGAAAAGTTGAACATTCCCATCCCTTGTTTTTATTTGCATATCCAAGAATGTTCCCTTTTTCTGTAAATAATGAACTTTGTTGTAAAATTCCGTAAAATCAAGTCGCTTCGTGACTTCCATGATTGGTGTCCTTTTATCATTTAATCTAAAAGTGATCTTCTGTATTTTATCATCATTAAACAATTTCTTAATTATATTAATTGATGATTCCTTTATTTCCAAAACACCTTCATTTAAGGAAAATAATTCATTATCATCAATGACCTTATAAATGATATTATATAAGCTAATGGAGATAAACGACCCATTAAATAAATCATTTAATTTGACATTTGAATCTATATGCCCCATCAATGCTGCCACCTCAAATCCTGCAACTTTACCACCAGCACTCACGCGTAAACACGTGTTTTTGCGTGTTAGCATTATTGTTAATATAGTAATTGAAAAATTATTCCAATCATCATGTTTTAGCTTTTGCAATAAATCGACATTTTTCGGAAATTCTTCCATAATTTTCGAAGGAAGAACTCTTTTCTCGACTCTTTCTCTCGAAAATAGTGTTTCAAGAAAGCTATCATCCGCAAAGAAGAATTTATGTACATCTTGCATAGTTTTAGGAACAACCCCTAACGATTTTAATTCCTGTAATAGATTCAACCAACAAACATCAAAAAAACTTAAATACCCATTATCAACAACTTCATTAAATAGTTTTCTGCTTTCCCAATAATGTACAAGTCTCCTGTCTAAACACGTAGTTTTGAGTGGCATATTTCTAGTAACCAAGGAAGCCATTAAAGGGGCATATTCCATAAAATCACCTTTAGCATAAGACTTTTGTACCTCTTCTAAATTAAAGTGTTTTATTGTATCATTTAATATCATGTCACAATTTATGACTTTTTATTGAATTTAATAAAATTTTATTACCTTTACATTATGATTAAGCTAAAAATAGATATCCCAGACAAGCCTTACTATCAGGAAATGGGTGAAATGTTGCCCTATACCTATTTTGACGGAAGAAAGTGTAAATACTG
>CANBSH010000069.1 GCA_947372105.1 Chitinophagaceae bacterium
TCATCAGTTTAAAAATAAATTCGAAAATAAAGCCATCGACACGAATACATTGAATACACTAGATAAAAGAAATTATATTATTTGGAAACAAACCGAAAATGAAATTCAAGTTTCAGAAAATGATCTTGCCAATGTGCAATATGTAAAAATGGCCACCAATGCTTTAAGAAAAATGGGGGGCATCTTATTGAAAGAAATAACAGATTCTAATTTTACGGTTTTACAATTGGAAAGCTTTCAACCTGTTGGTCGTGTGACTTTAGAAACCAAAATGGCCTACTTAAGAACGATTAAAATTTTAGGTATAGAATCAGAAAGCACATATCCTGAAATCATGAGCGACTTGGAAGAATATGTGGAAGGAAAAGAAAAAGCGGCGAATGCAAAAATGAACCCTCCCTCTCCTATTAGAGAAGACATTATTAAAGATCAGTATGAAAACTTTGCTGATAAATATTATGGCAACAATGATATTACTGGTCCTAATGCAAAGCATGGTACTCATGTAGCTGGATTGGTAGCAAGCGTCCCAGATAGTAGTTGGAATGTATTTAAATTATACCCTGCTATTTCCATTATGGGAGTAAGAACAGTGCCTGATGGAGATGAATATGATAAAGATGTAGCATTAGCAATAAGATATGCAGTAGATAATGGCGCGAAAATAATTAATATGAGTTTTGGAAAATCATATTCTCCCCAACAAGCATGGGTGGATAGTGCAATAAGATACGCTGCTCAAAAAGATGTTTTATTAGTCCACTCTGCAGGAAATGAATTTTACAATTTAGATATAAAATCAGTTTATCCTAACGCCTACTCCACTACATTTATGGATACCGCACAAAATGTGATTACGATTGGAGCTAGTAGTGACGAAAAAATAAATGGATCTTTATTAACCGACTTTAGCAATTTTGGTACAAAAACAGTGGATGTTTTATCTCCGGGCAATAAAATTTATTCTACCCTACCCGGTAAAAACAATTATGGTTATTTACAAGGTACCAGTATGGCTTCCCCCATTGTGAGTCATATTGCAGCTATGATTCGATCTTATTATCCTCAATTAAGTGCGATTCAGGTAAAACAAATTTTGATAAATAGTGCTTGGAAACCAGAAGATACTAATCGAAAATACACAGTGCCCAATAGAGATACAGAAAAAACATTATTGGAAGTCACTAAAACTGGCGGTATAGTGAATGCAGCAAATGCACTAGCTTTGGCGCAAATCGTTCAACCCTCAAATAAAAACAGTGCTGAGAAAAAGAAGTCCAAAAAAAATTAATTCAAACGAACTAATTGACCCACAAAAAATTAATTTCAAATCTAATACAATGTCAAGACCCAGTGCCACAGAATACGGAGCATTCTATCAAACCTATATTAATTATACCAGCGGAAAAGATTACTCTATCTTAGTACAACAATATCAAGACAGAATTATCGAATCCTGGAGTGCCATTCCTTTAGAAAAAATTAATTATGCTTACGCTCCTGACAAGTGGACGATTCGCCAAATGCTGCAACATGTAATTGATACAGAAAGGATATTTGCTTACCGAGCTTTAGCGATTTCAAGAAAAGAGCCTGCTGCCCTTTTGGGATTTGATGAAAATGAATATGCTAAAAATGCCCCTGCTGCAAATCGAAATTGGAAAGAAATGATACAAGAATGGCGTGTAGTAAGACAATCTACCAATTTATTATTTAGCTCTTTCACCGAAGAACAAATCAAAGCAAAAGGAACTGCAAGCGGTCATCCTATTTCGGTGAACGCCCTAGGCTTTATTATTTTTGGGCATGCGCTTCATCATTTGCATATTTTAAAAGAGCGATACGATATTTAAACAAAATTTTAAAAAAACACATTAAAAAAGGCGTCCCGATTCATCGGGACGCCTTTTTTATATAGCTCTATTTTAATTAAAAATTAAAACTGCTTATTGCCATACAAATGAATCGCTAATTGAACTTCAGTATCTACTGCGCCAATTCCGTAATTGATTCCGAAAACAGTTCTGTCAAAAGGAAAAAATGCTTCTGCAAAAAATCCTTTTTCTTTATCATTTCTTTCTGCACTTCTAATGGTTGCAGGGAAAGTAACTGGAGCTTTAATTCCTTTTAAAGTTAAATCACCCGTAATACTTACTTTGTTATCTGTAATATACTTTACACTTGTAATGTTAAAAGTAGCTTCTCCAAATTTGGAGATATCAAAAAAGTCAGCAGTTGCCAAATGACCTTGTAAACGATCACCCGCTGCATCAGTTACTTTTAATCCAGCAACATTAATTACAAAATTACCTCCTACTAATTTACCGCCGTCTACACGGATAGTTCCCGATTTGATAGGGAAATAACCTGTATGGTAATCTCCGGTTTTAGAGCCAACAAAGTCAATTTTGCTTTTATCAGCACTTACTGTAAAATTTTGTTCCAAATTAGTTTTAGGTTTAGGACTAAATGAAACCAAGGCTAAAGCAGCCACCACAGAAAGCGATAAAACGATTTTTCTCATATTATTTTTTTTTAAAATTTTAAAAAGGAAGTAGCAAAATACATTTAAAAAATGAATTTACCTCTCTCCCACATAGTTTGATAATTGAATATTAACAATACAAATATAAATTTCAATGTTTAAACAACAAAATATATTTTTTGGTATAATCTATGCCTATAATCTAGTATCTTCGCCAAAATTTTTATAGAATGAATCTGCATGAATACCAAGCAAAAGAATTGCTAAAAAAATACAATGTCCCTGTTCAAGAAGGCGTTGCAGTAGAAACACCTGAAGCAGCAGTAGCAGCTTACCAAAAAATTGCTACCGAAACGAATAATAAATTTGCTGTTGTAAAAGCACAAATCCACGCAGGTGGACGTGGAAAAGGAAAAATTGTAGGCACCGAACAAAGAGGTGTTGCAGTAGGTAAATCAGCTGATGATATAAAAACATTTGCAACCAATATATTAGGTGGCACTTTGGTGACTATTCAAACCGGCCCTAGCGGTAAATTAGTAAGCAAGATATTAGTAGCACAAGACGTTTATTATGAAGGTCCTCAACCCACTAAAGAATTTTATTTATCTATATTATTAGATCGTTCTAAAGGAATGAATGTGGTAATGTATAGTACCGAAGGTGGTATGGATATTGAAGAAGTGGCTCATAACACTCCCGAAAAAATATTTAAAGAGTGGGTACACCCAGGTGGTGGCTTACAGGGATTCCAAGCACGTAAAATTGCTTTCAATTTAGGTTTAAGTGGTGACGCTTTAAAGAATTGCGTAAAATTTGTAACCAACTTATACAATGCTTACGTAGGATTAGATTGCAGTATGCTTGAAATTAATCCTTTGTTTAAAACAAGTGACGATAGAATTATCGCCGTGGATTGTAAAATGAATGTTGATGACAACGCATTAATGCGTCATCCTGAATTATTAGCGATGCGTGATGTAACCGAAGAAGATCCAACCGAAGTAGAAGCAGGAGAATACAACTTAAACTTTGTAAAATTAGATGGTAACGTAGGTTGTATGGTAAATGGTGCTGGATTGGCTATGGCGACGATGGATATGATTAAATTAAGTGGTGGTGAGCCAGCTAATTTCTTAGACGTGGGTGGTAGTGCCAATGCTCAAACTGTAGAAGCAGGATTTAGAATTATTATGAAAGACCCTAATGTGAAAGCTATTTTAATTAACATCTTTGGCGGTATCGTTCGTTGCGATCGTGTTGCTGCTGGTGTGATTGAAGCATTCAACAAATTAGGTAATATCAATATCCCTATCATTGTTCGTTTACAAGGAACCAATGCAGTGGAAGCTAAAAAATTGATTGACGAAAGTGGATTGAAAGTTCAATCTGCGATTCAATTGAGCGAAGCAGCAGCCCTTGTTAAGCAAGCTGTAGCTTGATTATAATTGCACTTTTTTTGAAAAAATAAAAGTGCAATTATAATCCTCTAAAAACTTTAAAGCCCCAATATTTGGGGCTTTTTTATAAATAACCTTTTTTTGAAAAAATAAAAGTGCAATTATAATCCTCTAAAAACTTTAAAGCCCCAATATTTGGGGCTTTTTTATAAATACACTTTTTTTGGAATTTTATTCTTTACTACTATACATCCGGAGATAATGGTTTTACTTCTGTGAGGGCACTAAATAAGTAAATATGGCCACTAGCGATCTCCACACATTCAATTCGCTTTCTTCTAGTTTTTAATTTCTGGAACACCCTTCCTTTGGTTTCCATAAATCGAGTACCGTCTGGCACATTCGCCAATATTACTACCCCTTCTTTCTGAATTGGATTATACTTTCGAAGAACTAATAATAAATCAGTTTCTCCGTTGGCGGTTGCAGCAGGATTTAATAAGGTTTTGTGTAAACTTTTTTTGATATCTGTAGGGAAAATATCCAATTGTATAAAAGAATGTAATAATGCCCCGTATATATTTTTCCATTCCCTGCCATGTGCATCTACCCGATTTCCAAATTGCTCAAAACATAACAAATGTGCTAACTCATGTAATAAAGTAATTAAAAACTCATATTGATTCAAATTGCCATTCACTGTTATTTTGTGATTCGCACCTCTACTCGCATGTCTATAATCTCCTAAAACCGATTTCCTAGCCTTCGTTACAGTTAAATGTACTTTGTATTGATTAATCAATGAAACAACCGCATCAAAAGCTCCCTTAGGGATAAAAGCATTTAATGCATGTAATGGATGTTCAACTTTTGACAATTTTGTTCTTTTTTGAAAGTTTTTTTTGAAAGTTTCTTTTGAAAATTTCTATTTGAAAAAGGAATATTATTTACGAATAACCCATTTTATTTCTAACCATGTAAAACTCATATAAAACGCCATGGCAATTATTAAATTCATCATACCTAATGGAGTTTTTACTTGCGTAGCATAAGCTAAAGCAGAGCCAGCAAATACCATGAGTTTTAATAGCGTGCCTAACATCACCGATCTAACCATGGCATTTGGATTATTAGTGTCCGATTTTATGAAACGTAAATAATTAACTACTGACATCAAAAGCAACATCCCATTGACTGTCATTAAAAAAGGAATTTTTAATTTACCTATAGTAATGCTTCCTTGGCTTGCTAATAAATTTATAATTGCCAAACCTCCCATAATCAATGAAAATAATATAATAATGGGTAAAAGGTGTTTAGACTTCATAAATTACATGTTTAAAGATTAAATGGTAGCTGATGAGGTAACCTTAAGCATCATTACCAGGCTTTGTTTCTTTGATGATTTTAATAAGTGAAAATAAAATAAATAGAAAAGGTAATATCCAAATGAACATAGGTTTTACATTAAAATAAACATCTAATTTTTTGCCAACATATAACAAAATCAAAAGACCTATTAATAGCTGAGTACCTAAACTGCTATACTTTGCCAAAGGACTCATAGGTTTCATCTTAGAATCAGTCATTGGATGTTTTACTTTCAGGAAGTTGTAAAGGAATAGTATCTAATTGTTGAGGATTCCCTTCGGTGAGTACTTTTTTTAACCCTTCTAAATACTGTTCTTTAAAATGTATCGTTTGCTCTAAAGAATCGGTTCTAATTTTAAGCAATTGTAATTCCGTTTGGCTTTCCTTGGAACCATAGCCAGGAATATAATATTTAAGGGGCGTAAAAGCGATTAAAGCAATTGTAAGACCTACCAATAAAATAAACAATATACTCACACCCACATAAACTGAATTCCTAGACAATCTGAAAGCTACCACTTCATCGTAAGTATCATCATTCATGATGACCAAACGATAGGTATTACTTCTTCGCTTAAAAGTGTTGTTATTGTCTAAAATAGCCATATTAAAAGTTGCTTGTTAAAGGTACTAAATAAACAGAATTAATTGTATTTTTAGCACACATTCGTCCAAATATGATTTTGCTGAAGTACCCACTCAAAAAACAAGGATTTACACTCCTATTAGGAAGCTTATTTTGCATCCTCATCAGCACTTCATTACAAGCACAAACTAGCGGCAAACAAATCATAGATACCAACAAGCCATTACTAGATATTAACAACACTAAAATTGTAAAAAAAATAAACGCAGTTTTAGATAGTAATCAAAAAAAAATCAATAACCTTCTATTTAATAAAATTGATAAAGCAAAGTCGTCATTAGATAGTGTAAAAAAATCTTTAACCCCAATAGAAGAAGAAGAAAGGCCCCTTCCTTATGAACTTTTATTAAAGAAAAAATATACCCTAGGAAGAAGAGCTTATCAAAATACCGTAGCACAATATAATTTTATATTTCATGCTAATCTTGAATTAAATGAAATCATTCAAAATGCCAGATTAAATAATGAAGAGGACTATACCGAACTACTTCCCTTTTATGATTATGATTTATCCACTACTGCTAAAAAAAGTATCGACTCCATCATATATCGTTGCAATGCAAACATTGTGTTGCATGATTTAAGAAATAACTGGATAGATGATTCTTATCTCACTTTAGCAAAAGCTTATTTATTTCATAAAAATTTTGACACAGCAGGAAGTTTATTGCAATTCATTAACTACTCCTTTGATCAAAAGGAAAACGGAATGGATGTACCTATTGGAAGTAATCTTAGAAATACCAAAGGGAAATTTAGTATTGCTACCAAGGAAACCGAAAGCTTTTTAGAAAATAGAAATATTAGAAACGAAAGTTTATTATGGCAGGCTAGAAATTATTTCGAAATTAACTCACTCAATGAAGGAATTAGCTTATTGCAATTATTAAAAACAGATGCTGTTTTCCCTACTAGATTATATCCTTTTTTAAATGAACTACTAGCCTACGGATATTATAATAGCGAATTGTATGATAGTGCTGCTGCATACTTGGCAAAAGGGATCGCCAATGCCCCCGACAAATTCGCTAAAACGAGATGGTATTATGTAATTGCTCAACTTTGGGACAAAGCCAATAATTATAAACAAGCTTACTATTGGTATAAAAAAGCAAATGCAGAAGCCATCCAGCCACTCATTAGCATCTATGCCAAGATCAATATGATTTTAATTGATTCTAAGCAAACAAACACTCCTTGGCTCACCCTCACCGAATCCTTGGAACATATGTCCAAGAAAGAACGGTACAAACCTTACACAGATATCATTTATTTTGAAATGGCAAAAATTGCTATTAAAAACGAAGATTTTAAAAAAGCAAAAGATTGGTTAATTATCTCTATTAAAAAAAATGCAAACGGATTACGTCAAAAACAAAAAGCATTTGAATTATTAGCCAACATTAGTTATAAAGAAAATGAATTTGTGATCAGTAAAATGGCATACGATAGCCTTACTTTAATATTAAAAACAAATCCGCAATTTGAGACGATCTCAGCCCGAAAAAAATGGATGCCTTCTATCGCAAGCAATCAACAATTCCTTCAACAACAGGATAGCTTATTGTATATTTATTCACTAGCAAAAGAAGATCAAAAAGCTTATTTCACACAATGGAATAAAAATCAAAAGTTGATTGCCGAAAAATTAAAAAAATTATTCTTAGATGATACGCTCAAAAAAGATAAATCATTCACACCCTCTTTGAATATTAATTACAATAATACCCTAAATAATCAAGGTAATACAGGATGGGGCAATAACCAATTTAACACTAACTCATTTGGCGCACAAAA
>CANBSH010000070.1 GCA_947372105.1 Chitinophagaceae bacterium
GCAAATTTGCTATAATTAATAAAAAGCACAATTTTTTATAACTCATTGATTTACAATATTTAATTAGGAAAGTAACGTATTATAATTTAGAAAATATGTATCTAAGATAAGAAATAACCTATTAGTAAACTTAATAGGTAACTTAAAATACTCCCTTTAGTATATAAAAAATGCAATTTTGAGATAGCTTTTGGGGGAAAGCTACGGATTTTAAGAAGGCTGCGGTTTACCGTGGCCTTTTTCGTTTTTGGACTATTCCTTGCCAATCATTTCTCTAAAAAGAGGCCCAAGACTATATTACCCCATTGTTAACTGTGCTAGCGTCTTGTTAACAATTTAGTAATAATCGAAACCCGTTATTCCGGGTCCAAAAAGGGAAATTTGTAACACTTAATTAAAGTAAACAAAAAACTACTGTATGGACTTAAATTCAATCTTTAAAATCTTCCTTCCTAAGGACCGCGTATTTTTTCAATTATTTGAAGAAGTCGCTGAGCATGTATATGAAATGGGTGTTAAATTGAAGGAGATGGTCACTGAACCAGATGCTGATAAGAGAGCTAATATTTTAGCACAAATAGAAAACTTAGAACATACCAATGATGATTTAACCCATAATATTTTTACCGAATTAGGTAGAAATTTTATTACCCCTTTTGATAGAGAAGACATTCACTACTTAGCAACCTCTTTAGATGATATCGCAGATTATATTTATGCTTCTGCAAAAAAGATCAATTTTTATAAAGTAAATCCTAACGATACTGGAATTCACAAACTAGCTGAACTTATTTTGCAAGGAACTATTGAAACTAAAAAAGCAGTTCTTGGTTTACGTAATATGAAGAATATTAAAGAGATGACTGAAGCCATGATTAAAGTGAACAGTATTGAAAATCAAGCAGATGATGTATTTGATATGAGTATTGAAAGATTATTTGAACAAGAAAACGACTTTAAAGAAGTAATCAAGAAAAGAGAAATTTATCAAGTTCTTGAAATAGCTACCGATAAAATCGAAGATGTTTCAAACGTAATTGAATCTATCATTATCAAGTACGCTTAATTTAATTCAAGATGACTTTATTAATTATCATTATAGCGCTTGCGCTTATATTTGACTATATCAATGGATTCCATGATGCGGCCAATTCCATTGCTACTGTGGTTTCAACTAAAGTGTTGACCCCATTCCAAGCAGTATTATGGGCTGCCTTATTTAATTCTATTGCTTACTGGATTTTCAAAGATCATGCAGTAGCCAACTCTATTAGCAAAACGGTTTATAAGGACTTTATCACTTTGCCTGTTATTTTTTCGGGTTTATTAGCTGCTATTTTTTGGAACCTACTTACCTGGTGGTATGGCATTCCATCTTCCTCTTCTCATACATTGATTGGAGGTTTTGCAGGGGCTGCTATTGCGCATGCGCTCATGATTAAAGGATTTGATTTCCCATGGTCTAAAATTGTAGATTCAGATACCATCATGAAAACGGTATTGTTTATATTTTTAGCTCCAATCATTGGAATTGTAATTTCCATTTTCATTACGGTTGTGACTATTATGCGTAATGTGTGGCTTCGACTTCTCATAATTGCAGTAGTTACTTTTGGTACTGTTTTAATTTTCGACAACTTCGAAGAAAGTAAAATGAACGACAATGTTCAAAAATTTTACGGCATAGATAAATACAAAAAAGAGGTTGGTAATTTAAAAGAGGAATTATCTAAAAAAGCAAATGATACCATCTTACTTTCTAAGCTTGCATTAAACGAAGAAAAATTAATAAAAGCTACAGAAACTTACCATCATATAAAACCTTACGTTGATAATTTCGATAACTTAAGTGCTGATAAAATTGCTAAAACTGCACAAGATAGTGGTTGGTTAAAAAACGCAGCCATAAGTAAACTAAAAGATGCGGTAAGAAACGCAAACGATTTTTTAGTATTAGAAGCTAAAGCGCCTGAAAATAAAGAAGCAAAAGAAGAATATAAAATTGCCTCTGAAAAAACAGAAGGTTATAAAGCGCCTCTAAAATTGTACTTAGAAGGATCCATTAATTTAGATTCTGCATTGGTTTTAGTGAACGCTATTTATCCAATTCAAGAAAAAAATATAGATAAAGTAAAAGGTAAAATTACCAAATTCAATATTGAGAAAACTTTTTCGGATGAAATTGATAAAGCAGACAACTCGATTATTGTATATGGCATTATTGGCGCTTCTATTTTATTCATGATGATATATTTATATGTAGAGAAAATAAAAACACCTACAGCTCATAGTGTCGCTTACATGTTTAAAAAATTACAATTATTTAGCTCCGCCGCCTTTAGTATTGGACATGGCGGTAACGATGCTCAAAAAGTAATGGGTATTATTGGGGCTGCATTAATTGCCAGTGGAAGTATTCAGGACTTTAGTCAACTACCAAGTTGGGTGCCTGTTGCCTGTTACCTAGCTATTGGTTTAGGCACGATGAGTGGAGGCTGGAAAATTGTAAAAACAATGGGGTCTAGAATCACCAAAGTAACTCCACTAGAAGGGGTTGCTGCTGAAACGGCTGGCGCCTTTACGCTATTTTTCACAGGACAAATGGGTATTCCAGTATCTACCACACATACTATTACAGGATCCATTATAGGAGTAGGAGCTACTAAACGTTTAAGTGCTGTAAGATGGGGTGTCACAACTAATTTATTATGGGCTTGGGTATTAACTATCCCTGTTAGTGGTGTGTTAGCTGCTATTACTTTTTATATCGTTCATTACTTTACAAAATAATAAAGTAAATAATTATAAAACACTTCAAATCCTTCCCGTTGCACGGGAAGGATTTTTTTTTCGCATTTGTCCTAGTTACTCTTAGTTATCTCTTAAATTTGCTTGCATGCAAAATCGAGCAAGTATAATAGGTTTATTAATGATATTGCTGACCCATTTAATTTATGGGCAAGACACAAGCTATAAACCACTTGCAACAGTAGTTGTATCTGCCAACAAATTAACCGAAAAGCGCATTCAATCTCCCGTTGCTATTTCTATCCTATCCCCCAAGCAGATTCAAGAAACCAAAGCCCCACGCCTCGATTATCTCTTAAATAAAGTAAGCGGCGTTTATATGCCTACTATTGGCAATGAACAACATATGATGTCCATACGACAACCTATTTCACTAAAAGGTTTATACTTGTATTTAGAAGATGGCATGCCCATTCGTACTAGTGGATTGTTTAGTAGTAATGCATTCATTGAAATCAATACCGATGCCATTTATTCCATTGAAGTTTTAAAAGGACCTGCCTCTGCATTATATGGTGCGGAAGCGATTGGAGGTGTAGTGAATATTTTAACCAATCCTATTCCCACCCAAAAACAACTCACACTCACGAGTCAAGTGAGTCATGTGGGGTATAAAAAAATAAGTGTGCATAGTGCAATTCCTGGCAACAAAGGAAGTTGGGATATTACAGGATCCTGGACCGATCAAAAAAATGGAGTCACCGAATATAGTGACTATCAAAAAAAAGCAGCAAGTATTAAGCGCCATTTTACAATTACAAAAAAACTTAGTGGTTATCAAACACTGCAGTATATTGACTATTACACACAAATGACAGGCTCTTTGGATAGTATTAAGTTTTTCCAAAAGAATTTTAGCAGTCAACAAACTTTTACTTATCGACAAATTAATGCTTTAAGATTTCGCCAAAATTTACAATATGAGTGGAATCAAAATTCTATCACTACTTTGAATGCCATGTATCGAAAAAATACCATGGATCAAAATCCTACTTATTCCATAGCTTCTACTAGTAATCCTACTAAATTTAAAGGCCAAGTGAATAGCAATCATTTTGATTCTTATGTATTAGATATTCAACACAGATGGAATTTGAATGCTATACATAGTAAATTGATTGTAGGTGGATATTTAGATGCTACTCAACAAAATTTAGTTGCCCATTATATTGATATATATAAAGACACCACGCTAGGGAAATACACACGCTTTTCTTATCCCACTAAGGATTCTCTTATTACATCCTATCACACCAATATTAGCAACAAAGCTTTATATGTAAATTGGATAAGTAATATTAGTCCTTCTATTCATTTTAATATGGCTATGCGTTATGATGATTTTGAATATGCATTTGCAAATGAACTTACTTCTGGAACACCCAGCGCGAATAATAATTTCACACGTTTTACGCCTAAAATTGGAATGACTTATAATAAGAATAATGTAGGTGGCTATATGAATTATAGTGAAGGATTTGTTCCTCCGCAAATCACCGAAATATACAATGCTATTAGAGTGCCTTATTTATTACCTCAGCAATTTACCAATGTCGAAATAGGCGGATGGGGTCATTTTAATAAGCTGTACGCTGAAATATCTGTTTATCAATTAAAAGGCAATAATGAAATTATCTCAGTGAGACAAACAGATGGCGTGAACTTAAATCAAAATGCAGGAGGTACTAAACATATTGGGGTTGAATATCAATTTAAGTATGCATTTAAACCCACTATAGAAATTTTGTGGAATGGGACTTATGCGAAACATCAATATGTAAATACTCAAATAAAAGCGGTAGATGTAAGCGGAAATGAAATGAATGCTGCACCACATATTTTTAATAACCTCACTTTACAGTGGAAGCCCATTAAAAATATTTTTACTTCTTTAGAGTGGATGCATCAATCCAAATATTTCATGGATGAGACCAATACCACTAGCTACCCTGGATTTGATGTAGCGAACCTACGCTTGAGTTATCAGTTCAAAAGATCTGAAATTTGGTTGCATATTTTAAACCTTACGAACGCCTATTATTCCACCATGGCCACTAAAAACTTTAGCGTGAAAGGTACTAGCGCCTATTCTTACTACTTGGGAGACGCAAGATCTATCAGTATGGGTTGGAGATGGGACATCATAAAATAAGCAGCCCCAGGGGCTGCTTATTTTATTAAAATTTTTTGAAAACACTTTAAAATCTCTTTATAAAAAATCCGAAAGCCCTTTTCTCAAAAGGAGCGTGTTTATTAAAAGGACAGAGTTTCTAAAACCAAGTTAGTGAACAAACATTAATTAAAATTCCCTCCTGTTCTAAACTGCATACCACCGCCTCTTTGCATGCCTTTCATTAATTCTTGCATGCTATCCATAAATTTCGCACGATTCATTTTTTCACCTTTAGTAGGTTGTTTTAATTCTTTAGCACTATATTTTGAAGTAAACTCCTGCGCTGTAATCACATTATTTCCATTATCGCTGTCTACTTCTAAAATAGCACCTGGTAAACCAGCATAAGTATCAGGACCTACAGAAACAGGAATAGATTCCGTATACCAAACTGTAATTTCAATTTCTTTAGGTTTAGCAGCAGCGCTATCTGGATTACCCCCGCGATTAATATTGACTCCGCCAATATTAATGCTTCCGCCTCCACGATTACCATCACCTCCGCGATTTCCTTCACCACCACGATTACCCCCACCGCCGCCAATACGCATAGTTAATTGTTGTGGCACAATAGAAGTCGTTGCTTTTTTACAAACATACTTTGCAATGGTTTTTGTTTCCTCAGACAATTTCCACTTTAAAGGTTTTAAAGTGTCCATAATTAAATAATCTTTTTCAAATAAGGAACGAGCCTCCAATTGAACTTGAGTATTTAAATCGGTATAGATAGTTGTCTCAGGCATTCTAAACATCATACGCATACCTCCACGCTCTCCGCCACCACCACCGCTATTAGCGAATGGATCTGGTGCTTCATCATCAGGTATAGTCTTGAACATACTTGCTTGTTCATTAAAAATAAGTTCAAATTTTTCGGTTCTGAACTCAGGAATTCTAGCCCTCATTTCGGGATCTGTAATCATTCGACGCATATTTGTTTTACGTTCGAATATTAATTTACCTTCTTTTACTTGTGCAAATACTGCAGTAAAAGCAATAAGCATCATAGAAATCAATAGAGATATTTTACGCATAATTATTTTTTTTAAACTCGTTAAAGTTAATTAATTCATTCGAATCATTACATTTCTGTTATTTCCGCCTAAACCCGATTTTTGTAAACTATAAATAAAGCTTAACAAGAAATATTGATTGATCACATTATAGTTTTGATCCACAATTTGGTTTTGAGATACATTACGGCTAATGCCTGCATTCTTATTTAAGATATCAAAGGCACTCGCTTTTAATTCAGCGCGCTTGTTTTTCATGAAGAATTTAGAGAAAGAGGCATTCCAAATAGGAATGGCAGTGTTAAATCCTTCCGCACGGCCCGAATTTATTGTGTAATTAAATGATTGATTCAACACAAAATTAAAAGGCAAGTAATTGGTTACATCTGCACCATACACTCTTGTTAAATAATTGGTATTTAATGTAGGTGTAATTTGATTGTTGGTATTGCTAAATGAATATCTCGCAGATAAATCAATATCTATCAAATCTTCCTTTTGGAAGTTGTAAGTAATGGAAGGACCATATGATTTAGTGACAATAGTATTCAACAATGAGTTGGTGTAAGAAATATTATTACTAAACCCACTGCTTAATCCAAAGTTTAAACGAGAATATAATTTTTTGATACCAAAACCATAGTTCACACTTCCGTTCACTCTATAAGATCCATTTACGTTCACAGGTCTTGAAAGCGTTACTCTACTTGGTAAAATACTATCGTAGTTCACAATAGAATTATTAGTAGAAGAGGCATTTAACAAAGCGAAGAAGTTGCGTTGAGAAATAATTTTTGAAGAGAAGAATCGGATATTCAAATTATGCACATAACTACGTTTCAAATCGGGATTACCAATAGTTTGACGGTTAATATTAGACTGATCCAATACCGGTTGTAATTGTGTGATAGAAGGTTGATTGGTAGAAGTGCGATAATTAATATTCAAGTTTTTAGTTTGAGAAAAATTATACTGAAACATAGCTGTAGGCAAGATGTCTTTGAAATCTTGATTCAACTTTGTTTTAGCACTCACATTCTCGCCATTTAATTTTGCATTTTGCAATGAGAAGCCAGATGAAAAATTAAACTTACGTTGATTTGTACGATAGTTCATTCCACCTCCTGTATAAGTGTATTCACTATTAAATTCGTTGGTTAAACGCGTGTTCAATGTTTCGGTCGTCCCTAAGTCATATACTTTTTTACTACTATTTCCTAGACTCTTGCTCAAATAAGCATTCATTTCTAATAACGACTTCTTACCCAAAGGTTCGGTGTACACTACATTTGCCGAAAAGGTAGTGGTATTACCATTTCTAGTATTACGTTGATTTAAAAGCGAATCTTTGGTCACTTTGCCTAAAGTATAAAACAATTGATCTGTTAACTGAGTGCCATTAGAACTTGATTCATTATAGCCATTTGTAATAGTAGATGACATCGTACGACCCTTCTTAGCAAACTTTT
>CANBSH010000071.1 GCA_947372105.1 Chitinophagaceae bacterium
TAACAGCGCAAGAAAAATTAGCGGTCAACGAAAATAGTGGGTATGAATTAGCCAAAATAAATAAGGAAGATAATTTAATGACAAGTGTTCGAAAATTTATGAATGCAGGTAAAAATTATTTAGTGCTAGTAGATGAATCCTTTGCGCAAAATTTTGGAAGATTAGTTCAATTAAAATCCAATATTAATGAAAATCAAAAATCATTGGTATTTGTCTTAAGTAATAATGCTCCAACAAAATTTACTATCGAAGCAACACATCAAATTGAAAAATTACCTTTGGCGAATGTGGTAGGAGTCATTCCAGGCAAATCACTACCTAATGAGTATGTTATTTTTTCGGGACATTATGATCATTTAGGCATCAATGGTAAAAGAGCAGTGAATGGTGATTCTATATACAACGGCGCGAATGATGATGCTGCTGGAACTACAGCTATGATCATGCTTTCGAAATACTTTGCAGCTTTAGGGAATAATGAACGTACTATTATATTTGCCGCATTTACTGCTGAAGAAGCGGGCGGCTTTGGCGCACAATATTTTTCAAAACAATTTGATCCTTTGCAAGTAAAAGCAATGTTTAATATTGAGATGATTGGTACCGAAAGTAAATGGGGTAAAAATAGCGCCTACATTACAGGCTATGAAAAAACAGATATGGGTGCTATTTTGCAGAAAAATTTAGAAGGCACTGAGTTTACATTTTATCCAGATCCATATACGGATCAAAATTTATTTTATAGATCAGATAATGCAACATTAGCAAGACTAGGTGTTCCTGCGCATACTATTTCTACTTCCAAGATGGATAGTGAACCTAATTACCACAAACCTAGTGATCAGTTTGAAACATTGGATATTGATAACATGACTGAAATTATTAAAGCCATTGCAAAAAGTGCAAGAAGTATCATTTCAGGAAAAGATACACCAAGCAGAGTAGATGCTACTCAATTAAAATAATTCAAAATTTAAAGATGCGTAAAAATTTATTCTATCTAAAAAATGTTGTTATAGTAGTTGGTTTCATTCTTGCAGCTACTTTATTGAAAGCTCAGAATACTCAACATGTTGTAGAAAAAATTTATTTCCCTTCGGCACAAGAATGGCAAGTAAAATCACCGCAATTTTTTAAAATTGATAGTTTAAAATTAAATGAGGCCATTCAGTTTTCGATACAAAATGAAACTAAATATCCGCGTAATCCTTGGTTGACACAAGCCATGCAATTTGGAAAAGAACCCTTTTCGGATCCAATAGGGCCTATGTTAGAGAGAGGCGGACTTAGCGGAATTATAGTTTATAAAGGATACATCATTGCACAATGGGGTGATCCGAATAAAGTAGAGTCCTGTAATAGCGTGACTAAAAGTTTTGTTTCTTCCACGATTGGTCTTGCTTATGAGCGAGGATTGATTCATTCTCTAGAGGACAAAGTGTATACTTATCTTCCACCTATTGAAACTGCATCATTCACGGAAGAAACTAAAAATCAAAATCCTATTGATAAAAAATCTTTTATATTTCCTTTTGACACGCCGCATAATCGAAAAATAAGTTGGGACAATTTATTAAGACAAACCAGTGATTGGGAAGGTACTTTATGGGGTAAACCAGATTGGGCAGATAGACCTTCTGACAAACAGGATGAATGGTTGACTCGTAAAAGAAACGAACCGGGTACCAGTTATAAATACAATGACACAAGAGTGAATGCTTTAGCATTAGCTGCCACTTCTGTTTGGCATCAATCATTACCTGAAGTATTTCGTGAAAACATTATGAAACCTATTGGAGCTTCTAATTCTTGGACTTGGACTGGATATCAAAATTCATGGATTGTGTTAGATGGAAAGTTAGTGCAATCGGTGAGTGGCGGCGGGCACTTTGGTGGTGGAATGTTTATCAATGGATATGATATGGCACGTTTTGGATTATTTACTTTACGAAAAGGCAATTGGCAAGGAAAACAAATTTTATCAGCAGATTGGTTTAAGAAAGCCACTACACCCACCAATGTGAATCCTGAATATGGCTTCATGAATTATTTTTTGAACACGGGTCAAAAAATGTATCCATCAGCACCAGCAAGCGCTTATGCCCATATTGGTAATGGGACGAACATGATTTATGTAGATGAAGAAAATGATTTAGTAGTAGTGGTAAGATGGATTGAAAATAATGCGATAGATAATTTTTTGAAAAAATTACTAGCTTCGCTATCTAATAAAAAGTGAAAAATTAAAAGTAATTTTTTAAAAATAATAAGTAAAAGATAAAGAATTAATTATTTTTTGCGAAGCTCATAACGAACCGAATCGGGGTAGCCCGATGCAAAAACGTAACTCACTTTTTTATTTTTATCAAAATAAAATTCTAGCGTTTTTAGATTCGCCACTTCTTGTAGCTGATTAAGCGCCGAAGATCTTGATGAACTTGAAGTAAATTCAGTTCTTGGTTGTTGAAGCCTACCCTGTTTATCTACAGGAGCAGCATTAGCTGCTTGTATGCTATAATTATTGACAGCTGCTATTGTTTTAGGTATCGTATAAGTGCTATAATCAAAAAAAAGTTTATAGCCTGATTCTATATTTTCTTTTCTTTTATAGGGCCCCAATTTAGAAACCACTTCCTGCTCGGTCTTATTCATCCAATTATTGGTCTGAATCTGGCTCATTGTTATGGTCACTTTTTTATAGGGTGAACAACCCATAAATAGAATGATGATGGAAAGAATATATATTTTTTTCATACCTTGTATGTAATGTAATCAATAATTTATGAGCTTACCTTTATTATTTGGGATTTTAGCCCTTATTATCATTATCATAAGAAGACAAAGAAGAAGGAACGACTAATTGATATTTTCATTTCTTCCTTCCTTCATTCATGATGGTGAACTCTATATCAGATGATATTCTATTAGGTCAATATATTTCGGGATATCTCGCTTTCTTACTTGCTGACTTTTTCTAAAAATTGTTGGGGTGCATTGGTTGTAATAAATTCTACCCCTTGCTGAATCAATATTTCTAAGTCTTCTATTTTGTTGACTGTCCAACTCCCAATTTTTAAATTATTTTTTGAAGCTTGTTGGGTTAAATTGGTGTTGTTTTTATATTGATCAAAATGATAATTTATTCCATCAAAATGTTGCGCCACTATTTCATCAATCGATTTATTATTTTCTAGATATAATACAATCGCTTCAGGATGTTTTGATTTGATAGTTTTTAATACTTCAAAACTAAAGCTGATGTATACAATTCTATTTTGAATTCCTAATTGATCAGCCAATGCTAAAGTTTCCAAAGTAGCTAATTGAGTCGATTGCTCATCCTTCACTGCTTCTTTAATCTCACATATTAATAATGTTTTATGATTTCCTTGGGTCCCCGTTTTAAAATATTTTTCTAGGGTAGGCAAGTCTTCCCCATTTGATAATTTTTTTTCATTCAATTGTGCATAGGTATGTGTTTGAATGGTATCTCCATAAAAAGTAGGGTCATGATTGACCACTAAAATACCATCGCTGGTTCGGCGTACATCAAATTCGCTACCATAACATTTTAGTTCAATGGCTTTTTGTAAGGACGCGATAGAATTTTCCGGATTGTTAAATTCCTTCCAAGCTCCACGATGAGCAATAATTTTTGTATTGGTTTGAGCGATTATACCACTTGTGAATATCATACAACTGAGTAATAATTTAATTTTTTGATTCATTTGATGCTTGCTTATTGAATTAAAATACAATTTAAAGTTAATGGAATTAACGGATCTAGGCCTTACTAAAAACAATTCCAATGACGCTAAAATTCCTCCTAATTTAGAATACAAATTAGTTCAAAAATAATCCACAAACAACTGTTAGCCTATCAATTTTTTTTCATAGCTTCAGCCTAGGTTTTTAACAAAAACAATTACTATGTCTATATTATCTAATTATTCGGATGGATTTTTTAACGTGGGTGCTGAAAATGGTTTTTTACCCATTAAAGCGCCAATGGTCAAGTTGCCAGCAGTATATCAGGATCTTCAAGATGTATTGGATGCGATGCCTGTAGTGCTCAATGAAAATGAAAACGGTTTATTGCACACCAAGGATGCTATAATAGCTCCGGTGATGGCTATCAAAAATCATTTAGCAGAGGTTGAAAAGGAAACAGACGTATTTGTATTACAAGCCCTATTTAGATCTTATAGTTTTATCACTTCGGCCTACTTGTTAGAACCCTCTTTCCAACAATTTAAAATTGACGGTAAATATGGTAAAGCTCGAAATTTTTTGCCAGCTAATATTGCACAACCTTATTGTAAGGTTGCAGAAAAATTAGATGTGTTTGCTTGGATGGATTATCATTACGGCTACTCCTTGGGTAATTATAAAAAATTAGATGAAAGTGGTGATTTAAACTGGGAAAATATTACCATGTGTAATAAATTTTCGGGTCAGCCAGATGAAGTGGGTTTTATTATGTTGCATGTTGACATTAATCGTTTTTCAGCCAAATTAGTAGGCTCTGTGATGCAGACGATTCAGGCTTTATTCAAAGGGGATGAAGCAGTTTCGCATTTGTTGGCTACCAATTGGGAAACTATGAAGCAGATGAACTTGCGTCGCAAGGAAATGTGGAAGGCTTCAAGATGGCAACGATACAATGATTTTAGAGTTTTCATTATGGGAGTGAAAGGCAATACCGATTTATTTGGAGAGGGTGTTTTATATGAAGGTGTGTGGGAAGAACCTCAAGCTTTTAGAGGACAAACAGGTGCACAAGACGATATCATTCCTATGCAAGATATTTTTTCGGGTGTAATTTTTTATTATCCTCAAAATGAGTTGACTAAATATTTATTGGATTTACGTTTATATCGTCCAAAATGTGTACAACAATTTTTCATCGACTTAGAAAGTTCAATGAAAGACGTCCATGAAAAAGGATTGATGGGTAAATTATTGGAAAATAAAGATGTGGATAGCTTATGTTATTTATTAGGCATCTTAGAAGAAATTTATCATTTTAGAAATGGGCATTGGCAGTTTGTACAAAAGTATATTATGGCGAATACCAAGTACGCCTATGCTACAGGCGGCACTCCTATTACGTCTTGGATACCTAATCAAATTATGTCAGTGATTCATCAAATGGAAGATGTGGCTGCAGCAATTCAATCTTTGGGTAAAACAGCAACAGGGTCAGCGAATGCGATTTATGAAAAAAATGCACAAATGCTCCCTACTAAAAGAGGATTGCTAGAAGGTCAATTGGAATTAATCCATAAGAATGATTTTTCGGCAGAAGCAGTTTTTGCTTTGAATCAAAAGTTCGGATACGACGATACAGAATAGGAAAAATTTATAAAATTTAAGTAGAGCGTAAAGTTGGGAACACTTAAGGCCATAGAAAAAAATAGAACCAGAAATAGGCTCCAAAGAAGTATTAGTCAATACTTTCAAACTCGCCTTTATCCTTATTCTTAAGCACTTTATTGGCTTCGAATATTTTGCCATTCATGGCAATATATACACCAATAGGTAGGACTTGCACAAATGCTAATGCGCTTCCTAAATTAAATAATCCATCAGAGCTTCCAAATTTATAAGGCACCATTGCCCCAGTTAGGACAATTGTTTTTTGAGGACATTGTTCGGCTAAGTAAGATGCAGTAATGGTCATCGTGTCGGTGCCATGCGTAATTAATATTTTATCAGCCAAAGAATCGTTGCAAGCTTTCGCGATGAGATGTCTATCGGAGTCCACAAAGTCTAAGCTATCCTTCATCATTAAAGTAGTTATGGATAATTCCAATTTACTACGACCTAAATCCAACATTTCGGATAAATGAGTTTCTTTAAAAAATAAGCTACCATTGACTTCATTATACTCTTTGTCAAAAGTGCCGCCTGTTATAAAAACTTGAATACTCATAATTGATTTTTAAATTACTATGTTAAAATTAAAGTGAAGTAAATTTTATTACTTAAAACTTATCATCATTAATTTCTATCCAATAGCCATCTGGATCTTGAATCCATAATTGATGAACGCCATCTATACGATTGGTAATAGATTGTTTTTTCCCCTCTTTATCTTCGTAGCTCCATTTGAGCTGATTCAACTTGTTGACAAAGTCATTAATATTAGTCACTGTAAAACAAGTATGCTGATTTTTAAAGTATTCCTTTTTTTGAGTAGCACCTTGAATAACATGCAACATGGTATGCTCGGCTGTTTTATACCAAATATGTTTCCCATCATGAAAAGGTTCGGCAACAGTATCTAATCCAATGATATTGGAATAAAAATTTCCAGATGCCGAAAGGTCTACAACATAAATAGCTGTGTGGTTTAAACTTGCTTTTACTTTATTTTGTTGTGCATTTAACTGAACCATCGCTGTTGTCATCAAACACATCAACATTCCTATTTTTTTCATATTTATTACATTGAAATAATATCTGTTAAGATATTGTATTTTAATATTTAGGTTTCATCCACATATCGATGCGATCCATTTTAGGGTTATCCGAAATGGCTCTTGCCGATTGTAAAGTAGCTTTTGTTTCATTCGCAATGCCTTGTGCACCAAAAGGTACAAAAGCTACTGGACTAATTTGAAATAAAGCTTTGTATAAAACTGTTTCGTAAGGATCCCCTAATTGTTTAAATGGAAGTACATTATCAACCACAGTTACATTAGGTAAAAAACCATCCTTGGTCCCATAGTTCGATTCATTTAGAGAGTTCGCTATTTTAAAGGTGATGGGCTGTAAACCATAGCTCCATCTATTTTTGCTATCTGTTAAAGTGAATGAACCTACATTTTTTCCATAAGTATGCTCTCCAACTAATATCACATCCATAAATGGTTTTAGGTTATTGATCACCAATTCACTTGCCGAGGCGGTACCGTTAGAAGTTAATATAAATACTCTACTAAGGGTGCTTATATTATTTGCTTCCATTTTAAAATTGGTGTTAAAGGCACTGGATCCGTATGTTTTATTTAATTCTGCAGTATAAGTATCATTATATACTTTTTTATTCATGATCTTATCTACTTTACCCGCTAAATCCTTTACAATTAAGTCGGTCAATAAATCGGATGAAGTCACATAGCCACCCCCATTATATCTTAAGTCAATGACAAGTTCATCAATGCCTGTATTTTTAAAACGACCAAATACGGCTCTTAAACTATCATCATAGCTTGATAAAAATTGAATGTATGCCATATATCCTACTTTACGACCTCCCCATTTAATAATAGTATCTTTTAAAATAGGGTTGGTTTG
>CANBSH010000072.1 GCA_947372105.1 Chitinophagaceae bacterium
CTGATGATAAATTCTTGTTTTTTCATCAGACGCTTTATTGATATTACGTCCGTCTTTGCCGCCAATAAAATTCCAGCCATGCACATCGTCTATATATCCATTGTGATCGTCATCTATGCCATTGTTTGGAATTTCTTTTGCATTTGTCCATAATAAATTATGCAATGCGATGTGATTGGTGTCAATACCTCCGTCAATAACTGCTACTATAATGGGGCTTGGCTTTTGAGCAAGGGAAGATAATAGCTCATATGCTTTATGTAAACTAATACCATGAATCGTATCTGTATTATAATCCTTCCAATGCCAGTTTTGAAAATTTTGTGCAAATAAAAAATGCGCACTCACTAAAAATAAAAACAACAGTATCACTTTTTTAAATCTTTTTCTCATAGGGCCTCTTAAATTATAGTTGCAAACTATTCATTCTTTTATAAATCAAATTGAATCCCTTGTGCTAAAGGCAATTGGGTACTCCAGTTAATAGTGTTGGTTTGTCTACGCATATAGGCTTTCCATGCGTCACTACCACTTTCTCTGCCGCCGCCTGTTTCTTTTTCACCTCCAAAAGCACCTCCAATTTCTGCGCCGCTAGTTCCAATATTCACATTTGCTATGCCGCAATCACTTCCTTGCTGAGATAAAAATAATTCCGATTCACGCATATTTAATGTCATGATAGCAGAAGATAATCCTTGTGGAACTCCATTTTGAATAGCAATGGCTTCTTCTAAAGTTTTGTATTTTAATAAATATAAAATAGGAGCAAAGGTTTCATGCTGAACAATGGAATAATGGGGTTGTGCTTCTGCAATACATGGCTTGACATAACAACCACTTTCATATCCCGCGCCATCTAAAACGCCACCCTCCACTAAAAATTTTCCACCTTCTTTTTTGCAATCTTCAATGGATTTTAAATACATCGACACAGCATCTTGATCAATTAATGGCCCCATATGATGTTTAACATCTAAAGGATCTCCAATTTTTATTTGTTGATAGGCTTTGGTTAATTTTGCAACGAAGGCGTCATATACTTTTTCATGAATAATCAGTCTACGCGTGCTGGTACATCTTTGTCCCGCTGTACCCACTGCTCCAAACACAGATCCTATTAATGACATATCTAAATCGGCATGTTCTGAAATGATGATGGCATTATTTCCGCCCAATTCTAAAATAGTTTTGCCTAATCTAGCTGCTACAGCTGTATTTAATTCTTTTCCCATTCGAGTAGATCCTGTGGCAGAAATTAAAGGGATACGTGTATCATGACTCATCCATTCACCCACTTCACGACCTCCTTGAATTAAATTGTTCACCCCATCAGGGACATTATTTTTTTCAAATACTGTAGCAACTATATTTTGAATTGCATTGCCACATAAAGGGGTCTTTTCACTAGGCTTCCATACGGTGACATTTCCGCATACCCAAGCCAAGGCAGCATTCCAACTCCATACCGCAACCGGGAAATTAAAAGCAGATATGATTCCTACTATTCCTAAAGGATGCCATTGTTCATACATTCTATGAGAAGGTCGTTCACTATGCATAGTGAGGCCATATAATTGACGTGACAGTCCAACTGCAAAATCACAGATGTCAATCATTTCTTGCACTTCCCCTAAACCTTCTTGTAAACTTTTTCCCATTTCATAACTCACTAACTGACCTAAAAAATGTTTTTCATGTCTTAATGCATCTCCTAATTGTCGTACAATTTCTCCACGTTTAGGAGCAGGCCAATTCCTCCATTCTTTAAAAGCTTTCTCCGCAGTTTGAATCACTTCTTGATATGCAGCAGCGTCTGTAGTAACAACTGTGCCAATTAATTTTCCATCTACAGGGGAGTAGGAATTCATTTTAGGGCCCTTGCTTTTTATCCAATGGGCACCCGTTGAACTTCCTTCATTTTCGGGTTGAATGTGAAGTGGTTGTAAAAATTCCATTTTAAAATAGTTTAGTGTTTTATTTTTTCAATCAATCCAGTAGTGGAAAACCCTTCAACAATGGGGTTGATAATGACTTTACCGCCATTCGCTATCACTTCCTTAGCGCCAACAATAGTTTCTATAGTATAGTCGCCACCTTTGACTAAAACATCTGGTAATAAGGTAGAGATTAATTCAAGTGGTGTGTCCTCTTCAAATACCACCACTATATCTACTAATACTAAATTGGATAAAACGATGGCTCTGCTTTCGGTGTTATTAATGGGTCGGGTAGGGCCTTTTAGTCTTTGAACACTTGCGTCGCTATTTAATCCTACTACTAAAAAATCGGCTTCTTGCGCAGTTTGTGCTAATGAAAATAAATGTCCTGGGTGTAAAATATCAAAGCAGCCATTCGTGAAAGCAAATGTTTTGCCCAAAGCTTTCCAGCCTGCTATCACCGTGAGAGCTTGCGCTACTGTCATGATTTTTTTTTCAATGGATGCTATTGCTCTCATTTTATTTTGTTTGCTTATTCACTAAAGGAAGTATGATTAAACTAATACCGCCTAATACTAATACTATAATAAATTGCGAGAACCATTGTAAGGTTCCGTTCGCTAATCCTAATGCATATTCAATCCCATTTAACTCTAACACTTTGGCTAAAAAATAAGCGTAAGCGCCAATACCTCCTGGGGTAATAATCATACCAATACTAGCATAAGCCAAGCAACTTATGGCAGTAGAAAAAGAGCTTGCTGTTCCTTCGGTACCGTACAATCCAATAAAGGTGGCAAGTAAATAAAGGAACCAAATACAAAAAGAATAAAAGAAAAATAAATTATGCTTTTTTAATTTGGTGGCGCTCATGACTCCTTCCCAAACACCTAATATTATTTTCTTGAAACTAATAATTAAATGGGCGAATCGTTTTTTGAAAATCCAGAAAAATAAAAGTGCCAATAATGTAATGCCACCTAATATATATATGACCCAAGGTTGCCCTGCATGACTTGGATCCTTAGCTGCATTTAATTGCTGCCAACCTGCTTCAATGACATTAAATTGAAGTGTTAAGGCTAATAAAAAAACAAGCCCTAAGCACATCACATCAAAAGCTCTTTCCGCTACAATGGTGCCTACTATTTTTTCGGCTGGCACATTTTCGTATTTTGATAATATCGTACATTTTAAAACTTCTCCTAAACGAGGCACCGCCGAGTTTGCTAAATAACCAATAAGTACGGCCAAAAAGGTATTTGTCACGGAAGGTGTATATCCCAAGGGTTCCATAATGAGTCTCCATCTTAAAGCCCTGATAAAATGCGAAAGGCCTAAAATGAAAAATACCGGGATAATGATCCAAAATTTAGAGTGCTTTAAGGATAGGGTAAACTTATCCCATTCTTGAGGCGGAATTTGATGTAAGCTCCACCAAATCAGCAATATGCCAATAAGGAAGAAGAATCCGATTTTAAGAAATTTACCCATAATGTCGGCTTTTGGAGCGTTGATGTGCAATTTACGACCAATTGTTAAGATATGGTTTCAGGGAGGGGTATTTATTCCTCTTTTTTGTGGTTTCTTAAAGTCCTTGCTTTTACGTACCTTCGCACACTCAAAGTTGGTTCTGAGTTAAACCCAAAAGGAATGTCTGAAAAAAAACGAATCTTATACATCGCCACAGAAATGTCGCCCTATTTAGAGCTGACAGAGTTTGCTGAGGTCATTAATAAGCTCGCGATTAAAAGTAACGACAGTGGTCTGGAAGTGCGTTGTATTATGCCAAGATTTGGCATCATTAACGAACGTAGACATCGTTTACATGAGGTAGTCCGCTTATCTGGTATCAATGTACAAGTGGATAGCGATGATTATCCCTTGCAAATTAAAGTAGCTTCTTTACCTAATGCCCGATTACAAGTCTACTTTTTAGAAAACGAAGATTTCTTTAAGCGCAAACATATATTTCATGATGAAAATGAAAAATGGTTTGATGATAATGCTATGCGTACTATTTTCTTTTGCCGTGGGGCTTTAGAAACAGTTAAGAAATTTGGATGGCCTCCCGATGTGATTCATTGTAGTGGCTGGATGACAGGCTTAATTCCTGCTTATATTAAAACAGCTTTCAAAAAAGAACCTGTATTCTCTAATTCAAAAGTCATTTTTACTATTGGTCAAAATACGTTTGAGGAAAAACTAGGGAAGGACTTTATTGCGAAGGCAGTTATTAATGCGAATATTAAAGAAAAGGATTTAGAATCCTTCAAAGATTTAAATAATGCAGCTTTATTCAGAGGGGGTGCCACCTATGCGGATGCCATTACTTTTGGAGCTGACGTAATAGATAAAAAATTAGTATCAGAATTTTCTGCTGTAAAAGGTAAAAAAGTAGTGCCTTTTAACGGTTGGGATTCCGATTTAACAGAGTATTTAGATTTATACAACGAACTTGCAGGCAAGTAACGACAATTAAATTCATGGCATCAATCAATAACATCAAGAAATTTTCTTTTTTCCTTTTATTAACCCTAGTTTTCTCGGCATGTACCAGAATCAGTACTTCTGAATTGGGTTTAGGCTTATTGCCTTCTCTAGATGCAGTTGCTACTAAGGATACCACTTTTGATGTGGAAACGCAAACCATTGATTATCCAGATTCATTAAGAATATACGGAAATGATGAACACGTATTAGGTAGCATTACCAATGATCCTATGTTTGGTACTACCAAAGCCAATATGTTTTTTCAATTATTACCCAATTTTTTCCCTTTTTATATACCAGGGGATAAGGATAGTTTAAGAGTAGATTCTGCCGTATTGGTTTTAAGTTATCGTGGGTTTTACGGAGACTCTACCAAACCAATCACTATTAATGTCAATAGAATATCAGGTTCTACACCTATAGATATTTCAAAATATTACGCAAGTAATTTTCCTGATGTATATAATATCCAAGCGGGAAGTGCTTTAGCAAATCCTTATAAGCTTGATTATACTAAAGTAAGGGATTCAGTTTTTGCATTATATGAATCAGCTAGCAATCAAATACGTATCAAATTATTACCTACAGTAGCAAGACAATTGATGTATGATTTCGATTCAACCAATGCCTATCATTCTGATTCTACTTTACGTGAATATTTTAGAGGATTTGCTTTGAGTACAAGCGATAATGCAAATTCATTAATTCGTATTAGCATGACCGATACGAATACCAAATTAGCTTTATATTATTCTTCCAGTTCTTTAAATGCGACTAAAAGAGATACTTCAGTAAGTTTCATGAAGTTTAGCTTATATAGTAATGGAGATGCTAATTTTATCACTCGTAATCGTAAGTCAGCCGAAGTGTTTAAGCACTTTAATCCTACTACTTCTGTGAATGATAGTTTAGTGTATATTCAAACCAGTCCAGGTACGATGGTGAAAGTGAAGGTCCCAGGGTTGAAAAATTTTAAAAATAGATTAATACATAGAGCCGAATTAATTGCAGAACAGGTTCCGGATGATGCTACTTACAATACTTTGGAAACACAAATGTTACCTCCTCAGTATTTATTCTTAGGAGTATATGACACCGCGACAAAAAAAGTTAGAAATGTACCCAACGATTACGTAGGTACTTCAAGTACGGAGTATATGGATCGTTTTGGTGGCAAGTTGGTATATAAGTCATTGAACGGTTACCCTAAAGTGGCTAGTTATAACTTTAATATAAGTAGATATGTGCAAGGGGTTATATCCCGATCTGATTCTCTTTTCGATTTCAGAATCATGGCTCCGGTGAATGATTCTATCACTTTTGTACCCCCTTATCCAAATAATAAACAAGCAGGAATTGATTATTTAACTACTTCTTTAGGCAATCAAGCAGCCATTGGAAGGGTTAGAATAGGAGGAGGGAAGCATTCACGATTCCGTATGAGATTGCACGTTTATTATTCCGAATTATAGTTCTAAAACTAGTATAAATAGCAATAATTTATATATTTGCACTTTACAACATCTAAATAAAAGAATATGCCTTATTTATTTACTTCTGAAAGCGTTTCTGAAGGACATCCAGACAAAGTAGCGGATCAGATTTCTGACGCTTTAATCGACAACTTTTTAGCATTTGATCCACAATCAAAAGTGGCATGTGAAACTTTAGTGACCACAGGTCAAGTGATTTTGGCGGGTGAAGTAAAATCTAAAGCATACTTAGATGTACAAACTATTGCACGTAATGTGATTAAGAAAATTGGTTACACAAAAAGCGAATATATGTTTGAAGCGGATAGCTGTGGTGTATTAAGCGCGATACACGAACAATCTGCTGACATCAACCAAGGGGTGGATAGAAAAAAGAAAGAAGAGCAAGGTGCTGGTGACCAAGGGATGATGTTTGGTTATGCAAGCAACGAAACGGAAGATTATATGCCATTGGCTTTGGACTTAGCGCACAAAATTTTAATTGAATTAGCTGCATTAAGAAGAGAGAATAAAGCAATTAAATATTTACGTCCTGATGCAAAATCTCAGGTTACTTTAGAGTACAACGATAAAAACGAACCAGTGCGTATTGATGCAATCGTGGTATCTACACAACACGATGATTTTGATGCAGAAGGAAAGATGTTAGCGAAAATCAAAAAAGATATCGTTGAAATTTTAATTCCAAGAGTAAAAGCAAAATATAAGAAATACGCTAAGTTGTTTAACAACAACATTACGTATCATATTAACCCAACAGGTAAGTT
>CANBSH010000073.1 GCA_947372105.1 Chitinophagaceae bacterium
CTAATAGTTGTACTGATACAAAAGTAGTTTTTGTTCAGTTAAAATTATGGGGTGTTTCTGCAAATGGATTAATTACTGATGATAGTGTGAAGCAAGTGAATTTAAATGGTGTTAAAGCTGCTACAAATATAAATACCCATAATGGTAAAGTAAATGGATATGGTAATAACGGAAAATCTGCTTCCACTGCTGGAACAAGTGCGCTAGATATAAAAACTAATTTTCCTAGTTCAACGGATGGAATTTATTGGATAAAAAATGCAAACATAAATAGCGGCATACCATTTCAAATATATGCAGATATGACCACTGATGGGGGAGGTTGGATGTTGTTAAATTCAAGTGGTGGTGGAGTGGCTTCTTCAGAAGTTACAAGTATAACTTCTATTTCGGATAGAGGCTATCTTCCTCGCGCTACAGTTATTGAACTAGCTAATATTTCAACAAAAGTTCAATTAAGATCCGGGCCATCTAATAATAAATATGCGTATGTAACAACCTCTAATGATAGTAAGCCAATAACTGCTTTAAGAAGTAATATTAGCACTAACAATGGTGCTGGGACTTGGCATTATAATACTGCTTATAATTCATTTATAGCCACCTCAGGAACCTGGATTTGGTCTGTTGTTTCTGGGGTTGCAAATGGATGGCCTAATATGTATCATTCAAATGGAAACGCTGCAGGAGTTCATTGGTTACCTATTTATGCTGATGGAGCGGGAATAAACTGGGCGTCAGGAAATTATTATTCAACTTGGGTTAAATAATAATTTCCTACATCTTATTTATCAAACTCCCTAGTATATCCTTGAATGAAAATCCTTGGGTTAATTTTTCTTTGTTCAGCTTTTTGTTTTCTACTAAAGCCCATAAGATAAATTCTTTCATGAAGTAGGTGTCTTGCTTTGTTGTATCTGATGCGTATTTTTTAAGTAGGACATCTAAAGGTTTTACTTCATCTAAAATTTTCATGTATTGTTTGTCGTCAAAGTCCTCATATAATTCAATACCTCCTTCGGCAATAAACCAATCTAATAAATCAGAGTAGGCATTTTTTTCATTTTGCTTTTCTAGTTTAGATATTTTAGGGAATTGAAACTTGAATAGGGTATTGATGGCTTTTTCGATAAGATGAATAGCTATATTTTCGGCACCTTCTTGCTCACCTTCGTAAACTAATTCAATTTTACCTGTAATAGCTGGGATGATTCCCATGAAATCAGATAAACGAACCGATGTGTTTACTAATCCATTTTTTAAAGCTCTGCGTTCTGCAGTACTTATTAAATTCTCCATAGCACTAATGGTCATCCTCGCACTCACTCCACTTTTAGCATCTATAAATTCACTGTCACGTGCTTCAAAACTTATTTGTTCAATAATATCCTTAGCCATTGAGGGTACATAAACAATTCCTGCTTGCGTAGGATTTATTTTAGCCTCTTGTTCTGTAATTTTTTTAGCAACTGCAATATTTTTAGGATAGTGGGTTAAAATTTGAGATCCAATTCTGTCTTTTAACGGGGTAACTATACTTCCTCTATTGGTATAATCCTCTGGGTTGGCAGTAAAAATAAATTGGATATCTAAGTTCATTCTTAATTTAAATCCTCTTATTTGAATATCGCCTTCTTGTAGAATATTAAAGAGAGCTACTTGAATTCTAGCTTGTAAATCGGGCAATTCATTAATTACAAATAAACATCTATTGGCTCTTGGTATCATTCCAAAATGGATCACTCGTTCGTCCGAATAGGATAATTTTAAGTTAGCAGCTTTGATAGGATCTACATCTCCAATAATATCTGCAATAGTCACATCGGGTGTAGCTAATTTTTCAAAGAAACGATCATTTCGGTGCAACCATTCAATTGGAGTGGCATCTCCTTTTTCTTTTATTAAGTCTTTTGCAAATCTTGAAATAGGATGTAAGGGATCGTCATTTATTTCCGAACCTGCAACAAATGGGATATGCTCATCTAATAATTGAATCATAAGGCGAGCAAGTTTGGTTTTGGCTTGCCCTCTTAATCCTAATAAATTCATATTATGCTTTGACAATATAGCTCTTTCTATTTCAGGAATGACGGTATCTTCAAATCCATGTATACCTTCAAAAGCAGGGATTCCCTCTTTCATTTTTTGAATCAAATTATCTCTCAATTCATCTTTTATACTTTTGCTTTGGTAACCTTGCTTTTTTAAATCGCCTAAGGTTTTAATTTTATCAATATTCATATACATTCTATTATTCTAATTATTTAATTTATTCTAATCGTTTGTTTCAACTTATTTAAGTTTCTTTTTTCTGTTCGTTTCGTAATCTTCAAAAATCATTTCTCCTAATCCCTTCAATCCTGTATAAAAAGCTTTGCCTTGGTTGGCTTCGGTAAATTCATTCACAAATCTTTGTAAATAAGGGTCATGCGCAATCATGAAAGTGGTAATGGGGATGTGTAATTTTCGTGCAATTTTTGCTTGATTATAGCACTTCTCAACAATGTATTGATCTAGTCCATTGCTATTCATATAATAAGAGCCATCGGCTTCCTTTATACAACTTGGTTTGCCGTCCGTGATCATGAATATTTGCTTGTTCGTATTTCTTTTTCGTCTTAAAATATCCATTGCTAATTGTAATCCTGCAACAGTGTTAGTATGATAGGGGCCTACTTTTAAATAGGGTAGTTCCTGAATGGTTATTGTCCATGCGTCATCACCAAAAACTAATATATCAATGGTATCTTTTGGATAACGTGTGGTGATGAGTTCGGCAAAGGCCATTGCCACTTTTTTTGCAGGAGTAATACGATCTTCACCATATAATATCATACTATGGCTAATGTCAATCATGAGTACTGTACTCATTTGAGATTTTTGTTCTGTATCTTCTACTACTAAATCATTTTCGGTTAAATTAAAATCGTCTATGCCATGATTTATTTGCGCATTCTTAATACTTTCTGTTAGTGAAATGTTCTCAATATTGTCTCCGAAAATAAATTCTTTAAACTCACCTGTTTTTTCATCCCCTTGACCTAAGGTTTTTGTTTTGTGATTTCCTTTTCCTGTTTTTTGTAAATTCCCGAAGATATTATTCAGCGCTTGTTGTCTGATTGCTCTTTCTGTTTTTGAAGTAATTTTGGTAGGGCCTTCGCCATCTTGCACAATTTCTTGTTTGATGTAACCTTTCTTTTTTAAATCTTCGATGAAGTCATCAATAGTGTATTTTTCATCCGTTAATTTATACTCTACATCCAATTCTCGCATCCAACTAATGGTTTCATCAAAATCGCCCGAAGTATGTACAATCAATTCCTTGAATATTTCAAATAACCTATCAAAAGGAGATTGCTCGGGGGCTTCGTATGTTTTAAAATGAAATCCTTTCATGTTTTTTATAGAGCGTTAAAGTTAAATGTTATTGTTTGTTTTTGGATAGTTTGTTAAATAATGAGGGGGTGTAGATGGGGTGGATGAAACAAACCCATTCAGGACTGCCGTTTTTCACTTCGTTCAAAACGTCTTCCTAAATGGTGGGCGTACCCAAAGCCCTCTTAGTCATCTTCTTCTATTATAAAAATACTATTAACAGTGGTATTAAAAACATTTGAGATTTTAATAGCTAGTATTGTGGATGGAACATACCTCTCAGCTTCAATTGAGTTTATAGTTTGTCTAGAAACGTTGATTTTTTCAGCTAATTCTTGTTGTGTGATATTTAGTTTAGCTCTTTCAACTTTTAAAGAATTCTTCATGACTTAATCATCTTTTGTAAATAAAATGTAGCTATGTATTGCAAAATTACAGTAGTTGCAAAGCCTTGTGTCTCTCTAATGGTAGGTGTTTCATTAAATACTATGTATAAAATGGGGCTTAGAATCCCTGTGATAATAACAAATAGTAATGTTAAAGCCATTGATCGCATTCGGATGAAATAAATCATTTCATCTTCAAATTTTTCTTTTGAAAAAGCGAATATAAATAGACCTAAAGTAAAGATTGAGCTGCATATCGTTTTAATTATTTCTTTTTGGGTTTTGGATTCATTTTGTGAAATGAATATTAAACTTATTTGAGCGGCAATTGCTAAAATTGATATTGCCAGACCAATTTTTTTAAAATTATTGGATAATAATCCCATCCTAAATTGATTTTTTAAATTTTGTTTCATGTAAAGTTGATTTTCCTTATTGACAAATATACTTTACATTATTGATTTTCGATAATTTACTTATTCTAATTGCAGGACTGCCGTTTTTCGCTTTGCTCAAAACGTCTTCCTTTACTTCTACGAGGGGCGTACCCAAAGCCTTTACATTCAGGACTGCCGTTTTTCACTTCGTTCAAAACGTCTTCCTAAATGGCGGGCGTACCCAAAGCCTCAACAATCACGCGATGCGTGATTGCAGGGCGTTTTTATTTATTTGCTTTTTCGAGCGAGCTCGAATCGCCATAAATTAAAACGCCCCGACACTTGCGTGTCGAGGCGTTTGTGCCCAGAACAGGAATCGAACCTGCACATCCTTGCGAACGCTAGATTTTGAGTCTAGTGCGTCTACCAATTCCGCCATCTGGGCAGGGGTGCAATATTACGTTAATAACGAAAATCTGCCAAAATACGATCGAGGTATTTTTTCTTGTAGTAATACTCCTTTATTTGCAGCAGCTTTTCTGGGGGAATATCTTTGATATCAGCAGTTTCCAAAGTCGCTTTAAGGGGCTCGTAAATGTCATTTTGTATCTGTTTTACTTGATGTATCACCTTCTGTTTTTCATCTTCAGTATCGGCATCCATCCAGGCCTCATTTAAATCCATCATTTCCATTAAAAATGCCGGTTGTAAAGCATATTTTTCCTCCGGCTCTAATAAGCCCAAAGTTTCCAAAACATAAGGAAGAACTTTTTCGGGGTGGTTTAAAATGGCAAATCCTTTGTTGGCTATGGCTGATTTTTCCAAAGCAATTTCTTGTTCATCTGGACTCGCTTGGGCAAACTTATCCGGATGGGACATTCGTTGAATATCCATGAAAGCCTGTCTTAGTTTAACAGTATCCACTTTAAACCCAATAGGAAGTCCAAACAATTCAAAATAGGTCATAGCAATAATTAGTATATTGTGTAAAATTACCAAAATGCCAGTTCTTGGCCTTATTAAAGAGGGAAAAGTTCCAAGTGACAATAGGGTGGCATTAACCCCTAAACAATGTAGTTTTTTGATCAGCCAATTTCCAGATTGGGATATTTTGGTAGAATCTTCCCCGCATAGATGTTATAAAGATGCCGAATATCAAAAAGAAGGTATTCAAGTGGTCAAGAATATTAGTTCCGCCGATATTTTATTAGGTATTAAAGAAGTCCCCATAGATCAATTAAATGCGAATAAAAAGTATTTGTTTTTTTCACATACCAAAAAACAACAAGCCTATAACCAAAAGATGTTTCATGCTTTAATGGATAAAAAAATCACATTAATTGATTACGAATGCTTGGAACATGAAGATGGACAACGTTTAATAGGGTTTGGATTTTTTGCAGGTATAGTAGGTGCGCACAATGGTATTATGGCTTATGGAAACAGAACTAAATCATTTCATTTAGGAAGAGTAAGTGATGTGAAAGATTATTTGGAATTAATTCACACTTATTTTGGATTAAAGTTACCTAATATTAAAATAGTGGTAACCGGATCGGGGAGAGTGGCACATGGTATTTTAGAAATCATGAATTTATTAGATGTGCAACAAGTAGAACCAGATGAATTTTTATTAAGACATTATGATTATCCTGTTTATGTGCATTTAAAAGGCGCTGATTTATATGCGCATCATGAAACAGGTAAGTATGAGCGAACACATTTTCATGAACATCCCGAAGAATATGTTTGTGGCTTTAAAAAATATTTACAACAAACACACATTTTAATGAATGGGGTGTATTGGGAACCTGGTATACCAAAACTTTTTACGCATCAGGATTTATTGGAAGATGAATTTACTTTAACTACTATAGCAGACATTACGGATGATATAAATGGAAGTGTGCCTTGTAACTTAGGAGATGCTCCTGCTGAAAATCCCATTTATGGAGTCGATATAAACACTTTTACCAAAACGGCGCCCTATGTTCATAATGGAATAGATATTATGGCTGTAGGTAATTTGCCCAACGAACTTCCTAGAGATGCGAGCCGTTTTTTTGGTGAGCAATTAATCAAATATGTTTTACCTGATCTTATTAAAGGAGGTAATAAAATAATAGAAAGAGCCACTATTTTAAAGGAGGGAAAATTGACGCCCACTTATAATTACTTGATAGAATATGGGACTCATTAATTGAGTTTAGAAGAATCGTAATTAAATATTATTGCAATCCTTATTTGATATATCAAACCTTTCTT
>CANBSH010000074.1 GCA_947372105.1 Chitinophagaceae bacterium
TATAGTTATCCGTTTCAATAGGTATTTGTTGAATACTATTTTGATAAGACTGATAGGTTTTATATAATTGTGTGGCTAAGTCTTGTTCGGCATTTTTATATTGTATGCGAGCACTATTCGTATTTAACTGTGCTGTTTTTAAACTACGCTTAGCCGTATTTCCAGCATAAATAGGTATACTTAAGTTAACGCCTAAGAATGGACCATAGCTTTCATTTAATAAACTAAATCCTGCCGCAGAGCTACTGCTATTAACGTTATAGCCTGTACTCGCGCGCAAAGTAGGATACATTAAAGCTCTTGTTTCCTTTTCAATAAATTGATTGATATTAATTAATTGCTCTGCTGATTGTAATAGAGGATTGGCTTTTATTTTAGCTTCTACTTCGGCTAATTTTATTTTAGTGTCCACCGTAATATCTTCTTGAATCATAATGGGTGTAGAAGAAGGCAACACCATCGTATTTAATAAATCTGCTTTGGCTTGATCTATAATTAATAATTGATTTTGTTTTCCTTGTATCAATGCATTCAAATCTAAATTAGATTGCAATAAATCCGCTTGATTGGCTACTCCAATTTGTTGTCTTGTCTTAACAATATCTAATCGTTGCTTACTTGCTTCAATCGATTTTTCAATCGTTTTTAAATAAGCTTGTTGACGAATGATGTTATAATATTGTTGCATCACTGTTGCAGTGGTATTCGCTAACTGCGCTTGCAATTGTTGTTCGCTTTGCTTTTCGATAGTAGCTAATCGGTCCTTAGTCGCCATGATGCGATAGCCGTTGAATATAATAACCGAAGCTGTTAAACCAGCAGTTAATGTATTACCATCAACGCCTGTTTTAGTCGTATTTCGTGTAGGATCTGCAAACCTTTGTTCAATTGTACTTAATGATTTATTATTATTCACCGTACTGGTTACGGTAGGTAATCCTCCTGCTACTCCTATATAATTGTTATTTTTCGCAATAGCTACTGTATTTTCCACCAGTTGAATATTGTAACTATTTTTTAAAGCTGTTTGAATCGCTTCTTTTAAAGTTAAAGCCTGTTGCGCTTGTACCGCAAAACCTACAAGAACCAATACGATGACCGCTATGGTTTTTTGTAAAGTTGAGGTGAAAGTATTTGATGTTTGCATATAATAAAATTAACAACCACTACACTACACTCAAAATATATTACATAAGTGGTGTGAAAGCCCCTTTATTTATCCTACTAATGTTCCTACGCCTGCCCCTTGAACGACTTTTAATAAATTACCTTGTTGGTTCATATCAAAAACAATGATAGGCAATTTATTTTCCATACATAAAGTAAAGGCAGTCATATCCATCACCTTTAAATTTTTAGAAATACATTCTTGGAAACTAATTTGTTCAAATTTTTTCGCTCCTGGATTTTTTTCAGGATCGCTATCATATACGCCATCTACACGTGTTCCTTTTAAAATGACATCCGCTTTCATTTCAATCGCACGAAGAGAACCTGCAGTATCAGTAGTGAAATAAGGATTACCCGTACCTGCTCCAAAAATAACCACACGTCCTTTTTCCAAATGACGTAATGCTTTACGACGGATATAAGGTTCGGCTACTTGTTCCATATTAATCGCTGATTGCAAACGAGTGTACACTCCAATTTTTTCCAACATCGCTTGTATCGCCATGGCATTTATCATCGTCGCCAACATGCCCATATAATCTCCATGTGCGCGTTCAATTCCACTATCCGCTTCATTCATGCCACGATAAATATTTCCACCACCAATAACAATAGCCACTTGCACGCCTAAATCAACTACTTGTTTTATTTCATTCGCATATTGCTCAATGACTTTGGGATCAAATGGATCTCCATTTTTTTGATCGCCTAATAATGCTTCCCCTGATAATTTCAATAATACACGCTTGTATTTTGGCAGCATAGTGATACTTATTTTGTACTTGCAAGATACAAATTTTGGGGCAAGAAAAAAGGGTCCCGATGTATCGGGACCCTTTAAAGAGGTAAAATCTATATTAATTCCCTCGGGGAATTTGTACTATTTGGATTTTTTGAATAAGGCACTGCTGCCCCTGGGCTCAACCTAAAGCAACTCTTTTGAATTCAGTTACTTTTAAGTTACTATCCACCGATTTGATATGATCTCCTACAGTTTTAGAACCATCTTTTACGAAAGCTTGCGCTAATAATGTTTGCTCTTTAAAGAAGGCATTGATTTTTCCTTCAGCAATTTTAGCAATCATTTCGTCTGGCTTACCTGCCATTTTAGGATCTTCTTTCATAGTATCAATAATGATCGCTCTTTCACGTACCACTGTTTCAGCAGGAACTGATTCTGGATCTACGGCAACTGGATTCATCGCTGCAATTTGCATTGCAAGATCTTTACCCACTTCAGCAGCTTCAGAAGTTAAACCTACTAATACACCCATACGGTAAGAACCATGAATATAAGAAGAAACAAAAGCAGCATCTACTCTTTCAAATTTTGCTACTGCAATTTTTTCACCAATAGAAGCTAATTTATCGTTGATCATGTCAGACACTTTTGTGCCATTCACGCTTACTTCATTTAATTCTTCAGCTGATTTTACATTGTTCGCAACTGCAGCATCAGCAATGCTTTGAGCAAATGCAACAAATTCTGCATTTTTAGAAACGAAATCTGTTTCACAAGAAATACATACTACAAAACCAGTTTTGTGATCGGCAGAAGTTTGTGCAATAATCACACCTTCTTTTGCTTCACGATCGCTACGCTTAGCGGCCACTTTTTGACCTTGCTTACGTAACCAATCAATCGCAGCTTCAAAATCACCATTTGTTTCGGTTAAAGCTTTTCTGCAATCCATCATACCAGCACCTGTTGCTTGACGTAATTTATTAATATCAGCAGCTGTTATTGTACTCATAAAATATTTTTTATTTAGTTGTAATGATATTGTGTAAAATCCCTTTGATTGAAATAAAAACAATTGGGTCATTAGCATCACTTGGACACTAATAACCCAATGAATATATTTAATTACTTACCTGCAGGGCGACGTGTACTTTGAATACGACGCTTAGGAGCACCTGGGGCTGTTGGAGCAGCACCCGCACCACGCTTACCTCTTCCGCCTTCAGCATTTGCTTCGGCTTCCATACGTTTCGCTTTTGCTTCTAATTCATTGTTGCCTTCTTCAGATTCGCTTCCTTCATCATCCTTAGATGCTTGACGTTCAGCTAAACCTTCCGCAATGGCTGCAGTGATATAGTTGGTAATAATTGCAATTGATTTTGTAGCATCATCATTTGCAGGGATAGAAAAATCAACTTTGTTTGGATCGCAGTTTGTATCTACCATTCCAAAAGTTTGAATTCCTAAACGCTTAGCTTCTGCTAAAGCAATATGCTCATGACCAATATCTACTAAGAATAAAGCTGCTGGTAAACGACCCAATTGAGCGATACCACCTAATACTTTTTCCATTTTATCTTTATCACGACCTAAAGTCAAACGCTCTTTTTTAGTTAAGCTTTCAGCGCTTCCGTCGTTTAACATTTTTTCAATGCTTTGCATTTTCTTAACGCTCTTACGAACAGTGTTAAAGTTTGTCAACATACCACCTAACCAACGTTCTGTGGCGTAAGGCATGTTTACTTTTTTAGCACATTCGCTAACGATTTCTTTCGCTTGCTTTTTAGTAGCAACAAACATGATCTTTTTACCGCTCTTAGCAATTTGCTTTAAAGCAGCAGCAGTTTCTTGTAAGTGTTCTACTGTTTTGTTCAAGTCAATAATATGAATACCTTTTTTCTCAGCGAAAATGTAAGGCAACATTTTAGGGTTCCACTTCTTCTTAAGGTGACCAAAGTGTACGCCGGCCTCCAGTAATTGCTGTTGTAGTGAAGTGTTATTTTCCATTTGTATAAATTGTAATAATGAATTAATAAGTAATAAATCTTTGGATTAACGTTTACTGAACTGGAAGCTTCTACGAGCTTTCTTATGACCGAATTTCTTACGCTCAACACTACGAGGGTCACGCGTTAATTGTCCAGCCGCTTTTAACGTAGGACGTAATTCAGGATTCAATTCAATTAATACACGAGCAATACCTAATTTGGCTGCTTCTGCTTGACCTTTTAAACCACCGCCTTGTGCGTTGATTACGATATCATATTTACCCATTAAGTCAGTCACTTTTAAAGGTGCTTCTACTTGATTTTGTAAATACACTAAAGGAAAATAGTTTTTATAATCTTTGTCATTCACGGTAATTTTTCCACTACCCTTGCTAACGAAGACGCGTGTCACTGCTTCCTTACGACGACCTACTGCATTTGTTTGCTTTTCCATTTATTTTAATTTGGAAGTTTAAAATTTAAATTCTTTGGGTTGTTGTGCCGTATGAGGATGTTTATCACCAGCGTACACAAATAATTTTTTAACCATCTTACGTCCTAAACGATTTTTAGGTAACATACCTTTAACCGCTCTTTCCATAATAACTTCTGGACGACGCTTGATTAAGTCTTCTGCAGCTTCTTCTTTTTTACCACCTGGGTAACCAGAATAGTTTAAGTATTGCTTATCGTGGAATTTGTTTCCAGTCAACAAAACTTTTTCTGCATTAATGATGATTACATAATCTCCACAATCAACGTGAGGAGTGTAATAAGCTTTGTTCTTACCACGTAGAACTGCTGCGATTTTTGAAGCGATACGTCCTACGGTTTGATTAGTACCATCAACAATGTACCAGCCATGTTTAACGGTAGCCGCGTTGGCGTGCTTCGTGGTGAAATGTAGTTTACTCATAATTCTATTTTTTAAATGAGGCCGCGCTATCCCGCTAGCCATAAATTATCCCTTTTGTTAAGGGAGGGCGAAGGTACGCGGGGAATTTGGCTTTTCCCAACAAATGGAAGACTGTTTTTGGAAGTCATCTTTATAAGTCATTGATTATCAATAATAATTTTGTATCATAAAATACATCATACTAAAATGATGCTGACTATCAATGAGTTAAGAGGCAATAAATGAAAAGATTTTTAGGAAAACAGAGGCTAAAAGACCTTTTTTAAGGTAAACTGGTCTAAATTAGAGGAATTGCGAGCCAATACCTACTTATATATATGTATCTAAAATTCAAAGCACCCCAAATTTTCACCGGCACCGAACTCATAGACGGATCGGACAAAGTACTTATAACCGATGCGGAAGGCGTGATACAGGGAATTGTTTTAGATGGGGAGGCGGGAGAAGGCGTGCAAATGGTAGAAGGAATAGTAAGTCCAGGATTTATTAATGCGCATTGTCATTTAGAATTATCTCACATGAAAGGGATGATTCCTGCAAAAACGGGTTTGCAAGAATTTGTAAAACAAATAGTGGCGCTTAGAAATGTGCAAGCAGAACAAATACAAGATGCCATTATTCATGCGGAAGATGAAATGTTTGTAAATGGTATTGTAGCGGTGGGAGATATTTGTAACACCCTCGATACGCTAGATCAAAAAGGGAAAAAGAGAATCGCGTATTATAGTTTTATTGAGTTGTATGATTTAGATCCCACTCGAGCACATGATAAAATTGTGAAAGGATTAGATATGCAACAACAGTTTTATGAAAATTGTGTGCGCGCTTCCTTGGTGCCACATGCACCGTATTCGGTAAGTTTTAATTTATGGAAATTATTAAGTGATCATTTTCAAACGCATACCATCACAATGCACAATCAAGAAACTGCAGAAGAGAATGAGTTTTTTGAAAAAAAGACAGGCGCATTTTTAGATATGTATGTGCGCGTTAATGTGAAGCTAGATTTTTTTGAACCTACGGGAGTATCTAGTTTGCAATCGATGATTCCATATTTAAAGAATGCACACCGAACTATTTTAGTGCACAATAGTTTTACTTCCGAAGAAGATGTCAAAAAAGTAAAACAACAAATGCCAAATACGTTTTGGTGCTTATGCCCTAACGCAAATCAATATATTGAAAATGCAATGCCTCCCATTCATTTATTAAGAGAACAACAAGTTCCTATTGTTTTAGGGACCGATAGCTATGCAAGCAATTGGAGTTTAAATATTTTAGATGAAATTAAAACCATACAAAAATTTCATCCCGAAATACCTCTTGCCGAAATGCTGGGCTGGGCCACACTCAACGGCGCGCGCGCATTACAAATGGATAAACATTTAGGCAGTTTTGACAAAGGCAAAAAGCCCGGGGTGATAAGTATTACGGATACAGTGAAGCGATGGGTGTA
>CANBSH010000075.1 GCA_947372105.1 Chitinophagaceae bacterium
ACCCATTGCCATTCAAAACTTCCTATTTTAGTGCGCCATGGTCGACGACTATTAAAACTAATATGCATAAACCCCGGTGCATGTGAACTCATTAATAAAGGATTCATGATACTTGGGCCCCAAGTTAAATTTTCGGAACTCACTCCCACACTTACTGGTCCTGCATTAAGTCGTATACTTGAATTACCCAATAAATTATTTTTTAAAAAAGCATTATCAAATACGCCATTAAAAACTAAATTATTTTTATAGTGATCATATGCATAACTATCTGGATAATGATAATTAGGAGTTTGTATGGTGCCTCTATAATTTTTATTATCCGCCCATACGAATTGTGGTTGATATTGTATGGTTAAAGGGCCTAGCTTTAAATACACACCTCCACTTATATAAGTTTGCTGTCCACTACTTGCAATCATTGGACCATCTAATTCCTGAAAAGGTTGTTCGGTCACATATTGCGACATCACTTGCAAAGGCAATACCGTTGCATAAAAAGTATTTCCTAAAAACTTTTTACTAATAGGGTGCAATCCCTTTCTAAAATAAACAGGATCCAGCCATTTTAAAGCACTATCCCAAGCCCCTTTTTTAGTAGGTTGCAAAGGACGTGACATAAATGAAATATCTGATTCAATTTTACCCATCAGCTGCAATCTTCTAAGTGCATCCTCAATAGGCAATTGATCCATGCTAATAGTTTGAGCATTAACAATAGTATTAGTACATAACACTATCACTAAAATTATAGCCCATTTTAATTCTTTTATAATCTTAATTTTCAATAGAGTACTTTGTTATTTGTTTTTCCAAAATCCATACAAGCCTTTTTCCAACTCATAGGTTTCCCATGATTTTTGAATTCGCTTAGGTTGTTGTTGTGCCCATTGCCACATATCGGTTAATCCTTTTTGTAAATTGGTGGTATCCTTGTAATCTAATAATTGAACACTTAATTCATGTGAGGGTAAGGCATCTTTTACTTCATGTCGCGCTTCCTCATGTTTGGTTTCTCCCGAACCAATCACTTGCTTTAAAATTTCAGAGGCTTCTTTTATAGAATAATATTTCCAACTTCCTATATTAATAATTTGTTTCGATGCTCGCGCATCAGTGCCTGCTTTCCATAAAGGCAATAAACAATCATCTATACATGAAAATGCACGTTGTTGTGATCCATCTCCAAAAATGGTAAAGGGCAATCCGTTCATATATTGATACATCCAAATACCCAATACGTTTCGGTAACGATCCCAAATATTTTGATTGCGTCCATATACATTATGCGGACGTATGATACACCAATCCAATCCATGTTGTTCTCCTGCTATTTGTATATCCATTTCACATGCATACTTAGCTACTCCATAAGGATCAATGGGGGAAGGTGCATCGGTTTCTTTAAATGGTGGAGTTCCTATTCCATACACTGCCATACTGGATGTAAATACCAATCGGCCCACTTGATGTTCTATACAGGCGTTCACCACATTCGCAGTGGCTACTAAATTACAGTTGTAATTAAACTTACGAATAAAAGGACTTAACCCTTCAGCAGCATAAGCTGCAAAATGATACACAATATCTACCCCTTTAAATAAATCACTTATATGAGCTGTACTAAGATCCATTGGATGAAACTCCACTCCTTTTGGAACATGTTCTTGATAGCCTCCAGATAAATCATCTATCCCAATAATTTGCACTTCGGGTTGATTTGCTAAAATCCATTCTGCCATGCGGGAACCTATTAAACCCGCTACGCCTGTGATAATAATTTTTTTCATATTGTAATACTTTGTTGCAAGCCTTCGCTTATTCCGCGATACAATGCTTTTAATTTTTGCCACCTGCCTCTTACTATAAAATAAGCAGTCACTCCTAAATAATACACGCTTTGATAAATAATGACAGTGGGTGCATATTGTAGTTTCGTATATTTTTTAAGCAACCATATATGATTGCGCGCATTTAAGTAATGTACTTTAGGGCTTATATATCCTTCGGATGTTTTGGTAGATGATTTATGCGACATCCCTGCAATATGATAAATCGCCGAACTAGGGACATATCCTAATGCATAACCCGCCTCCTTGATTCTGAAAGATAAATCCACATCCTCATAATAAATAAAAAATGGTTCGTACAACAACCCCACTTTTTGTAGCGCTTTTGTTTTCACCATAAATGCACAGCCCGTGATCCAATCTATTTTTTGATAAGAGGAAGTTGATGCTCGTGATTTTAATTTGTGTCCTTGATCCTTGTATTCGTAGCCCTTGGTTTTAGTCACTCCTGTCCATGGATTAAAACGCGTACCTGCATTCCAAACTAATTCTCTATCGTGATGGAAATAAATTAAGGGTTGCACGGCTCCTAAATTTTCATTCTCCTCCAATGCTTGTAGGAGCGGTTCTAAAAAATCCTTTTCTACTGCTACATCATTGTTTAATAATAAAACATATTCATAGCCATGATCTAATGCATATTGCATGCCTTTATTATTGCCGCCTGTGAATCCTGTATTTTGTTCATTTTGCAATAAAATAATTTCCGGATGATGTTGTTTTAACTGCGCTACCGAATCATCCGTAGAGGCGTTATCTACCAACACAATATCAAAATCCTTATAGGTTGTTTGATACACAGATGCTAATGTGTCATGGGTTAATGCATAACTATTCCAATTCACTATTATGATGGCTAATTTTTTAGGCATCGTATTTTTTAGAATCTTGTTTTGGGAAATTTTTATTACAGCGCATAGCTCAAATTAAACTGTAACATAAATTGTTGTTTATCCTGTCCTGGTATAAAATAAAAATTACCTGTTTGAAATAAGTTCCACTCATAGTTATTGGTTTGCATATAACTTAATCGGGGGCCTATTTGATATTTATTAAATTGCCAATCTATTTTTAAAGTGGTGATAAAGTCGGTATAGAATCTTCTAAAATCATGTGATCCTACAAATGCATATTGATAATAATCTGCATTGTGTATACGACGTTCGGTGGTGATACCTATTCGGTTTTTATTTTTTCTCCAATTAAATTCTACCGTTTGTGAGGAGCCTCCTGGTCCTACACCTGCTCCCAATAATTGTCCGTCATGCGTATAACCCTGTCTTACATTGGATCCTAAATACCAACTTGGAGGAACCCCTGTTGTAAATTGATCTGCCACCGTTAATAATTGCACCTGCGTTAACTCTCCTAACAACTCCCAATAATATTGATGTTTACTGGGGAATATTTTTTTGATGCCCCAGGTACTTGCGTATCCTTTATCAGGTTGTACAAACCAATTTCGAAATGTAGTATTGGGTAAGTTCCATCCAAACTCTCCGTAGATGGTTGTTTGCACTTCGGGTAAATTATAATTTACATAAAACGCAGTCATCAAGATGGGCTTTTTGGGACCATCATCGGGGATACGACTTATTACATTTTTGATAGGTAGATAATCCTGCCACAACAACATGTCCTTTTCATATTGCATATACATTTGCTCCACCCCTAAAGTTAAATTTTGTGTCCACTTTGGTTGATAGCTTAGATTAAATCCATTAATAATACGTTGCTTATCTTCCTTTGGATTGTATAATGCATTGCCTCGGAATGCTGCGTAGGAGTTTGGCGGCGCCCAGCCGCCGTTGATGACTTTTCCGGCAATCACTTCTACATTAAACTTTCCTATTTTAGATTCGATAGGTTTTTCTGTGGCAATACTTATATGCGGGAACCCCGCTGCTGTGTTAGATAATAATAAGGCATTGCGTTGCGCAGGGCCCCACCATTTGTTTTCATTAGACAATCCTATTTTCCAATTTTTATAATGCAACTTAATATAGGACTGCCCCCAGGATAATCTGTTATAAGAAGCATTACCCATGCGTTCTGGTAGTTCAATAAAATTATAAAAACGATAATAGTCTCTTATTGTAACAGGACTGTTATCTATTTCAATAGTGAGTTCGTCAAACAATTGATTTTGTGCCAATACCATTTCGGGGGCTATTTGTATTTCAATAAACTTCCATTGTGCATGCAAGCCTACTCTCAATAATTGTTGCCACCCTTTTGCTGGCACCATCGCTCCATCATTCCAATTATATGGATGATCCTGTACGTATTGTAATTTATTCAATAATGGCAACCATCTTAATTGAATACTATCCTTGGGTGTAATTTTAATATTGGTGGAGGCACTAGTATCCTTCCACAAATTTTTAGTAAGTATATAACTGTCCTGTTTAAAATCACTTTGCGCTTTTACGGCAAATGAGATTCCTAAACAAGCAATAAGTATTTTAATTTTTTGCAAACCTAATTCGTTGTACGATAAAGTAAGAAGTAACCAACGCCACTCCTTCTATTAACATGGGATAATAGCCTACATATTTAGGATCTAATCCTAATTGTAAACTATCGATGGATAATAATGAGACAAATAGTATGAACACGCCCGCTCCAAAATAAGCGATGTATTTTTTTTCCAAAAAGATTTCTGCTACGTTTAAAACATTCAGTGCAATTAATAATGGCACGATGCTTATGAGTTGCAATAATTCAGTCACCTGTTTTATAAACTCGGTATTGGTTTCGTGTTTCCCTAATAATAAAATAGTTAACAACTGATCCGGGAAGGCATACATTACTAATCCTGCGATCAAACAAAATAGAGATAATAATATATTTTGTTTCTTTTTTAATTTCTTCCATTCTCCAAATCCTTGCTGATGGGTGCCTGCGGCATGCGGCATCACTGCTGCGCCATAAGCATTCACCAACATTCTAAAACTGGAAATCAATTTATCTACAAATCCATAAGCAGATAAATACATTGGGGTTACAAAAGAAGGTATAGCAAATAAAAACAAAGATTGTTGCAAATGCACCGTTAAGCCATTCCCTAATACCAAACTATTGGTTTTTAATAATTGCCAGGTTTTTTCGGCATTGGGAAAATGTGCAGCTACTCCATGTTTTAAAAATGTTTCTTTCAAAAAAAGACTATTCAACAATAGCATCACTATCCCTGTTCCTAATAAACTTATTTGAATGACATATGGATGATCTCTTAAAAAATATATACTGGCAATTAAGGCCAATCTTAATACTAGATTAATGATTGTGTATCTGTTAAAATGATAGGTAGCCGTTAAATAAAATTGTGGATTGATAAACTCTGCCACAATCATTGGAAGTATCATAAAATAATACACTCCATTCTTCACAAATAAAGGCAACACACAAATAATGATAATAGCCAACATCAAAGGAATAAATCTTACTGCCAATGTTTCTGCAATGACTTGATTTTTTTTGTCTTCTGTCTCTGCTTTTTTAATTTCTACCACTCCTGTTTGCATCGTGCCATAGTTCACTAAGATGGCTAACAATGACCCAAATGATAATGCTAAAAAATAAACGCCTAATTTTTCGGCATTAATATGATGCACCAAGATAGGTATGACCATGAGCTGGAACACAGCATTGGTGATACTAAATATGAGTAGCGATACAAATTGATTTATCGTTGGAAAGTGCAACTTCATTATTGCTTACTTAAGGTATGTTTATAATTTTTACAATAATACTTCCCATGGACCATGACTCATCGCACATTTGATCCGTTACATTTTTTTGTACTAAAAAATCTTGGAATCTGATGCTCACTTTATTTCCTGTGTGCTTTATGGTTTTATCTATTTTGTAAATAGAAGTTTTAAATACATCTGCCATATGACAAATTCCCGCTACATCCATGTAAGATCCTGTTCGCGGTGGATTATTTATAGATCCATAATCTGCTGGAAATGATTGATACAAACAATAAATCGCATTACACGGTGTGTTTGAAAATGTGGCGTTCAATACACTCGTTCCGTCCATCGTAATATTCCAAACATCTGGACCATCAGTGGTTCCAAAGGCATTGTTCCCATCCCAACTATCATGAAAACGAGGTTCCACTATTATTTGTATGGCTTTATGTTCGGGTAAATTATCCAAATCCAAAGTAAAGCCTCCCTTATTATATCTTCCTATTAAATACTCTCCATTGTTTTTATATAAGATGGCTCCCGTTAATTTATCGGTGGTTCCTGATTTAAAATTATTGTTATACACCATCACTTCATTGTACCCAGATTTAGCACAACCCATGAACATGGAAATGGTTCCAATAACAATGAACGTTTTCGCTTTTGCGATGAAAGTTTGAGTATTCATATTTACTTTATTAGGATCAAAT
>CANBSH010000076.1 GCA_947372105.1 Chitinophagaceae bacterium
TTGCTATGATTGCTTTGATTTTATTAACAGGTTGTGGCATCTATAGTTTTAAAGATGCAGTGATACCCGATAATATCAAAACGGTTAAGATTGGATTTGTTGAAAATAAAGCACGTTATGTGAATCCGCAATTAGCTCCCCTATTGACGGATAAATTGCAGCAAAAAATATTAAGTCAAACAAAACTAACTCGTACCAATAGTGATGACGCACATTACCAAATTTATGCGACCATCACCAATTACGATCCTTCACAAACAGTGGGTGTAAGTGCCCAACAAGCCAGTACCAATCGTTTAACCGTAACAGTACATGTAGTATTAAAAAAGACTTTAGAAAATAAAGAACAAGAATTTGATGTCTCACGTAATTTTGATTTTTCTGCCAACCTCACTTTAAATCAAGCAGAAGGTCAACTGATGGATGATATTTTAAGAAATATTACAGATGATATCTTTAACCAAATTTTTTCCAACTGGTAACCAATGACTCCTACCCTAATTAATAACATACTATTTCAATGGACTGGTCATCATGAATTGGACAGTATTGACACCAGCACTTTAGAAAAATGGGTCGACGAACATCCCTATAGTCCTAGTTTACAATTTTTGTTGGCTAAAAAGTATGCTTTGACGAATTCACCCTTATTTCAGTCTCAGCTACAAAAAACAAATATATTTTTCCCTTCTACCTTACAAATTCATCATTGGTTACATGAAACCGAGGTGAAAGCCCAAGGCGTTCCCATGGAGGAAAAATTAGCTACCCTTATAAATGATCAATTAGCTCAATTTAAGGAGCCAGTGAAATTAGATGAGGTAGGTTATGAAATGGAGCTTACCCCCCTGCAAAAGGACTATTTTGCGGCTCAGGGCATAGAAATTGACCTATCTAAGCTACCTCAAGACAAATTCACCAAGCAATTACGCAGTTTTACCGCTTGGTTAAAGGTGCTCAAAAATAAAGAAGGCGTTCCTCAGGTACCTGAATTAGAAGAAGCACAGGAAAAAGAGATCACTGCAATCGCTGAAAAAGCCAATAAAACCGATGAAGTCGTAACTGAAGCTATGGCTGAAGTATGGGAAAAACAAGGCAATTTGCGCAAAGCAATTGCCCTCTATTCAAAATTAAGTTTTATTTTTCCTGAAAAATCCGTTTATTTTGCGTCCAGAATAGAACAATTAAAACAAAAAAGATGATTACTTTATTTTTAGTATTGATTATCGTGGCATGTTTAGGCTTAGGCTTTATGGTATTAATCCAAAATCCTAAGGGTGGTGGTTTAAATGCGAACGTAGGTGGCATATCTAATAACTTTATGGGTGTAAAGCAAACAACTGATGTACTTGAAAAAGGTACTTGGATTTTTGCTGCATTAATCGCCATTTTAGCTATGACTTCAACCGTGTTTTTGAAAGGGGGTTCTAGCGAAGGGGACAAAGGGATTTTACAAAAAGTAAATACCTCTGCTACGACTCCTATGACAGCTCCTGCTCAAACAGCTCCTGCTGCTGCACCTGCTGCGGCTCCAGCAAGTCCTGCTACAAGCACTCCAGTAAAAAAATAATATACCGCGCTATATTTAAACATGTAGCGTTCAAAATATTTGAATCCCTTCTTGAATCTTCAGGAAGGGATTTTTATTTTATCAAGGACAAAACTTAACTTTATTGGCATGAAAAAGATCTTCATCTTTACACTCCTCCTACTCATTTGTTATGAACTGTATTCAGTTCTTATCAAAACAACTCATTTTGAGGGGGAAAAAGCGAGCATTGAATATCACCAACAGGGATTGGATGCATTGGCTGATAGTTTAGTAGCTAAGAAAATTATTTTAGATAAACCTAGTTTTTTAGTTTTAGCCAAACTATTCCAAGTAGAAGAAAAAGTAAAACCAGGTAAGTTTTTGATAAAGAAAAAGACAAGTTTATTGAATATTATAAGAATGTTGCGTAATAATCAACAAGCCACTGTCAAATTCATTTTAAATAGAGTCAGAACCAGAGCCGAATTAGCCAAATTAGTGTCAAGTACTTTTTCTATGGACAGTCTAGAATGTATCACTTATTTTAATAGCAATGATTCATTAGCATCATGGGATACTGACACCACTCAATTATTGACTTTGTTTATTCCTAATACCTATGAAATGTATTGGAGCACTCCACTTCCTAAAATTTTAAAAAAGATGAAGGAAGAACAAAAACGTTTTTGGAGTTTGAATGATCGACTTTTGAAAGCACAGCAAAAAGGCTTAACCACTAATGAAGTATATACTTTAGCGTCCATTGTAGATGAAGAAACCAATTTCGATTCTGATAAATTACTCATTGCAAGTGTATATCAAAACAGGCTTCATAAAAAAATGCCTCTTCAGGCCTGCCCTACTATTAAATATGCAATGCAGGATTTTACTTTAACTCGTATTTATGAAAAATATTTAATCAACCCTTCTCCTTATAACACCTATAAGCATGTAGGGTTACCGCCTGGCCCTATTGGTACGCCAAGCCCTAAAACGATTGACATTGTTTTAAATGCACCTACTACCAACTATATTTACTTTGTAGCTAAAGCCGACTTTAGTGGTTATCATCATTTTAGCAGTACTTTTGAAGAACACAATAAATTTGCAAAGGAATACCAACACCAATTAGACGAATACCAAAAAAACAAAGAAAATAAATAACTCCATTAAAATAAGGCCAGCATTGAAAAAGTTATATTCTTTTTTGGATCCTGTTGTTCAATTTGCAAAATCAAAGGCGAAAAATATTTATTTGCCCGGTTTTCAAAGAATCAATTTATATCAAGTCATCAAATTTTTATTCAAACAATTAAATACGGTTGGCTTATACGATCGCGCATCTTCCATTTCTTTTAGTTTGATCATGGCGCTACCTGCTTCCTTTTTGTTTTTATTTTCAATTATTCCATACTTTCCTTCGACCTTAAAAATAAAAAAACAAATATTATCCATTTTTAAGGACATCTCTCCTAATTCTAGTACCTATCGTTTTTTATTAGATATCATCAACGACTTACTCAGTCAGCATGTGGGCGTTTTCTCTTTTGGTTTTGTTTTACTACTGTTTTACGCCTCCAATGCGATGACAGGTATTATTAGAAGTTTCGATAAGTCTTATATGGAGGATAAACCTTTCTTTTTACACCAAAGATGGAGAGCTATCAGACTTACCTTAATTTTAATTTTATTAGTATTTGCAAGTATATTAGTTCTTGTGGGCCAAGATCAATTAGCCACTTTATTAAGGGAGGTATTTGATATTAAAAGAAAGACCATCATTCCTTATTGGAATATATTAAGATGGTTTATTATCGTCCTGCTCTTGTTTTTTGGGAATGCCTTTATTTATAAGTATGCCCCACATATTAAAGAAAGATGGTCCATTTTATCACCAGGGGCACTATTATCTACCCTATTAATGTTAGCTACCACTTTAGGATTTTCCTATTGGGTCAATAACTTTAGTAGTTACAATAAAATATATGGTTCTATTGGAACCGTATTAGTGGTAATGACTTTAGTGTATTTAAACGCCCTAATCTTATTAATAGGATTTGAATTAAACGTAAGTATTGAGGTATTAAAAAAAGAGCAAAACCAATTAGATTTACTCTAATTCATTTTGCTCTTACTTATTGTATTCCAACTTATATGATTTGTATATTAGCTAATTTGATAAACTATTCTTATTTATTAGCCATATCAGGTATTTCAGTCACTTTATAAGCACCTGCATCTAATTTCGCTTTGGTTTCACTAAAGGCTTTTAAAGTCAAATCAATTTCTTCCTGCGTATGCACTGCAGTGGGGATTAAACGATAAATGATATGTCCTTTGGGAATCACTGGATACACTACTATAGAACAAAATATTTTATAGTTTTCACGAATATCCATTACCATCGCAGTCGCTTCTTCTACTCCCCCTTTCATATACACCGGAGTCACCACCGAATCGGTTTTGCCAATATCAAACCCTCTTTCCTTTAAACCATTTTGTAATGCCAAGGCATTCTTCCATAATCTATCTTTCAATTCAGGTTGAGTTCTTAATAAATCAAGACGTTTTAAATTACCTACTACAAAAGGCATAGGTAAACTCTTCGCAAAAATTTGTGACCTAATATTATAACGGATATAATCAATGATCGTTTTAGGGCCTGCCATGAAGGCGCCAATCGAAGCCATACTTTTAGCAAAAGTTGAAAAGTATAAATCAATCGCATCTTGACAACCTTGTTCCTCTCCTGCACCTGCACCTGTTTTTCCTAATGTACCAAAACCATGTGCATCATCCACTAATAATCTAAAAAAGAACTTAGATTTTAAAGCCGCCACTTCTTTTAACTTTCCTTGATCCCCTGCCATTCCAAAAACGCCTTCGGTAATCACTAATATTCCACCAGACTGTTGTTTGTCAATTAAAGCTTGAGCACGTTGTAATTGCTTTTCGCAATCTTCAATGTCATTGTGCTTATATACAAAACGATGACCAGGTAACATTCTTAAGCCATCTATAATACATGCATGACATTCTGCATCATAAACCACCACATCATGTCTTCCACATATAGCATCTATGGCACTCATGATTCCTTGATACCCATAATTCATTAAGATAGCATCCTCCTTATATTCAAAAGCGGCTAATTCAGCCTCCAATTGTTCATGTAAATCACTATTTCCACTCATCATGCGAGCTCCCATGGGTAAAGCCAAGCCATATTGAGCACTCGCATCGGCATCTGCTTTACGCACTTCTGGATGATTAGCAAGTCCTAAGTAATTATTTAAGCTCCAAACAATCATTTCCTTCCCTCGGAACAACATTTTAGAACCAATTTCACCTTCCAATTTAGGGAATGCAAAATAACCATGAGCACGCTCACGATGCTGCCCAATAGGACCGTAATTTTTTATCAGTCTTTCAAATATATCAGCCATATGATAATTATTAGTTATGCAAATTTAATATTTTTTGGCTTTAAAACACTAACTAATTAGTGTAAATTGCAGGATCAATAAAACACACGTAGTATGAGATTCATTTATCTTGTTCTTTTTTGTTTTTTAGGGCAATTCGCAACAGCCCAAAAAGTGAATAATTCAGTGGCTAGTCCTTCCAAACCTAAATTAGTAGTGGGGATTATGGTGGATCAAATGCGTTGGGACTAT
>CANBSH010000077.1 GCA_947372105.1 Chitinophagaceae bacterium
GTATTCGCAATCTTAGCTATCGCTGCTTTAACTGCATGTGGTGGTGCTTCTACTGAAGCTAAAACTGATACAGCTGCTACAACAGTTGATACTGCTGCTAAAGCTACAGTTGATACAGCTGCTGCTGCAACAGTTGATACTGCTGCTAAAAAGTAATTTAGATTTTCTAAATAACTTCTTGCAAGAAGGTCCTTCCCGATTAAATCGGGAAGGATTTTTTATTTTAAGGGGTACCTCCATAATTTTGACACTAGCTTAATAAGTTAGCCCCTACCTAAATAAAGTTTGGCATCAATATTGCATATGTAAGGCTGATATATTACCTTTCTTGACTCCCAAAAGGATATGTCATTTTGACTTTATTAAAAATGAAAACGAGTGAATAAGCAAATTTTATTTAGTGCAGAAGACGAGAACGAATTTATACCTCTATTTCCTTTCAATGAACAGGATCCAGAAGGGGATAAGGATTTGGTGATAGATGATATCATCCCCATATTACCTTTACGTAACACCGTTTTATTTCCTGGCGTAGTCATTCCTATTACAGTAGGACGAGATAAAAGCATTCAAGCAGTAAAGGCTGCGTATGCAAAGGATAAATTAATCGGTGTTGTGTCACAAAAGGATGGCAATATTGAAGACCCACAACCCATAGATTTATGTAAAGTAGGGACCATTGCAAAAATCATTAAGATGATTAAAATGCAAGACGGAGGCACCACCATTATAATACAAGGAAAAAAGCGATTTGAATTATTAGAAATGAAGGAAGAAGATCCTTTTTTCAAAGCGAGTGTTGCTGTGTTATCTGAAGAAAAAGTAGACGGAGAAGATAAAAATTTTCAAGCTTATTTATCCAATATTAGGGACTTAGCTACTCAAATCATACAATTATCACCCAACTTTCCATCTGAGGCAAGTATGATTTTGAAAAATATAGAAAGTCCTATCTTTTTAATCAATTTTGTAAGTAGTAATTTAAATGCAGACTTATCTGCTAAACAAGAATTGCTAGAACAGAATAGTATTTCCTTGCGTGCTGAAAAATTAATTCAATTTCTGCAACAAGAATTACAATTTGTGGAGTTGAAAAATAAAGTAGCCAATAAAACCCGCACGGAAATTGATAAGCAACAAAGAGATTATTTTTTACAGCAACAATTAAAAAGTATCAAGGATGAATTAGGCGGCGATGTGAATGATCGCGAGTTGGTGGAGATGAAGAAAAAGGCAGAGAACAAGAAATGGCCTGAGTCTGCTAAAAAATTATTCCAAAATGGTTTGGAGAAGTTAGAACGTATGCATTCTAGCACACCTGATTATTCAGTCGTTTATAATCACTTAGATTTATTATTGGATTTACCTTGGGATGAATATACCGATGATAACTATGATTTGAAAAATGCCAAAAAGGTGTTAGATGCAGATCATTATGGTATGGGTAAAATAAAAAATAGAATCATTGAATACTTAGCGGTATTGAAAATAAAAGGGGATATGAAAAGTCCTATTCTTTGTTTTTTGGGCCCTCCAGGTATTGGAAAAACTTCGTTAGGAAAATCTATTGCACATGCGATTGGCCGTAAATATATTAGAGTGAGTTTAGGCGGGTTGCATGATGAAAGTGAAATTAGAGGTCATCGTAAAACCTATATTGGTGCGATGCCTGGACGTATCATACAAAGTTTACGTAAGGTGAAAACTTCTAATCCAGTCATGATTTTAGATGAGATTGATAAGATTGGTAAAGATCATAGAGGAGACCCTTCTTCTGCATTATTGGAAGTATTAGATCCCGAACAAAACAATAGTTTTTACGATAATTATTTAGAAACTGAATATGATTTGAGTAAAACATTATTTATTGCAACAGCAAATGATATTAGTCAAATTCAACCGGCTTTAAGAGATCGTTTAGAGATTATTGATTTAAGCGGTTATGCAGTAGAAGAAAAAGTGGAGATTGCTAAAAGACATTTATTACCCAAGCAAAGAACAGCGCATGGCTTAGATAAAATAAATTTCAAAGTGCCTGATACCGTGCTTGAAAAAATGATTGAAGATTATACTCGTGAAAGTGGAGTGCGTGAATTAGATCGTCAATTAGCTTCCATTATGCGTTATCAAGCTAAAGAATTGGCTTATAAACATAAGGTAAAACCTACAGTTTCAAAATTGGATCTTTTAAAAATATTGGGTCAGGCAAAATATAGTAATGAATTATATAAGACGGTGAATATGCCAGGGGTAGCCGTTGGGTTAGCTTGGACTTATGTTGGAGGGGATATTTTATTTATTGAAACGTTATTATCCGAAGGTAAAGGCGAGTTAAAGTTAACCGGAAACTTAGGAAATGTAATGAAGGAAAGTGTCTCTACGGCTCTCACTTATTTACAAGCCAATGCGAAAAAAATAGGAGTGGATCCTGCCTTGTTTAATACCAAGTCGGTGCATGTGCATGTACCAGAGGGGGCAGTTCCTAAGGATGGACCAAGTGCAGGGATTACGATGTTAACAGCGCTTACTTCTGCTTTTACAGGGCGAAAAGTAAAGCCTTATTTAGCTATGACAGGAGAAATAACATTACGTGGTCAAGTATTACCGGTGGGAGGGATTAAAGAAAAAATATTAGCAGCAAAAAGATCAGGGATGAAGGAAATTATTCTTTGTGCTCAAAATGAAAAAGATGTAAATGAAATTGAGCCTAGTTTTATTAAAGGTGTCCAGTTTCATTATGTAAAAAATATGCAACAAGTGCTTGACTTAGCATTAGTTTAAATTGATTTTCAACTGTTCAACCCCTAGCTTTGTAATATGTGCCTCATTCAAGACATATCTAAAAAGTTAGGGGTTTTATTTTTGTTCTTAAGTATAGGATCAAAGCCTTTATTAGCGCAAACCACGCAGTATGTTTCAGGCCGTGCATCCAATGCAGTATTTAATTTTTTAACATTGCCCTATTCAGCCAAAGCAACTGCTTTAGGGGGAATTAATATTAGTTCCTTGTCATCTGACTTAGGTTTGGCTATGTACAATCCTGCGTTATTATCTAGTGACATGGATAATCAATTACAAGTGGGCATTAAACCTTATTTATCAGATATCAAACAATATGATGTGAACGGCGCACATTGGATAGCATCAAAAAAAATGGTATTGGGATGGGGTGTGCATTATATGGATTATGGGTCTACTACTATGACAGATGTATCTGGAAATTACTTAGGAGACTTTAGACCCAATGATTACAGTATTCAATTTTCCTTAGCTGGACAATACACACGTGATTTGTATATTGGCTCCACCCTTAAATTGATTCAATCTAATTATGGTTTATATAAATCCTCTGGAATCGCTATAGATATTGGGTTAAGGTATCGATCAAGTAATAATTTATCTCAAATAAGTATTTTAGTAAATAATTTAGGCACGCAATTTAAAACTTATGTAAACAAAGAGGAATTGCCTTTTAATTTGATACTAGGGTGGTCCAAAAAATTAGAACATGCGCCTTTTCAGTTTTCTGTCACTGCCGAAAAGTTATCATTGTGGAAGATAGCATATAATGATACCAGTTTTAATCAACAGCAGGGATATAGTTCTCCATCTTCTTTACAACATTTGATGAATCATTTTATGGTAGCTGGAGATATTTTCTTAGGCAATCAAGCCAGTGTTCAGGTAGGATATAATTTTATGCGCCGATTTGATTTAAATATTCAAGGACAACAAAATTGGATGAATGGCTTTAGTACAGGGTTAGATCTTCGTTTTAATAAAATGCAATTACAATATGGAAATGCGTTTTTTCAGAAAAATAGCTATCACCATTTTTCTGTTTTTTATCAATTACATAAAAGATAATGTTCTATTAGATAGGTTCTATAATAGGAACAATAGTATGTTATGATAATTCAAATTATACGCCTCCTTTCTTGCCAGGAAAAACAGCTTTTGGTTTTTGCGCTTCTTTATTAGGTTTCACTTCTGTTTTTGGAGGGGTAGTGCCTTTTGAATTATTAGGTTGGGGTTTGCTTGCAGCTGGAGCAACTGGCTTTTCGTTCACAGGGATTTGATAATCAGATTCTGCTTTGATATCATCTATATTTTGATTGTCTGGAATATCATTAATTAGGCTAGTACTATCTTGATTTACAAAATTCACATTTAAATCACCCACTAAATTAGAAGGTCTTTCAAAGCTTGCATTAGGGTCTAAATTACAGGCAGGGTCATTGGTTACTTTATTCATAAAATACGCCCAAATGGGAAGAGATGCGTGCGCACCTTGTCCAAAATAATTATCGGAGAATCTAATGTATCTATCATCACAACCTACCCAGGCACCTGCTAATAATTGTGGCGTATAACCCATAAACCATAAATCACTATTGTCATTGGTTGTACCCGTTTTACCTGCAATGGATTGTGCTTTCACATCAAAAGAATACATACTTCTTCCTGTACCTTTTGAAATCACTCCTTGCATCATACTCACCACCGAATATGCAGTTACATCATTAATTACTTTTCTACGTTGAGGTGAAAAGCTTTCTAAAACGTTTCCGTTTTTATCTTCAATACGATTAATGAAAAAAGGTTGTGCATTATAACCTGCTCCAGGAAACATGGTATAAGCTTGTACCATTTCAAATAAAGAAATTTCAACAGCACCTAAAGCAATAGAAGGGTAGGCTGTCAAATCGGCTTGTACATTGCATTTTTTCAAATAATCTACAAATTGCTTAGCTGCTTCATTCCCTTTGCCATCAATTTGTTTCATGATATATGCAGAGGCACAGTTACGTGATTCGGCCAAAGCTTGTGCCATTGGCATAGACATCCCAGTACAAGTTTTAGAAGTATTAGGCACCATTCCATATCCTTCAAAATTTTGTTGTTGATCCTGTACAATAGTTGCTGGCGTGAGTCCTGCTTTTTCTATCGCTAATGAATATAATAATGGTTTGATAGTAGAACCTACTTGTCTTCTGGTATTAATGTTAACGTGGTCATATTTGAAGGTTTTAAAATCAACACCTCCCACCCAAGCTTTTACTTCTCCAGTAAATGGATCTACTGCCATGAAACCAGTTTGAAGCATTTGCTTATGATACTTTAAGGAATCCATAGGAGTCATGA
>CANBSH010000078.1 GCA_947372105.1 Chitinophagaceae bacterium
TTCTGGCACTTCCAACACCCAGGTGCTATCACGCATAAAATTAGCCGTGTCCTTAATTAAGTTATTTGTGCTAAACTGTGATCTTTTACTTGATTGTAATCCTATTAATCTTTTCTTAAACTGCAATACCTCCGCTGGCTTTAAGCCCTTTTTGACCAATAATTTCATCGCATCACTTTCCGAGCTTGTACTTGCCGATACTTGTTGCCATAATTGCAATATTTGTTGATCCGAAAACTGACTTATTCTGGCATTCGATTCATTTTGCGCCTGAGCAGTAGTCGCTACCAACACAAAAAGTGCCAATACCGCTAATATCTTCCCTAAAAATTTCATCATTGGAGTAAACTTATGTGTCGTAAAAATACAATAAATGAGGCATACGGCTGTAAAATTAGAATGCCGTGAACGAGATACCTATACTTGTTTGATTGGTTGTCAAGCTGTTACGCAACAAAGGCTGCATTTGATAGATGCTATGACTCAACCTAATTTGTAAATTATTAATAATTTCATAAGACCCTTCCAAGCTAAATTGATCTCTTTTGTACTGAGGATCAAAGCCATAGATAGGTGCTGGGGTTAAAAAATACTGTTGTTCCACCGTTCCAGGACCCCCCTTTGCCATATGCATATAATAGGCTTTTAGGTTTAGCCTTGCCTTGGGGTGATAATTGGCTATGAATTCAAAACGATCAGCATTGGAACCCATCCAATCCCCCAAGGGGAAATTACTGTTAGAATAATTTTGAGCAGGCAAAAAGTTACGATACACAAAAGGATATACTTTATTAATTTCTGCTGTTAGGGTTAGATAAGGCACACCCACATCGGTGACGCTAGCTCCTAATTGATACGCAATTTGATTTCGGGACTTACTCGTACTAAAAATACTGCTCACTCTTATTTCATCAATAAATAATTGTGCATACAAATGTGTTTTGGGAATTTGATTGCGACTACTCACACCCATAAAAAATTGTCCATTAGCCCCTGTGGTAATTTTATCGTTGTATTTATTATTATCAAATGCTTTGAAAAAACTTAGTGGCATTAAATAGGCAGGTTCTAATTGATCCGTGTACATAATGGATTCACCAAAATGAACACTCAACCCTTTCATGGGTTTTATCTCAACAAAATGAATAGCATAAAATTTAGGAACAAAAATTTCTCTCACTCCTCCATATACCGTGTTGCCTGTTCCATATGTTTTTGCAGAATCTATCACGCCACTTTGTAACCATGCGTGCATATAATTAAAACTCATCCATTTTGTAGGATGATATTGTAATCTGAAATATGGATAGCTTGGTGCTTTAGTAGATAATACCAAACTTCCTGTTTTCCCATAACCCAAAACATTTTGATCCTGACCTACTGTGATAGTTCCTTTATTAAATCGATAACTAAGATTGGCGTTAAACTGATTATAAGAAAGTAAATTATTGGAAGTCGTCTGTTTGCGATTAAATCCTACTAATGTGTTATCTATTCTTAAGGAATCATAAGCACCTCGTTCATTCACATCTCTCACACTTAATTGAAATCCAATGTGTTTACCTGCATACCCCATCATCTGAAACCCTGTGCTAGTAAGCCTAGAGCTTTCTGCTGCCGATTGAAAAGTAAATTCAGCAACAGGATCCAACATGAATCTAAAGTTAGGATCACTATAATTTATTAAATGCGGTTCGTTGAAAATAGTTTTTTTGAAATCCTTAAAAACCGTCATGGTTTTAGGAACATAATTTTTTGAAAGATCATCAAAACGATAATAAGAAAGAAAAAATTGCAACTCTTCTTTTTCTATACTCGTTAAATTTTTATTAGATTGTAATTGATTCAATAATTGATACACTTCTCCACGATCCAAAGGTTTGACTAAATCATTTAATTCCACCCATCCTTTTTGAGCCATTCGTTCTAAATACTCAATGACTGTTTTTTGATGTGTGAAAACTTGTGCTTGCATTTGGATAGAAGTAAAAAACATTACTCCTAACATAGTCAAACTAATAGTACCCAATTTTATTGCCTTCAATGTATGCATTTTAATAAGCACCTTGGTCACGTAACATTTTTATAATGGTTTGCAATATGATTTGCAAATCCAATGTAAAGGACCAACGATGTATATAATATAAGTCAAAATTAACTCTTTGTTCCATTTCATGATGCGTTCGTACTTCCCCGCGGCATCCATTTATTTGTGCCCATCCTGTAATTCCTGGTTTAATAATATGTCGCTTTAAATAATTGTTCACAGTTTCCATGGAAGCAATATTCATAGGAGTGGGATGTGGCCTAGGTCCTACCACCGACATGTCTCCTTTTAAGACATTCCAAAACTGAGGAAGTTCATCTAAACTAAATTTTCTTAAAAATTTTCCTAAGGGTGTAATCCTTGGATCATTACGTGAAGTTTGCTCAAAAGAAAGGGGAGTTTTGTCCGTGTACATTGTCCTAAACTTATAACAAACAATAGGCTTGTTGTTTAAACCCCATCTTTCCTGTTTGTATATTACTGGGCCATTGGAACTCATGCGCACTAATATCCAAATGATAGGTAATAACCACCAACCTACTATTATTAAAAATAAAAGAGAGAAGGAAACATCAAAAAGATTTTTGAAAAATTGATTCTCCCATTTATCTAAGGGTAAGATGTTTAAATTAATAACCGATATCAAACCAATCGTATCTATCTCTTCCGTTTTAGAAGTTAAATCCTCCAACTGAGGCATAATTCTTACTCGCACATTATATTGATCACACAATTCAATACATTTTCTTATTTGACTTTGTTCGTGCTGAGGTAAAGCAATTAATACTTCATCAACTTGTTGTTGTTGAAAAACCGATTCTAATTGATGCAGCTTACCTAAATAATGCATAGCAGGGGTTTCAGCCATCACATCGTCAATATACCCCACACACTTATAACCATAATATACATGCTCCGAAATTGTTTTATTAAAATCAATGGATGTTTGATTGTATCCTATGATGACTAATTTATCATGTATAAACCCTTCTTCGAAAGCGGAGTGTTGTCTTTTACGTAAATAATATTTTAAGACAACAGAAACTCCAAAATGAATTGATATAAAATAGGAAAATCTAAAATAATCTCCATACACCGATTTACTTAAAAACAAAAACGAACTTACTAATATTAAAAATAAAATATTAGCGTAAGCATTGTATAAAATTTCCTCTGGGAACTTTTTATTTATTCGATTACGATACAGTTTACATTCATTGGCAGATAAAAACCAAATCACTATGAGTAAAATGATGAAGCCAAAATCGTACAAGGTTTTAGGAAATACAAATCCCCCTTTTTTAATAAATACCGCTACTAATAATGAGAGTAGTAAGCTGAAGGTATCAACGCCTATTTGGAGATTCTTAAAATACTTATGATTCCATTTCATTCAGCTCACTTTTTATTAACCAATGCTTTGAGGTGATAAAGATATAAACCAGTCACCGAATCCCAATCATATTTTTGAGTTATTCCTTGGGTTACTTTCTGTTTCATCTCATTTAATACCAAGGTGTTAGCATCGGCCCAATCAAACCAAGCTTGTAGGGAGGATGCATTTTTTTGAAAGTAAAAACCATATTGTTCATCCTGCAATACTTCTCTGCTAAAAACAGTATCAATAGCGGCTATCGCACAACCATTGGCCATCGCTTTTAATAAAGTAGGATTGGTACCCCCAAATTCATGCCCATGCATATATCCATAGCAAAATTGATATAAACTGGCTAAACTATCGGATCCATTCACATATCCCGTAAATACCAATCGAGGATCTTGATAGGATTTAATTTTAGTTGCATAAGCATCTGCATAAGGCACATCCCCTACAATGACTAATTTTTTGGAGGACTTAGATTTTATAAACCCTTCAATAATAATATCACTATTGTTATCGGGAATCATACGACCCACAATTAAATAATAATCATTCGGGCTAAGGTTCCATTGTTTTAATAAAGTTTCATTTGCACCTTTGTTTTTTTCTGCCCCATAGGCAATCACTACCGATTCCGCATTAAATTCTTTTTTATATATCGCTTGCATCGCAGTAGCATCTGTCACCAATACATCCATAAACTTCACGGCCATGCGTGCAGCCCATTTAAAATAAGTTGCCCCAAAACCTTTCCACTTGGGTCTCATCCATTCTAACCCATCTACATTCACGAGCGTGGGTTTATGAAATAATCTGGAAATGATCCCAAAAGGTCCATTAGAAACATTTAATACCAACAGCACATCTGCTTTAGAAAATGCTGCATGCCAAAAAGCTAAAAAGGAATGTATGGGTTGACTTAAGCTTTTACTTTGTAAAGTAGGTATATACTTTAAATGAATCCCATTTATTTGTTTAGGTTGTTCCTTAAATAAATACGCATGACAATACACCGTAACTTCAAT
>CANBSH010000079.1 GCA_947372105.1 Chitinophagaceae bacterium
TTTTATAATTTAGGAAGCTGGCTACTCACTATATCTACTAGATTTTGTTGTCCTTTTTGTTTTTTTGCTTTTAAAATGTCTCCCAATATTTTCACATTAAAATAAGGGTCTGTTTGTCCACGATAACCTGCAGGAATAGATTCTCTAAAACCTACAATTAAATCAATTCCTCTTTTAAATTTAATAGCATCATTTGTTTTTATTAATAACTCAGCAAAAGGGGCCGTCATATAAAATTTATCATTGGATTGAACATTAAAAGCTTCATATTTATCTGCAATAAAATCAAATACCGATTCATCCCCATATTTAGTAAGTATAGTAGTCACAACACTATTCAATCTCTTTTTGACTACTTTCTTGGAAGCGTCAATTGCGATTTGTTTGGAAGCTATTGAATCTATCCCATCTAATGCTTCTAATGCAGCGCCAGCAATCGTATAAGAGGAGTCTTTGGCCCATGCAATAAACTGATTTTTATACATTTCTTTTTTCAATGCACCTAAAGTATTGATAGCTTCTTCTCTTACAACAATAGAGGGGTCTTTGCTTGCTAAAGTGGCAATTGTTTTTTCCACTTCATCGTTTAAGTTAGCAGGGTTAAAGCTATTAATGGCTTTTGCTCTAATGACATAAAAAGTATCTCTCATCGCATCTATCATCATTTTTTGGGATTCTAGATTTTTTAAATTTTGAGCAGCCTCATTCACAGCTTCGTATCTATCCATAAAATTGCGCGCATGATAAAATTGATAGATATATTGACTTAAAGGTTTGCTATCATTTTTTTCCCAAAGCAAAATTTTATCATTATCTACATTCACATTATCTGGTGCTTTTGCGCTAGGAAAATAAAAACTATCTACTTTATTCTTGCTCCATACTTCATAATGATTTTTTTTCCCTTCGGAATACACATCAATACCTACAGGTAATTCAAATAATTGATCTTTCAATTGCGTTTGTTGCAGCTTGACCAATACTTGTTTTTTAGTAGCATCATATTGTTGTGTAATATTAATATAGGGATGACTATTGTTAAAGTACCATTGATTGAAAAACCAATTCAAGTCCTTCCCAGTCACCGATTCAAATGCTAATTTCAATTTAATAGCAGATCCGTTCGCATAAGAATGATCCGTTAAATATTTATGTAAGGAAGCATAGAAAGCTTCATCTCCCACAAAATGACGAAGCATATGTAATATTCTACCCCCTTTTTGATAACTCACTAAGTCAAACATGTCCTCGCGGTCTTTATAAAAAAAGCGTACTAAATTTTTCTCTGCGTCATTAGGGCTGCTTAAATAATTTTTTAAACCAGTATAATTTTCAAAATCTCCTGCATCTTTTCCTTTACTATTTTCCAACCAAATGGTTTGACTATAATCTGCGAAGCTTTCATTCACTGTTAAATTGCTCCAACTTTCGGCAGTTACTAAATCGCCAAACCATTGATGAAACAATTCATGTGCAATGGTGCCTTCCCAATTATTACCATCCACCAACTCTCTTGCATCTTGTTGCACTGCATCACCATGTAAAGTGCAAGTGGTATTTTCCATCGCACCACTCACATAATCACGTCCACTAATTTGTGCATATTTAGCCCAAGGATAGGGGATACCTAATAATCTTTCATATAAAGCAATCATTTGAGGAGTCTTACCATAAATCTTAAGCGCTTCTTTCTCGAATTCTTTTTCTATATAATAGCTGACTTCTACTTTTCTTTTTCCATCTCCAATTTTTCCAGCATCTTGTTTCACCACAGCGTAATCACCAATGCCTATAAAAAATAAATAGGGCGAATGCAATTGATCCATCTTCCAAATATCTAAACGAGTGCCATCTGTTTGCGGAACTTGCTTTACCAATAAACCATTGGATAAGGAAACATATTTTTGAGGTACATATAATTGAAATTCCTGTGTACATTTTTGATTGGTTTTATCAATAATGGGAATCCAAACCGATGTTCCTTCTGTTTCACCTTGTGTCCAAATTTGAGTAGGTTTATTTTTTTCTTTCCCTAGTGGATTAATAAAGTATAAACCTTTCGCATCTGTAATAGCCACGCTACCCTTGGATTTATAGTCATTCGGCTTTGCTGTATATTTAATATAGACTGTATAGTTTTGCTTCGCTGTATAGGTTTTATCCAATTCGATATTCAATAACATACCATCGTAAGTGTATTTTAAAGCTTTATTATTGGAAGTGTTATTTATAGAAGAGTTATTTATGGAAGAATTATTGGGAACATTTTTATCACTAGTCACAATACTTACATTATAAATATCCATTCCTTTGGCATCTAGCACTAATTGCTTGGTGGCATAAAAGTGTGGATGCAATGTAAGCCAGGCCTCTCCATTTAATTGAGACTTACTATAATCAAAGCGGGCCACTAATTTAGTATGCACTAAATCATTCTCCTTGGTTGCGAATGCGCGATATTCTTTTTTCCAACTAGAATCTTCTGGAACCTCCTCTTGTGCTTTTAAAATGGAATGACTTAAGAATAAAAAACAAAAAAGAACCAGATACTTGTGTGAGCTCGTTTTCATATTACTTTTTTTAAACAATTTTTAGAACATTCAAATTTAGAACATTGAAAGAATTTCATTTGAACGCATCAATGATCAATAAGTTACTAAGTTATTAAAGAGTCCGATAATCCGATGTTAAAAAGGGACCTATCTAAAAAATAAGTAGTTTAGTGGTCTAATTAATACATGAATGAGTAGGTATTTTATAGAAGTATGTTACGATGGCGCTGGTTATGGTGGATTTCAAATACAAGCCAACCATAGCACCATTCAAGGTGAATTAGAAAAAGCGATGCAAACATTATATCGTACATCTATTGATTTATCAGGGGCTTCCAGAACAGATGCAGGAGTGCATGCTTATCAAAATTATTTTCATTTCGATACTGAAATACCCCTACTCGAAAAACACATTTATAATTTAAACGCTATTCTACCCAATAACATTGTTGTTAAAAGTATTCATGAAGTACCTGCGGAAGCGCATGCACGCTTTGATGCTATTCATCGCAGCTATATATATAAGATACATACCCAAAAGGATCCCTTTTTAGAAGGTCGTTCTTGGTTTTATCCATTTCCTATTGACTTGGAATTAATGCAAAAAGCAGCGAATACTTTATTAACACAAACTCAATTTGAGAGTTTTTCCAAGAAAAACACCCAGGTAAATACATTTGATTGTACCATTTCGAAGGCGTTATGGGTGCAAAATGGCACCGAAATTAGCTTTCATATTGACTCCAATCGATTCTTAAGGGGTATGATACGCGGTTTAGTGGGAACCATGTTAATGGTAGGGAGGGGGCAGATAGATCTAGTTGAATGGCAATCTATTATAGATGCAAGAGACGAACAAAGGGTCGATTTTTCTACTCCAGCTCATGGATTATACTTATCTGCTATACAATATCCAACCTTTTTTCAAAAATTAAGATAGTTTCAAAAGGCCTACTCCTATTACATTTTAGGGCCTAATTCACAGATATTGAGGGTATTGAACGAAAAAATCTTCAAAATAGTATACAATATATTTGGCTAGTATTTATTGCGCCTTATCTTTGCCGCCCGCTAGCGATAAAAGATCACTACGGATAGTTCTCTGAAGCAGATTTAAGGGTAAAAAAGATGATAAAAATCTTTAAAATAAATCCTCCAATAATTGGTGGATTTAAATAAGCCCCCTATCTTTGCCGTCCCTCTTTAAAAAAGGGGCCAGTTCTTCGAAATTATGTGGCCTAACTAATTGAAAAATAATTAATAATTATTTGACACAAAGTTTGGCTATAAACATAAATGTGCTTACCTTTGCACCCCGCTACGAATAATAGCGCGCAAAATAAACACACAAGATCTTTGAAAGTTTGGAAATAACAGTAACTGTATAATTGAAAAATACAGGTAAAGGTTACAGCATCAAAAAAATTAAATCAGACGTCATTTTCGATTTATTTGAGATTGATAGTCAGATCAAACAACATTTACAATGGAGAGTTTGATCCTGGCTCAGGATGAACGCTAGCGGCAAGCTTAATACATGCAAGTCGAGGGGCAGCATGAAGTAGCAATACTTTGATGGCGACCGGCAAACGGGTGCGGAA
>CANBSH010000080.1 GCA_947372105.1 Chitinophagaceae bacterium
AGGGCTTAAAGCCAGCGGAGGTATTGCAGTTTAAGAAAAGATTAATAGGATTACAATCAAGTAAAAGATCACAGTTTAGCACAAATAACTTAATTAAGGACACGGCTAATTTTATGCGTGATAGCACCTGGGTGTTGGAAGTGCCAGAATTTAAAAAACCATCAAGCCGTTATGGGTATGATTTCTTTAGCAATCCTAATATTAGTTTTGAACCTAATTTAAGAATCGCCACTCCTAAAAATTATGTACTAGGTTCTGATGATCAGTTAAGTTTAACTTTAACAGGATTGAATGAAATTGAAATGGAATCCGTGATTAATCATGAAGGCAATGTAAATATTGCTTATGTGGGATTAATCAATGTGAATGGGTTAACGATCGAAGAAGCACAAGCGCGCATTTTTGCAAGAATGTCCAAAGCGTATCCAGCTTTAAAAACAAAACAAACACAACTTACAATAAGTTTAAGTGCTTATAGATCTATTAGAGTTACGATAATTGGTGAAGCAGAACGACCAGGGGCGTATCAAATATCTTCCTTATCTACTATGTTTAATGCATTGTATACGTCGGGAGGTCCTACAGAGACAGGAAGTTTAAGAGACATTCAACTCATCCGAAATAATAAAAAAATTGCGAGCATTGATTTATATGAATTTTTACAAACAGGAAAAATGTCACAGGACATTCGTTTGGAAGATCAAGATGTGATTTTATTTCCACCCTATATTAAGAGAGTAGAATTAGGGGGGATGGTGAAGCGACCATTAGTGTATGAATTAAAACCCAATGAAAATTTATCGCATGCATTACAATATGCAGGTGGTTTTAATGATTCAGCATACACCGATAGATTAAAAATTGTACAACGCAATGCAAGAGATAAAAATTATAAGGATGTAGAGGCGAATGCTTTTGTAAGCTATATCCCTATGCAAGGCGACTCAATTTATGCTGAAAAGCAATTGCCAAGTTTTGAAAATAAAGTTACGATCACAGGCGCAGTGTACCGCCCAGGTGATTATGGATACAGCAATGGTATGAGTTTGCAAGCATTATTACAAAAAGCAGATGGATTAAGATCGGACGCTTTTTTACCAAGAGCGACTATTAAAAGATTAACCTCACATCGTGATAGAGTATTAGTGTCGGTGGATTTACAAAAATTAAATGCAGGAACTCCATTTGTTTTGGAAAGAGAAGATTCCATTCAAATTTATACCAAGCAGGAATTAGAAGAAGTACAGTTTATTACTATTGCAGGGCATGTAAGAACACCTGGAAAAATTTTATACCGAGAAGGCATGCAAATACAAGATGTGATTGCCATGAGTGGTGGATTTATGAAGGACGCGGCATATCACAGAGTTGAATTATCTAGAATCAAAAAAAACAGAACCGATTCACTTGCGAATCAGTTGGTGGATTTAATTAAGTTGGAATTGGATTCTAATTTATCAAGCCATGATAATACTTTCACTTTACAAGCACAGGATTATATATTTGTTCCAAGATTATTAAATTCAGTGTTTTTAGGAGATATTAAAGTGGCAGGGGAAGTTTTATTCCCAGGAAATTATGCTTTAGAAAAAAGAAATGAAACCATCGAAAACATATTAGAGCGTGCAGGAGGATTGACCAAATACGGATCCATCAAGGATTTACAAGTGTATCGCAAAGGTGTTTTAATAGGTGTGAATTTAGATAATAATAATGCACGTGATTTATCCTTATTATTATTACCAGGAGATAGCTTGTTTATTTCACGTAATGATCCATTTGTAGAAGTCATAGGAGCGGTATATAGTCCACAATTAACCAGATACGAATCGGGAAGTTTTAAATCTTATATTTCTGCAGCGGGTGGCGTAAAAAACAGAGCTTCTTTAGCCAAAGCATATATTCAATACGGAAATGGAATTAATCAAAAACAAACTAAATTTTTATTTTTCCGTTTTTATCCAAGGGTGACACCAGGAAGCAAAATTATTGTTCCTGAAATGCCTGAAAAAGAAAAAGGACTTTCAGTGGCGGAACTTTCTGCTATCACAAGCATCGTTTCTGCATTAGTGGGATTAGCTGCTATATTAAAATTATAATTTGAACATGAGCCTAAAAGATACTACCCATAATAATTCAAAAGATACTTCGTCCTTATTGATGACTTGGTTGCTTTCTATCCTAGAGAAAGTGAAAACAACCCTACAACAAAGAGCGCAATTATTAATACTTGCAAGTGTATTGGGGGGTGTTTTAGGTTTGGGGTATAGTTGGATTAAATCTGCGCGATATAAATCGGAAATTACTTTCATGGTGGAAGAAAGTAAAAATTTGGGAGGAGGAATGTTGTCCAGTATTGGAGGTCAGATGGGAATGGACATTGGGAGCCTCACAGGAAGTTCAGCAAATAGTATTATTGCTGGAGACAATATGTTACAATTATTGACCAGTAGCAGTATGATGGCGCAGTGTTTAAAAATGCCTTATACCAATGACGTTAACTATAGTTTAGCAGATAGATACGCAGATGTTTATGGATTAAGAAACAAATGGACCAATGATAGTAAAATTGGACGTGCCATATTTTTTGCGAAACCAGATAAGGATGTAAGATTACAGGATAGCTTGTTAAAAACCATTGTAAAGAAAATTGAATTAAAGGAGTTAGTAGTTTCCAAGCCAGAGAAAAAACTTTCTTTCTTTAAAGTGGTGGTGAATACAAAGGATGAATTATTAAGTAAATATATTTCAGAAAGAATTATAAAAATTGTAGCCGATTTTTATGTGAATGCTAAAACAAGCCGACAAAAAACAAATGTCCTACGATTAGAAAAAAGAACAGACAGTATTTATTCTTTATTAAACCAGAGAGCTTACTCTGCCATTAGAGATACCAGATTAATGTTGAACCTTAACCCTGCAGACGTGAACGCTCCAGTGGTTTCAGAGATTTCACAAAGAGATAAAGTAGTGTTATCAAGCACTTACATGGAGTTGATGAAAAATTTAGAAGCAGCTAAATTGGCTTTATTACAGGAGACTCCCACAATACAAATTACAGACAGTCCTGTTTTACCTTTAGAAAAAGAAGAAGTTAAATGGCATGAAGGATTATTAGTGGGTATGGCAGCGCCGTTTTTATTATTACTTGTGTTTTTCCTATTATAATGATTCCCTTGAAAGTTAAAAATCCTTGGATCTTTTTTGCGCCTTTTTTAGTGTTGTATACTTGTATAATTTATATATTTCAAGGAGCAACATTAACGGGCGATGAACCCAGGTATATTCAATTTGCCCAAAACTTATTACATGGTTTTTATTCCCCTAAGGAGGAATTAAACTTATGGAATGGCCCTGGCTATCCCTTGCTCATAGCACCTTTTATTAAAATAGGGTTTAATACTACTGGATTAAGAAT
>CANBSH010000081.1 GCA_947372105.1 Chitinophagaceae bacterium
TTTTAAATGATACTACTTATAAAAAAGTAGAATATCAAGAAATAAAATCGGTCACCACTAATATATTAGGACTTTTTACAGTGGTGGTGGGTAGTCAAGAAATAGGCAAAATTATTACCTCAAATTCCTTTGACAATATTAATTGGAGTGATAATGAAAAATATTTAATGGTAGAAGTGGACTTAACAGGAGATTTTTCTTTTATTACAATGGGGATACAAAAAATAAATTATGTGCCTTTTGCCTTTTATGCAGATAAAGTTGAAGCAAAAAATGTAGTAGGCATTTTAAATTTAGCCCAAGGCGGCACTGGATTTACCAGCATCAAAGAAGTCAAAAATAATTGGCAGCTAGATAAAGTCAATAATACCTTAGACTCTGAAAAACCAGCATCGGTAGGTGTTTTAGCATTACTCAATGACAAATTAAATAAAACAGACACTAGTAGTCTCAGCAGTCGTATAAATCAAAAGCTAAACAATTCCGACACCTTATCACTCAGCAATAGAATTAACTTAAAGCTCAATAAATTAGATACCATTTATTTAAGTAATAGAATCAATCTAAAATTAAATAGTAGTGATACTTTATCTCTAAGTAACAGAATTAATTTATTTCCCAAAACAGATACAAGCAGTCTTAGCAATCGTATTAATCTAAAATTAAATAGTAGTGATACTTTATCATTGAGTAATAGAATTAATTTATTTCCCAAAATAGATACCACTAGTCTAAGTAATAGAATCAACTTAAAGCTCAATAAATTAGATACCATTTATTTAAGTAACAGAATCAATCAAATTCCTAAAATAGATACATCAAGTTTAAGTAACCGTATAAATAATAAAATAAGCCTAGGCAGTTTGTCAATTACCGATATTACACAAGCTTTAAATTATACCCCCATCAGAGATGATTATGGAAGTTTTTATGATACTGCCAAACAACAAACAGCAGCCGCCACTGCCTTATCTATTAAATTTAATTTTTCTAATTTTTCGAATAACATTAACGTCACTAATAATACAAGTGGGTTACCTTCCAGAATCACCGTCGTAAATCCAGGTATTTACAATGTGAAATATTCATTGCAGTTTATAAAATCAGATGCGGGCACCGACGACATAAGCGTTTGGGTAAGACGTAATAGTATTGCTTATGCCAATACGCATAATGTATACACGATACAAGGGTCAAATGTAAAAAATGTAGTGTCCGCCTCCTTTTGGGTAGACCTTGGCGTGAACGATTACATTGAAATATATTTCAGTGTCAAAAACACCAACTCCTGTGTCACAGGTTCTGCTGCTTTATTACTGCCATCAAGGCCTGCCACACCCTCTGCAATAGTCAGTTTACAGAGAGTGAATTAAAAAATTGGCCCTGAAAAATTCTATTAGGAGCTGAGTTTATCCAAATGGTTGATCGATAGAAATACTTTGTTTACTAAAGAAGTGTGGTCCATCTTCTCCAATATATAAGCAGTCTTCTAATCGAATTCCAAATTCACCTGGAATAGAAATAGTAGGCTCATCACTAAAACACATTCCCACTGCAATGGGTGTTTTATTTCCTTTTACAAAATTAGTCCACTCGTGTCCTTCTAATCCAATACCATGTCCGGTACGATGAGGCAATCCTGGTAATTTATAATTTTTACTAAAGCCGCCATTTTCAATCACAGCTCTAGCAGCTGCATCTACTTGTTCACATGGAGCTCCAATTTTTATAGCATTGAAAGCAGCGTCTTGTGCTTTTTTCTCTAAATTCCAAACATCCGTTTGACGTTGTGTTGCTTTACCAACAACAAAAGTTCTAGTAATATCAGATGCATATCCTTCACAGCTTGTTCCACCATCTACCATCACTACATCGCCCTCATGTATGGTTTGTGGAGTGATACTTCCATGAGGTAAAGCAGAATACTTACCAATTTGTACAGAAGCTCCACCACTGTATCCTAGTTTTCTAAAAGCTGCAGAAATATTATTGCTAAATTCAGTTTGAGACATGCCATCACGAATAGTAGGGAATGCTGCTTTGTAAGCTTCAATAGTAACATCACTTGCTTTTTGCATCAATGCAAGTTCTGCTGGTGTTTTAATCATTCTACATCCAGCAGTAATAGGCGTTGCGTCTACTACTTCAAAACCGGTTGCTATTTTTTTTACGCCATCTGCAATAAAAAATCGAACTCTTTCTTCCATTCCAATTTTGCGATAACGTACTCCTCTATCTTTTACAATTCCAAATATCACTGCATATGGACTTTCGTGTTCTTCCCAGCAACGTACTTCATCACCAAACACGGGTAATAATAATTCACGTGCTCTATCTTCCTCAAACTTAGGACACACATAAGCAATGGGACCCTTACTAGGTATCACTACACCAAAGGTACGTTCGCTTTGTCCCCAACGCATCCCCGTAAAATAATAACATGAAGTCGTTCCTTCTAAAAATATCGCATCTATTTTTTCACGCTCCATTAAGGATTGCGCTTTTTGAATTCTTTGCTTTCTTTCTTCTACACTAATGGGTACGATACCCTCTTTCATAGGCTGTAAATCACTAATAGATTTTGGTAAATCATACGCGCCCTGTTGTCCGTTTTTTGCAAATAATGAATTACTAAAAGTAAGTGCTCCTGCAGAAAGTGCAGTCAAGCTTAAAAATTTTCTACGATTATGTGACATGATAATTTATATTAAGTGATTTTAAAGATATTAATTATAACTGAAGTTTTTTGACTTCTTCGGATACTTTTTGAAGTTGTTGTTTCAATGCCGCAAATACAGCCTTCTGTTGCGAAGTTGGTGGGAAGTCGGCGCCATAAGTTTGACTTTCCTTTCGAATGGTCAACATACGCTCCAACAATTTGGCAGGGTTACGAAATATGTCCATACGCGACCCTGTTAAATGAATATCAAAAAGTTGTTTTTCAATATTATAAATAACTTTTTCTTGGGCGATAGAAGAAGTTGTGTTTTCTTTTAATAATTGTGCACGTTTTGTTTCCAATTTTTCAATCAAAGACAAGCACAAATTTATTTGGGTATTTAAATCAAGCCCAAACACATACTGTGCTTTAATATCCAAATCATTAGAATGAATGTTAGGATCTTTCAATACTGTTAAACTTGTTTTTTGTATTGTATTATCCGCTTTTAATACTACAGTATATTGACCTGGCGGCACTCTGATGGCTTCTAACCCTGGGCCAATATCTAAATCATAAA
>CANBSH010000082.1 GCA_947372105.1 Chitinophagaceae bacterium
TGGAGAAGTACAAGATTTACATTCCCAATAAAGACTTTTTCATTGCAATTGAGTGGCTAAGAATCCCATACAATGCTACGGAGACTAAAATAAATGGAAAGACAGTTACAAATTATGCACCTAGCATTGGGTGGTCTAAAAATCAAGCCCCTAATATGGATATATGGCAACTTGGATTAAATAATGTTTGGGGTAGATTCCCACCTTATTTAAAAGCAAATAATTTAGCAATTGCAGTATCTCTCAAATATTAATAATTGTTGCTCATTTAAATTTTTAAATTAAAACATGATTGGTTTTAATCCTCCGTTATTGAAAACTAAACATGTGACCTGCATAGGTTGTTTTGTTATACCAAACCTCATACTTTGAATACCCAAAAAAATGACAGAACTTTACATTATATAAACATAAAAATGAAAATTATACTTTTTTTTTTATTAGCTCTCCCAGTTAACCTTATTGCATGTAGTTGTAGGACAGATAGGGGTCCTGTTACTATAAAACATTACAATAACAGTGAATATATTATTTCAGGCAAAGCTATAAAAGTTATAATAAATCAAAAAGAAGAAACAGACAAACAAAGGAAAATTGAATTTCAAATTGACGAAATATTTAAAGGGAATATAGAATCAAAAAAAGTGACTATTTATACAGCATTAAGTGTTGCTTCTTGCGGTTTGTTTGTTAATGAAAATGAAGAATGGGTTATTTATGCCTACATGCATGATGGTGTTATTTACACAAATTTATGCACAAGAAGCGAACCAAAGAAGTATGTATCAGCGGTTGATTATAAATCACTAAAAAATTTTAAATCAAATCCATCTAATACAGAATGGAAAAATGATTTAGGTGTTTTAATTGCTATTGGAAAATTAGAAAATCATATGCCAATTGGGAATTGGAAATATTTCTATGGCAATGGATACTTAGAATCTGAGGGTTCATACAAAAATGGGGAATATGATGGTAAATGGATAAAATATCAAGACCCAGAGGTTATAGAAACACGACTTCGCTATAACAAAAAGATTCCTCAGGACTCAATTTTAGACTTACAACTACCAAAAAATAATATTTTAGAAATTCAAAATTACAAAGAAGGTTTTAGAGATGGCGAGTTTATTCAATTCGGTTATAATTCTATTTACAAGCCTAAGAGAATTTCGAACTACAAAAAAGGAGAATTAGATGGGAAATCAATTATGTATTATGATAATGGCTTAATTTTTTACGAACAAAATTATTCTGAAGGAAAATTAAACGGATATGAAAGACTATATTATATGAATGGACAGTTAAAACAAGAAGGAAAATTCATTCAAGACAAAGCAACAGGCGTTTTTAAATTATATAATGAGTCAGGCGTTTTGATTAAAACGTCAATCGATAAAAGTCCTGAATAGTTCATCTGCTAGCTAAATTAGATATAGATTTATTTATTTTATCTTTTTAATCGTATAAATTTGCATCCATGAAATACATACTCATTCTTATTACTTTTTTATCAATATTCAATTCTGCAAACTCGCAAATAGAAAAAGACAACTACAAACAAGTGTCAACAAATTTTGTGTCTTTTTTTAATGAAAGCAAAAATGACAGTATTGTGGCGATGTTTTCTCCTGAAATGAATACGGCCTTGCCTATTGAAAAATTTACACAGGTAAGCGCAGGGTTGAAATCGCAACTTGGATCTATTAAGAAAATAAGGTTTGTAAGACTACAAAGTGCATCAGCTTTATATGAAACTACTTTTGATAATGCTGTTTTAGGAATGACATTAACATTGAATCCAAAAAAAGAAATTGCAGGTTTAGTATTTAAGCCTTATACTGAAGCAAAAGAAATTATAAGAAATACTACTAAAATGAAACTTCCATTTAAAGGGGAGTGGTCAGTTACATGGGGTGGAGACACAAAGGAGCAAAACTATCATGTAGAAAGTGTTGCTCAAAAAAATGCATTTGATATATTGATTAAAGATGAGCAAGGTTCTACCCACAAAGGTACAGGGGAGTCTAATGAGGACTATTATGCTTTTGGTAAGGAATTATATGCACCATGTGAAGGCGAGGTAGTTTTGGTGGTGGATGGCGTAAAAGATAATATTCCAGGAGTTCTAAATCCTATTTATATACCAGGGAATACTGTTGTCATTAAAACAGCTACTGGTGAATATGCTTTCTTTGCGCATTTTAAACAACATTCCATAGTGGTGAAGCAGGGTCAGAAAGTTAGCACAGGAGCATTATTAGGTTTGTGTGGAAATTCCGGGAATTCTTCAGAAGCTCATTTACATTTTCATTTACAAAATGTGGAGGACATGACAAAGGCAACTGGTGCTAAATGTTATTTTGATCAACTTAAAGTAAATGGAGTATTAAAATTAGATTATTCTCCAGTGAAAGGAGAAAAGATATCAAATAATTAATTTCACTTAATGATTGAGATATCAGCCCTAATTATTTAATCGTTTCTTTTTATCATAATAAGTATAAATGTTGTATCCTAAAATTACTGCACCTGCAACAAATACTATTTTCCAAATCCCACCACTTTTTAATGGTTTGTTAGGGCTAGCTGCAACCGTTGTCTGTTGACTTGGAATTTGCGACTTTAAGGCGTCTAAAAAAGCTTTATTTTCTATAGCTATTTTAATAATTTCTGGATTCATTATTTTACTATTTTAATGTTGTAAGTACTTGGGTCTATTAATAAGTGACCATCTTCAAAGATTATCACCATTTTATTCTCAATTGAAATATATGACTGCTTTGATAAGTTAAAGGAGAATCCTTTCGTGCAAAATTCTTCCCAAGACATTTCAGTTTTTCCTAGTCCTGCTAATTCTAGAAAACTGCGGCAAATCTCCTGTTGCTTTTTTTCTATTTTTGATTCTTGCCTTCTCTCTGGGGTCCAATAAAGGCTCTTACAATCTATGATTCTGCCATCTGGAAACACGCGTTTTTCACAGAATTCACGTGATTTATTGGTATGGTCTGGAAAAGGAGTCATGCAGTATTTACACTTTCTTCCGTCAAAATAGGTATAGGGCAACATTTCACCCATTTCCTGATAGTAAGGCTTGTCTGGGATATCTATTTTTAGCTTAATCATAATGTAAAGGTAATAAAATTTTATTAAATTCAATAAAAAGTCATAAAT
>CANBSH010000083.1 GCA_947372105.1 Chitinophagaceae bacterium
TCAAACGTAAAATGAAAAATTATCCAGGCATGCGAGAAATGTATTTCTCTATTTCTTTAATTTGATCTACTACTTGTTTGGTAGTGGGCTTGCATGCTTTTGCTTTTCGGAAATAATCTTTTGCAGCACGAAACTCGCGCTTGTTCATAAATATCTGACACATGCTTAAAAAAGCAACGGCTTCACTTTCTTTATCTGGAATACCGGCACGAATCGCTGCACGTATGTATGCTTCTCCTTGCTTAGTATCTCCCTTTTGCATCGCCATCATTCCTAATTGCAATTTATTAGCACCTTCTGCTTCGGGCATCGCCGAACCTAAATCGTTACTATGTTTTAAATGCTTCTCTGCAGTATCAAAATCCTGCTTTACCATAGCAATATTACCCTTGATTGTATAATAAGTACTGCGCACAGGCTTATATAATAAAGAGGGGAACCAGATGGTCGCCAAAATACGCTCTACCTCGTCCATATCCCCCGCCTCCATAGGCGCTTGCACCAAACGAAGAGGTCCAATAAAGAAATGGCTTAAAATACCTATCAAACCAATAAAATACAGCGGAAAAACAGGCCAAAAGCCAGCTGCACCAGTAAGTTCAAGGCCTAAACCTCCAAATATAGCGATCAAGCTAAGCCAAAAGCGATACTTAATAATGATATTATAAAAACCCATATTGTATTGTATTAGAGGTGCGAAGATACCAAATTATGTGGTTATTTTTGCCCTCCTCATTCCTAGGGAAAACCCCCAGTTTTGAGCCGGTCCCGTAGTTCAATGGATAGAACGGATGTTTCCTAAACATTAAATGCAAGTTCGATTCTTGCCGGGACCACAATTGTTTTTTATTTGATGGCAAGCTTTTCAAGTCCTTGCCGGGACCACAATTGTTTTTTGAATAGGTGTCAAATAGTGACTTTTTTGGTGCCTATTTTTTTAACTGGTTCTTTGGTGATTTCCAGGTTTTTCAAAACAAATGGTCTGTTGAAAGCCTCTTGAGAAACTTTAAAATGTGAAGCAAGAATTCGTATTACTGATTTTGAGAACCCTTTTTTATAATTAAGAATATCTGAAACATAGCCTTTGCTAATGTCTAATAGTTCCACTAAATCTTTTGCCTTTAAATTGTAGGATGTCATAAACGATTGAAGTAATTGAACAGGATCTAAATCATTAAAAGTATTATGATCGAAATCCCATTTTTCTATAAGTAATGTGAGCAGGCTTATTTCATCCTTCAAATTTTTATTACTTGGAGAAGTAAATATCAATGATTCCAAAATGTCACAATACTCTTTATATTGACTCTTAGAAGAAATGACCTTGTATTTTAAAGTTTGCATAAGGTGTTTATTTAAAAAAGTTAATATTAATTCAATATGTTCACATTTTGTGAACTTATTTTAAATACAAACTAAACCTCTATCTACCCCACCAGGCTTTGAGGTCGTAGATGATGGAGTTGAGGGAGTGGTTTTTGTCGAGCAGGTTGAGGAAGGCGTTTAAGGCGATGCCCAGGAAGCTGAGGGTTTGGGTGAGGCTGTTCTTTCCTATGACGCTACTAATGGTTTCTTTAGAGTTACCAAAGTAATATGTGTTAGGGTTCTTGACTAATAAAGTGTCGTTTAATAAATGTTGCATCATGACATTGCCAGCAACATCTAATGCAAGAGCCACTTCTACCAAAAAAATACGCAAAGGTTTTGTTTTAGAAAAAAAGGTTTGACGTATGAGCGCATACAAAAAACCAATGGGTGCGGTGGTGACTAATAATACAAAGGCAATGATAAAAAGCAAGAAACTCTTGCCAATGCGTAGTGAGGAATCCTTTTTCATAAAAATATTTTTTAGCGCAAATTCTAAATAGAAAAAAGTAGACAATTTAGTCCTGGATTCATCTTACAAGGAATGCAATAGAATCCTTTCTAGTAAAGCGTTTCAGGTGACTTCGTAAAAGTAAAAATATAATTTGGAAGCGCCTATTTTAATTCTACATTCAAGCATTAAAACTAAAAATTATGAACAACAAAGCATTGTTAGTAGGTATTAATAAATACCCCGATTCTAGGAATGATTTAAGGGGATGTGTGAACGATATATTAGATATGGAAAATTTTATCGCCGAAAAAAATAAAATGTATGCTACTGAGAATATCAAGAAGCTCACAGATAAAGACGCTACTAAAAAAGGAATTGTAGCAAACATCAAATGGTTAATGGAAGGAGCGCAAGCGGGAGATTCATTGTTGTTTCACTATAGTGGTCATGGGTCTCAAATACCCACACACAACAAGCCGCTTGAAAAAGATGGATTGGATGAAATTATCTGTCCCTATGATTATGATGGAAGGGAAGAGACTGCATTAAGGGATAAAGAGTTTGCGCAATTGTTTGCAGGCATCCCAGAGGGAGTGCATTTTGTATGGATATCGGATAGTTGTCATGCAGAGGATTTGTCGAGGGACCCTTTTCAGGGAGTGGAAAAGCATTATCGGTACTTTAATACGCTAAAGCCAAAGGCAAATGAAGCAAGCATATTGGAGGAAGGACCTTCCGATACTTTGTATCAAAATGCCATTGTAAAGCCACTTAACGGAGCCTTATTAAGTGCTTGTGCTTCCAATGAACTAAGTGCAGACGCCTACATAAATAATCGATTTAATGGCGCTTTTACTTATTACTTACTTAAAAACTTAATGCAATACAGCGATAATACCTCAATGCAAAAAGTGATACAATTAGTGAATAAGGATTTAAGTAAAAACGGCTATGATCAAAACCCACAGTCGGAAGGTTTATTGGAAACTAAAGCCTTCTTTTTATAAAATAATAATGGATATGAAAAAAAATAAGATTGGGGTTTTTGCTTTTGTTGTGATTTTTGCGATGAATAGTTTTGTGGCGGCTGCGCGGGCGCAGCCGCCACACATTCCTTCTGCAAGCCGCGGCCTCATCACTCGCCTTCTTGAAATAAAATACACAACGGAATTGTATGCAAGTACGCGTGGAAAAAACGACTCTAAGAATGTATCTAATAACGATACGGTGATGGCGGTGTATAATACCTTGCGATGGAAAATAGATGGACTTGTGTATCAATTAAGCGGCGATATGATCGCCGCCAACAGCCCCC
>CANBSH010000084.1 GCA_947372105.1 Chitinophagaceae bacterium
ACATGATTGGCTAAATATGCCATTTTTTCTTGGTATTGATAAGGTAAGCAATAACCTGTAGTATCTGGAATATTTAAAGTGGTTGCACCTGCTTTTACCACTGCTTCAATCACTCTTGCTAAAAATTCATTATCAGTGCGTCCTGCATCTTCGGCATAAAATTCAACATCATCTGTAAAATTGCGCGCTAACTTTACTGCGTTAATTGCGCGTTCAATAATTTCTTCACGTGTTGCATTAAATTTATACTTGATGTGCAAATCGGAAGTGCCTATACCCGTATGAATTCTAAAACGCTTAGCTGGTTTTAATGCTGCGGCAGCTACTTCAATATCATTTTGCACCGCGCGTGACAAACCACATACCACCGTATTTTTTAATGTTTTGGCTATTTGATGTACCGACTCAAAATCACCTGGACTGGATACCGGAAATCCCGCTTCCAATATATCCACTCCTAACTCCTCCAGCCTTACTGCTAAATCCAACTTTTCCTTACTGTTTAATTTACAGCCCGGAACCTGTTCGCCATCCCTTAAAGTGGTGTCAAAAATGTACACTTTCTCGCTCATCTTGATTTCTATTTAATAGTATTCGAAAAAGATCCTTTTTGGCAGGTTTTAGTGGTCCTTGCCGGCAAGCATCTTATTGATTATGAATCTGTTACAGATACAAAACGGGCTCCAGGCCCGGTTATTGTTTAAAATTACCCCATATCAACAAGTAATTCACATCATTTTTAGTGTTAATTTACAATGTGTAATGGCAATATTTATTGCTTAACTATTTGATTTTCAATATTTTGAGTTTAAACCAGCTACGATGCCCAACTTAAGCACGGATGCTTTATTTATTTTGGTTAAATCCCTAGAAAGGGCTGAAAAACGCAACTTCAAATTGTATGTGAAGCGGAATTCGGCGTCTGCTGATTTAAAGATTATCCAGCTTTTTGATGCTTTGGACAAAATGAAGGAATATGACGAGGAGGTTTTATTGAGCAAGAACGAGTCCCTTCAAAAACAACAGCTTTCCAATTTAAAGGCCCATTTATACGACCAAATTTTGTCCAGCTTACGTATTGTGAAGCAAAATGAAAACATTGACTTGCAAATTCACGAGCAATTAGACCACGCCAAAATTTTATACAATAAAGGTCTTTATATTCAAAGTTTACGTTTGCTTGAAAAAATTAAAACACTTACTAAGCAAAACAATCAAGTCACTTATTTATTACAGGTATTGTTTTTAGAAAAAAAGATTGAGTCCTTGCACATTACTCGTAGCATGCAAGATCGTGCCAAACAATTGAGTGATGAAATTGATGAAGCCAATGAACGTTTATCACTCATTGCACAATCCTCTAATTTGTCTTTGCAATTATATGGTTGGTATATTCAACATGGTCATGCACGTAATGATGAAGACCGAACTGCATTAGACCTTTTAATGCAAGATCCTATTTTAGAAAAAGTAAAAACGGCTAATGGGTTTTATGAAAAACTATACCGCTATCAATGTCATTGTTGGTATGGATTTATTAATCAAGATTTTTTATTGCATTATAGATACAGTCAAAAGTGGGTAGATTTATTTGAAGCTTCCGACAACATGAAGCAAAATGAAACAGCTCAATATATTAAAGGACTTCACAATTTAATTAGCGCTCATTTTGATTTAAGGAATTTTCAAAAATTACAAGAAACTATTTTGATTCTTGAAAATTTTAGTAATACTTCCATTGTATTAAACAATAAAAATAATTTAATTCAATCCTTTATTTACTTATACATTGCTAAAATTAATAAGCACTTTTTAGAAGGTAGTTTTAGCGAAGGCCTTACCATGATACCCAGTATGGAAGCGAAGTTGAAAGAGATTGATCTTTATTTAGACAGTCATCGCATACTGGTATTTTACTATAAAATTGCTTGCTTATATTTTGGTGCAGGAAAACCTGCAAAAGCAATTGATTATTTAAATCGTATCATTAATTGGAAAGTAAATTTGCGTGACGATATTCAATGTTATGCGCGCCTATTGCATTTAATTGCACATTATGAATTAGGCAATATGGAAGTAGTAAGTTACTTATCTAAATCAACATATCGATTTATGTATAAGATGAAAAACTTAAGTACGGTAGAAGAAGTATTATTTAATTTTTTAAGAACTTCTATTCAACAAGGCGGTGCCGAAAATAGTTTAGTCAATAAAAATGTAGATATTAAAAAAGCATTTACTGATTTATTAGAAGCACTAAAACCTTTAGAGAAAAATAAATTAGAAAGTCGCGCCTTTATGTACTTAGATATTATTTCTTGGTTAGAAAGTAAAATTCAAGGCAAGGAAGTACAAGCGATAATTCAAGAAAAATTTAAGGGGTTATCTTCCTAGTCGTCCAATTAAAACAATCGCCTGCAGACATCATCTTAAAAGGTTTGATCACTCTGCCCCATTCCTTTTTTTGTTGTTCCCAATCCTTCGGATCAAATAATAATGCATAAGATGCTCCAATCACTTTAAATTGTTGTGCATCCACAATGATAGCAGTAGACTCATCTATAGCCACTCCTATATTAGTAGGATAATATTCAATCACTGGAATTAAATCAAATTGTCTGTTGCGTGCCAACACATGTTGATCAATGGCTACATTTTGTACAAAGGAAAAGGCAGGTTCAAAATCGTATTTTTTAGTGAGGTCATTGCGGGCATCGCCCCCTACCAATAAGGATCCCATGATAGTGGCGCCCGCCGAAGTTCCCATTATCACGCCACCTCTTTTTAATAACGCAATGAATTCATCATACAACTTCGTGCCCCCATATGCAGCTGTCAATAAGGCCTGATCACCGCCTCCAAAAAAGATACCCTTGGCTTTGCGGATTAACTCAATATTTTTAGGATCATCCGCTTCTTTTTTATTGCGGGTATGTATGGTTGATAAGTTCGTAAAACCTCTCGAAGTAAATTTAACTAAGTGTCCGCCCTCTTGAATATATTTTTCATCACTTGTCGCTGTAGGGATATATACTACTGGCTGATTCTTTCCTCCACAATATTGAGCGAAAAAAGTAAATAGAGAATCGGGCATATTTCCACCGCCTACAATAATTA